>JBGZCE010000113.1:0-3048 GCA_041845175.1 Filifactoraceae bacterium
GATTACAAACGCGCCGGCACATTCGAGAAAGGGCCGAACACCGGCGGTATGGGGACCTATGCGCCAAATTACCAGGCGGAGCGATATATCGACGAGATCGAGGAGAAGGTGCTGAAGCCTTTTCTTGTGGGGATACGAAAAGAAGAGCTGGACTTTCGCGGCATTTTGTTTGTCGGACTGATGGCGGGCGGAAGCGGGATCAAGGTGCTTGAATTCAATACGCGCTTCGGCGATCCGGAAACGCAGTCGATCCTACAGCTGGTCGAATCCGATCTGCTCGATGTGATGCAAAAGACAACGGAGGGCAGATTGTCGGAGGTGAAGCTCAAAATCTCCGACAAAAAAGCGCTGACGGTGGTGCTCGCCTCGGGCGGCTATCCGGAGGGCTACAAGACGGGCTATCGCATCGAGGGGCTCGAAAGCGCGATGTCCAAAATTTTTCACGGCGGAACGGCGCTTTCGGAGGGCTATGTCGTCACCTCGGGCGGTCGCGTACTCAGCATCACGGACACGGCGGACAGCTACGAGGAGGCCGATCGCAAGGTGACGGCAACGATCGAGCGGATTTCGTTCAAGGATTCCTACTACCGTCCGGATATCGCGCCGATGGTGCAGCGGATTTATATCGAGAAAAAGCCGGCGTATGATATTTATTCCGAGAAGGTGCGTCAGAGCGTCCGTAGCGAGCTCGGCATCGAGCTTGACAAGCTGCGAAGCTTTATCCGGTACGATGTGCAGGGACTGGAGCCGGCGGATTACCGTCAGGTGCTGTCGACCGTATTCAGCGAGCCGCCGATCGACAGGGTGTATTTCGGAGCGGACGCGCTGCTGCTGGAGAAGGAGCTGCTCGATCCGATCGTGGTGCAGTACCATCGGGGGCAGTTCGATCAGCGCGAGCAGGGCGTGATCGACACGATTGCCGCGACGCTCGGCAAGGAGATCTCGGTTCGCTGCGCCAATGTGTATGCACTCGGCGGCGATATTTCGAGCGCCGATCGCGCGAGGATCAAAAAGCTGCTGATCAATCCGGTCGATCAGGAGGAAGGTGCGCTGCTCGGCATACCGTCCCGACTGGACGAATCCTTTGAAGAAAATACGGCGAACAACATCATGGACGGTTTTGTCGATTTCTTGGCGGAGGAGCTCGAAGACTTTTCGGCAAAGCTCGGACTGTCGATGAGCGATGAAGACCTCGAGCTCGTTCAGCAGTATTTCAAGCAAAAAAGAAGAAACCCGACCGAAACCGAGATCCGAATGCTGGACACCTACTGGTCGGATCATTGCCGCCACACGACCTTCAACACGGTGCTGGAGCATATCGATTTTGAAAACGAAGCGGATCCGCTGTCGGCAAGGATCAGGCAAAGCCTTGAACAGTATCTGGCGGAGCGAACGACGATCGGGCACACCAAGCCGGTCACGCTGATGGATCTGGCAACGATCGTTGCGCGCTCGATGACGAAAAAGGGCGAGCTGCAGGATCTTGAAATATCCGAAGAAAACAATGCCTGCTCGATCAAGGTCGATGTGGAGATCGAAAAGTGGGACGGCACAACGGTGGTCGAACCGTATCTTCTGATGTTCAAAAACGAAACGCACAACCATCCGACGGAGATCGAGCCCTTCGGCGGCGCATCCACCTGCATCGGCGGTGCGATCCGCGATCCGCTCAGCGGGCGGGCGTATGTGTATCAGGCGATGCGGATTACCGGCTCCGCCGATCCGCGGCCTGAAAACGCAAAGCCGATCGACGGCAAGCTCAGCCAACGCAAGATCACGACCGAAGCGGCGCGAGGCTACAGCTCCTACGGGAACCAGATCGGATTGGCAACCGGCTATGTCGATGAAGTCTACCATCCGGGCTATGCTGCCAAGCGGATGGAGGTCGGCGCGGTCATCGGTGCGGCGCCGCAAAAAAATGTCATTCGCCAAACCCCGATCACCGGAGACATCGTACTGCTGATCGGCGGACGCACAGGACGCGACGGCATCGGTGGGGCGACCGGATCATCCAAATCACACGACGAGCAATCCGTCAAAAAATCCTCTGCCGAGGTGCAAAAAGGAAATGCGCCGATCGAGCGAAAGCTGCAACGATTGTTCCGAAATCCCGAAGCGGCATCTCTGATCAAAAAATGCAACGACTTCGGCGCCGGCGGCGTCAGCGTGGCGATCGGTGAGCTGAGCGATTCGATCGAGATCTATCTTGAGCGCGTACCGCTGAAATATCAGGGACTTTCCCCGATGGAAATCGCCATTTCCGAATCGCAGGAGCGTATGGCGGTCGTCATCGACGCAAAAAATCGAGAAAAATTTATGCAGCTCTGCTACGAAGAAAACCTCGAAGCGACGCATGTGGCGGACATCACCGACAGCGGTAGGCTTGTGATGAAATATCATGATCAGGTGATCGTCGATCTTGATCGAAGCTTTATCGACTCCTCCGGCGCACAGCGCAAGCAATCCGTCATCGTGCCGACACAGGGGCGGATCGAGCCGGACGAGCGCCGGCCGCTCGAAGCGATTTATGACCATATCCGCGACATCCGTATAGCCGGCCGCAAAAATCTGATCGAAAACTTCGATGCCTCCATCGGTGCGCTGACGGTGCTTTCTCCACTCGGCGGAAAAAACCAGATTACCCAGGCGCAAGCGATGGTCTCCGAGCTTCCGAGTCTCGAGGGGAGAACGAAAGAGGTCAGCCTGATGAGCTACGGCTTCGATCCGGTATTGTCCGAAAAAAATCCGTATCTCGGTGCATACTACGCGGTAGTCGAATCGCTCTGCAAGCTGGCGATGCACGGCGCCGACCCGCTCAAAGCACGGCTGTCGATGCAGGAATACTTTGAAAAGCTCGGCAAGGATGCGCGCAAATGGGCGAAGCCCTTCACCGCATTGCTCGGAGCGTACGAAGTAACAAGCGCACTTCGGATCCCGCCGATCGGCGGCAAGGACTCGATGTCCGGAACCTACAAAGACATGGATGTTCCGCCGACGCTGATTTCCTTTGCCGTAGCGACCCAAAAGCGCGATCGCATCATTACAAAC
>JBGZCE010000114.1:0-7710 GCA_041845175.1 Filifactoraceae bacterium
CAATACCCTACCGCGAAGCGTAATCTCTCCGGTCATTGCGACCGAAGCCTTTACCGGGATCTCGCTCAAAGCGGACAATACCGCCGTTGCCAATGTGATTCCGGCAGACGGACCGTCCTTCGGAATCGCACCTTCCGGAATGTGGATGTGGATGTCCTTGGTTTTGTAGAAATCCGGTTCGATCCTGTAATTTTTGGCGATCGAGCGGATATAGGTGATCGCCGCTCGTGCGGATTCCTTCATCACATCACCGAGCTGTCCGGTCAGTTCGATCTTGCCGCCGCCCTCCATAACGGAAACCTCGATGCTCAGAGTTTCGCCGCCGACTTGAGTCCATGCCATTCCGGTCGCTTCACCGACCTTGCTTTGCGTGACCTCGACTTCATTTCGTTTTATTTCTTTTCCTAAGAATTCTTTGACATCCTTGATCTGAATCCTTTGCGATTTCAAGCTCGGCTCCTTCACCTTCTTGACCGCGACCTTCCGCGCGATCTTGCCGAGGCGTCTTTCCAAATTACGAACGCCCGACTCGCGCGTATAGTTGTTGATGATGTATTTGATCACATCATCGCTGATTTTCAGAAAATCCTTCGGCAATCCGTTTTCGGCCGCCTGCTTGGCGATCAGATATTTTTTTGCGATCTGAAGCTTTTCAAGCTCGGTATATCCCGAAATCTCGATCAGATCCATTCTGTCCAAAAGCGGTGCCGGGATCGAGGATGCGTTGTTTGCCGTCGTAATGAATACCACATGCGATAAATCAAACGGAACTTCCAAATAATGATCCGTAAATTCTTTGTTCTGTTCCGGATCCAGCACCTCCAGCATCGCAGATGCCGGATCGCCTCTGAAATCCGATGCCATCTTGTCGATCTCATCCAACAAAAATACCGGATTGTTCGTTCCCGCTTCCTTGATCGAGTTGATGATCCTTCCCGGGATCGCGCCGACATATGTCCTTCGGTGTCCTCTGATCTCCGCTTCGTCCCGAACGCCTCCTAAAGACATCCTTACAAAATTACGGTTCATCGCATTGGCGATCGATCTTGAAATGGATGTCTTTCCGACTCCCGGCGGCCCCAATAAGCAGATGATCGGCGCTTTCATTTTGTCGCTGAGCTGGCGCACAGCCAAAAACTCGACAATGCGCTCCTTCACCTTTTCCAGTCCGAAATGCTCCGCTTCCAAAATTTCAATGGATCTGTTCAGATCTTCATTGTCCGTCGTCGAATGATTCCAAGGCATATCCAGCAAGGTTTCGATATAATTTCTCGTCACGACCGCTTCGGAAGAGGACGAGGCCATCCTTGCCAGTTTGTCGATTTCCTTGTTGATCTTCTCGGTGACCTTCTCCTTCAATTTCAGATCCTTCAGCTTTTTTCGATAGGATTCGATCTCGTCGGCGAAGGTGTCGTCTTCTCCGAGCTCCTTTTGGATCGCCTTGATCTGTTCTCTCAAGTAATAATCTTTTTGCTGCTTCGATACCTGCTTGTTGACGCGCTTTTCAACACGCTTCTTGATTTCTCTCGTTGCGAGCTCCTCTTTGATCGCCACATAAATCGTGTTCAATCGCTTTTCCGGATCAAGCTGCTCGATCAGCTCTTGAACAACGCTCGATTTCAGACCGATATAGCTTGCCATGCTGTCCGAAAAGACGCCCGCATCATCCAAATCGATGCCCAAATCAAAAAACTCCTGCGCATTTTTTCCGTTTTCCTTCATCAGCTCTTCAAACGCTTCTGTTACGATATCCATCAGTGCGGATACCGTCTTTTCGTTTCGGATCGGCTTGTCGAAAATATGCTCGATATCCGCTTCAAAAAAAGGATCGTTTTGGGTGAGCTTTTCGATTCGGCCCCTGCCGAGCCCTTCCACCAGAACCCGCAGATTATTCCCCGGAATTTTCAGCGTCTGCTTCACCTTGCAGATCGTTCCGATCTTGTAGATATCTTCCTCCAGAGGAAACTCGATATCCATATTCTTCTGGGTCGTCAAAAAAATCAGCTGGTCATTTTCCATTGCAAAGTCCAAAGCCAAAAGAGATTTTTCTCTTCCCACTTCAAAATGCGTGATCGTCGACGGAAACACCGACATCCCTCTCAACGCAAGCACCGGTAAGGTGATATATTCTTTTGACTGCTTTTTGCTCATAAAAACCTTTCTTTCTTTATCTGTAAAACTGCAAAAATAAACCGTTTGTCCGGTTTATTTTCACAGTTGTTATTTATGCCGTTTCTTTCGGAATATCCAACAGCTTCTCTCTTACAAAGGTCGGTTCTTCCTTGTCCTCGATGCTCTCCTTCGTAATAATAACGGTTTTCAATTCCTCGTCCGAAGGTGCTTCATACATGGCATTGAGCATCACATTTTCCAAAATCGTTCGCAAGCCCCTTGCGCCGGTTTTTTTCTGGAGCGCTTTTTTGGCAATCGCCATCAATGCGTCCTCTTCCACGACAAGCTCGACATCGTCAATGTCAAAAAGTCGCTTGTATTGTTTGATCAGCGCATTCTTAGGCTCGGTCAGAATCTTTACGAGCGCCTCTTCATCAAGCTGCTTCAGCGATACCACGATCGGCACTCGGCTGACAAATTCCGGAATCAGGCCGTATTTGATCAGATCCTGCGTTTCGATTTTTTCGAGGATATTTTGGTTCTTCAATTCATTATCCGAAATGATCTCCGCCCCGAAGCCCATACTCTTGTTGCTGATTCGGCGTTTGATGATCTCTTCCATCCCATCGAATGCTCCGCCGAGAATAAACAGGATATTGGTGGTGTCGATCTGCAGGAACTCTTGATGCGGATGCTTTCTGCCCCCCTGCGGGGGAACATTCGCCTTGGTCGACTCGATGATCTTCAACAGTGCCTGCTGAACGCCTTCACCCGAAACATCCCGGGTGATGGAGGTGTTTTCGGATTTTCTCGCGATCTTGTCGATCTCATCAATATAGATAATCCCCTTTTGTGCTCGTTCAATATCGAAATTTGCCGCTTGAATCAGCTTAAGCAAAATATTTTCAACATCCTCGCCGACATAGCCCGCTTCCGTCAGCGCGGTAGCATCGGCGATCGCAAAAGGCACATTCAGGATATTCGCCATCGTTTGTGCAAGCAGGGTTTTTCCCGAACCGGTCGGTCCGAGCAACAGCACATTGCTCTTTTGAAGCTCCGTTTCTCCCGCCACCTGCTTTGCATTGATCCTCTTGTAGTGATTGTATACCGCAACGGCAAGCGTCTTTTTCGCACTGTCCTGTCCGATGACATATTCATCCAAAATGGCTTTCATTTCTTTCGGCTTCGGCAAGGTAAGATCGCCGTCTACGCCTTCGTTTTCCATTTCTTCGCTGATGATCGCCTCGCAGAGGCTGATACATTCATTACAAATATAGATATCGTTCGGTCCGGCGATCAATCGTTTTACCTGATCCTGTCCTTTCCCACAAAATGAGCATCTTACAGTAGTTTTCTCATCATTTTGTTTCATTCGTCGTTACTCTCCTTTTTATACGCGCCGTTCCATGATCGCATCGACCAAGCCGTATGCTTTCGCCTCCTGCGCGCTCATAAAATTATCCCGCTCCGTGTCGAGCTGTATTCTTTCGATCGGCTGACCCGTTCTTTCAGCCAATACGCGGTTCAATTCTTCCTTGCTTTTCAAAATACGATCCGAATAGATTTTTACATCCGTAGCCGGCCCTCGGAAACCGCCGATCGGCTGATGGATCATAATTTCGGAATTCGGAAGCGCATATCGCTTTCCGCTTGCTCCGGCGGCCAACAGGAACGCGCCCATCGACGCCGCCATGCCTACACAGATCGTCGATACATCCGGCCGAATGAGCTGCATCGTATCATAGATCGCAAGCCCTGCCGTGATCGAGCCGCCCGGACTGTTGATATAGAAATGGATGTCCTTCTCAGGATCCTCCGCCTCCAAAAACAACATCTGCGCAATTATCAAAGATGCGGTCGCATCGTTCACTTCATCACTGAGAAAAATAATTCGATCCTTCAAAAGCCTCGAATAAATATCGTAGCTTCTTTCGCCTCGACCCGTCTGTTCGACGACTATCGGTACATATGGCATATTCTACCTCCTATTTGCTCAAAATACAGTAGCAGATACTACTGTATTTGAATATATTATATTAATTTGCTGTTTTCTAAAAGGAAATCCATGGTTTTTCTTGAAATGATCGAATGCTCCAAGCCCATGTCCGAGCTTTTGAAAATGCTCTTGATCTGCTCGATATCCATTTTGTACATATCCGCAAGCTTTTGGTACTCCTTGTCGAAGTCCTCTTCCGTTGCGGAAATACCCTCAAGCTTTGCCACTTGAGCCATTCCCAGGCTGATCTTCACTCTCGTCCGGGCATCCGGACGCATATTTTCCGCAAGACTTTCCCTTGTCGTTTGGGAATATGCAAAATAAGAATCCAGATTCAATCCCTGATATCTCAAATTTTGCTCAAAGTCGCCGATCATCGCCTGGATCTCGTTTTGGATCATCACCTCGGGAATCTCCACCTCCGTCACCTCGGCAAGCTTCAGCACAAGCTCGTTTTTCATCATATTCTGAGCATATTCGAGCTTTCCTGACGCCAAGCTCTCACGGATATTGCTTTTGAGCTCGTCTACCGTTTCAAACTCCGTCGTCTCGGAAACAAACTCATCATCCAGCTCCGGCACCTGCTTTTCTTTTATTTCATTTACCTTCACGGCAAATACCGCCGGCTTGCCCTTCAGATCTTCCGAATGGTAGTCCTCCGGGAAAGTGACCTGAATATCCTTTTTCTCCCCGATCGCAAGCCCGACAAGCTGTTCCTCGAAGCCCGGAATAAATGAATTGGACCCTACGGTCAATTCAAAATCCTCCGCCGTTCCGCCGTCAAACAAAACGCCGTCCACGCTGCCCGAAAAATCAAGGCGGATGATATCGCCGTTCCTGACCGGACGATCTTCGATCACAACCAATCTCGCATGCTCCTCCAGACGATGTCCGAGCTCGTGGTCGATGTCCTCATCCGTCACCTCGGATTCTACCTTCTTCACTTCCAGTCCTTTGTATTCGCCGACCGTCACATCCGGCTTCACCTGGACCTCAACGAGCATGACCAGCTTTTCTCCCTTCCCGATCGACTCGATATCGACGGAAGGTCTATCTATAACTTCCAGCTCAAGCTCTTTGATCGCGTTTGAATAAGCGGGCGGAAATACGATGTCGATCGCATCGTCATAAAAAACCGCTTCGCCATACATTTTTTCGATCATCGCCTGAGTGGCTTTTCCTTTTCTGAATCCTTGAATATTGAACTTTCCTCTGTTTTTCTGATATGCGCTTTTGATCGCATCGTCAAAAACATTTGCTTCGATCTCCAAATTAAACTTTACTACATTCTTCTCTTTACTCAAAATTTGACTCATTTTGCCTCCTAAAAATGATACTCGCATCATTCGTATTATACCATAACGATCAAGTTTTTCAAACAAAATTGAAAAACTATTTGAAACGGCTCGAGAATCGCTCACAAATCTCGCTCAATGCTTTGTGTGCATCCTCAAAGGAAATGAAATACGGACTGCTTGCTATGAACACCGCGCTTGCCGAACACATCAGATCGCAAACAAATTCGATTTTTTGCTTCCGATCGATGTAATCCATCTCCTTTGCAAAAAAATCCAGGTCCAAATCCAGCGCATAGCGCTCCGACAAATCCTCCTTCAAAAAGTTTTGCATCGTATATTGTGAATCGACGATCCGTAAATTCGCTATTCTTCCTTCCTCCAGCAACGGAACGATAAAATTTCCGACATGAAGCTCCGTCTGCGTGTACAAAAAATCCAAGCATTCCGTTTCAAATTCTCCGGTCGACCCGTAGTCGTTTTTCAGTGTCAAAAATCGTTCCGGCGTGATCCCCAGTCGAAAGCATTCCCGCTCCAAATCGATCTCCTCTCCGAGCTCCGCCGCCATTTTTGCCGGTCTTCTCATATCCTTATGCTGATCGACATGAACGAGATCCATCGCCTCGATCTTATTCTCCCGAAGAAAATGCTTATAAAAATAATAGCAATGGTTGTGATTGTCAAAGAGGAAAAATTTCCCCTGCCGAATAAAATTCGCAAGTCCCAAGCAGTTTGCCTCAACACCGTCCTCATCCAGCTCCGAAAAAGCGATGTGCTCCCCCTGCTTCATCTCCGTGAGCGGCGCATGGATCAAGCTCGACACGAAAATTTCCTTTTGTTTTCGCGCGTCGTATGAAAACGCATTGTTTCCGCATTCGGCAGCGATCGAAAACGGATAGCGATACATATTACACATTGAATCGGAACAGAACGACATCTCCGTCCTTCATCACATAATCCTTTCCTTCCAAACGCACCAAGCCCTTTTCTCTGGCGCTTGCCAGATTGCCGCCGTGCTGCATCAATTCATCAAATGAAATGGTCTCGGCTCGAATAAAACCGCGCTCGATATCCGAATGGATCTTTCCGGCCGCCTGCGGCGCCTTCGTGCCGCGCCTGATCGTCCAAGCCCTCGTCTCCTGCGGGCCGGCAGTCAGAAACGAGATCAATCCGAGCAGCGCATAGCTCTCCTTCACCAGCTTGTCCAGTCCCGACTCGCTCAATCCGAGCTCTTCCAAAAACATCGCCTTTTCCTCATCCGAAAGCTCGGCGATCTCCGATTCGATCTGAGCGGAAACCACCACCACGCTCGAGTTTTCCGTTGCCGCAAACCTTCTGACCGTCTGAACATAAGGATTATCCGCGCCGTCCCCGGCGACATCCTTCTCCGCCACATTCGCCACATAGATGATCGGCTTGTAGCTCAAAAGATTCAGCGTTTCGACAAATTGCGCCTCCTCCTCCGTCAGCTCCGCTGTTCTTGCCGAGCCGGATCCCTCCAGCACCTTCATCAGATGCTCGATGATCGCGATCTCTTTTTCAAGGCTCTTATCCGATTTGGCAAGCTTCTGCGTCTTGACCAGGCGTCTTTCCAACATCTCAATATCGGAAAAGATCAGCTCGAGATTGATCGTTTCAATATCTCTCAACGGATCGACGCTGCCATCCACATGCGTGATATTGTCATCCTCAAAGCAGCGCACCACATGAACGATCGCCTCCACCTCGCGGATATGCGACAAAAACTTGTTACCGAGCCCTTCGCCCTTGCTCGCGCCACGAACCAATCCGGCAATATCATAAAACTCGATATAAGTAGGCACAAGCTTTTTTGAATCATATATTTTAGCCAGCTTCTCCAGCCGCTCATCCGGTACCGTCACCACGCCGACATTCGGTTCGATCGTACAAAACGGATAATTCGCCGATTCCGCCTTCGCCAGGGTTATTGCATTAAAAAGTGTACTCTTCCCTACATTAGGTAGTCCAACAATTCCTAATTTCATTCTTCTTTCCTTTCTTCGAAAAATAACATCTCATTATATAATATATTTGCTTGAATTTCAATGCATTGTATAGAATTGCAGCAAATTCAATGCTTTTAGCTTTCAATCCGGACTTCATGGAATATGAAATTGTATGGATTTGTATAGAATTTCTCTGCCGTATTATAGTACGCCGTCTTGTAAATGCTCAATGGGATGCGTTTTGCCAAGTACCTTTTTTGATTTATTGACGCTCCTATTTTCATTTTTAAGCAAAAAACGGTAAACCAATTTGATTTACCGTTTCTCGAATTTTATATTC
>JBGZCE010000115.1:0-14816 GCA_041845175.1 Filifactoraceae bacterium
AGACAACTATGGACATCTATGCAAGAGTAAAGTATAATAAACCAGAACAGCTATTCGATGTAGTAAATTCTGCATTTCATCAAGCTGTCCCCTCGTAAAAGTGGCCTGTTTTTTGGGTTAAGGAATAGGACAACCGAGGGGCCGAGGCTCAAAAAAGCCCGGAATATCAAGGAAAATCATCGCTCAGACGATTGAAATACGGTCTCAAAGCAGCAAGAAGAGCGCCTCAATTCTCAAAACGATAATATGGATATCAGATCCCTTGCCTCGGCAGGGGATTTTTTCATTGATGAAAAATGAATGAATCTTATAGCGCCCCGAATTTCCGACATACCGGAATCAGTTCCGACGCTTTTTGCCCACAATCCATTTTTCATTGACAAAATAACATCGGGAGCTGTTGAAACAGCCCCCGTGTATTAGCGGATCCTTCGGAATAATTATTTTGTCGATCACTTCTCTACCGCTTTTTTCAATTTTCCAAGATCCATTTTCTTCATTTCGAGCATAGCGCCGGACAATTTTTTGTATTTTTCAGCATCCTGATCAAAGAGTGCCTCACTGAGAAATTTGGGCAGTATCTGCCATGATAAGCCGAAGGGATCTTTCGTCCAGCCGCATTGCCCGGCAGTCGGGTCAGCCGACAGCCTGTCCCAGTAGTAATCGATCTCCTCCTGTGTTTCGCATTCTATCATTATTGACGCACTCTCGTTAAACGGAAATTCCCGATCCGACAAATTATCATAGGCAAAATAGTCGCTGCCGTTGATATTGAAGCAGGAGAATAGGATATTATTTTTTTCTTCATCAAGGTAGTCGACAAAATTGACCGCGAAATCCGTAAATATTGTTGAGTAAAAAGCCAAAGCCTCCTTTGTTTTTCCTTTAGGATACAGTAAAGACGGAACCACCTCGAAGTCAAACGGCATTTTCCCGCCGAAAAATACCTGCCATGATAAACCGAATTCATCTACAAGCCATCCGTAACGCTCCGCAAAATCATATTTGCCCAGCGGCATTATTTCCTTGCCGCCATTCGAAATGAGCTGAGCCCATTTTGAATCCGAATCTTCTTGAGTCGAACACAGAACGCAGAGCGAAAATGAATTATTGAACTCAAACGCAGGCTGCGCATTGATCGCTCTGAAAATTTTCCCGCCCAATGTAAACTCCATACTCTGAGCCGTTGTGGCAAACGGAGTTTCAAAGCTCGTCGAGTATAATATCTTCGAGTTATCGAATATCCCGGTGTATTTGTCTATTGCTTTCGCCAGATCCTCGCCTTTGAACCATAGGTGAACACAAGTATTCCGTTTCATTTCGCATCATCCTCCTGTCGCTTGGCGTCAACTTTCGGAAAAAAGCCGTCCGCAAATATTTTTTATCTCGTCGATATTTCCTTTTATGATCGGCAGCAAATATTCGGAGGCTTCATCCATCAGATCCTCCCCTACTCTCCCAACGACTTTTTTGCTTAATTTATTAAGCATGGACAACAGTACGCCTTTGAGGCTTGTATCCTCGCGCGCGCCGCAAGCGATCAGCGCATCACGAACTGTGTCCGAAGCTTCCTCCGGGATCATTTCTTCAAAAAGCGCAATATATGCTTTGTCCGTTAATCTGATCAGCTCCGGCGAGAATGAACCGTCTGTGATATGCCCCAATCTTTTCAGCTTGGCTCGCATATGATCGGATAATAGCGGATTGGCAATTTCAAAGGCGATTTTGTCGTTGTCTTTCAAAAACATCGGCTTCAATAACAGATTTTTTAATTCGTCATCCAGCGCAGCCGGCGAGGTACTTCTCATTTTGGATTCATACAGCAGATTTCTCGCCTTGGTTCTCGTCACCTTCAGTGTCGATACGATATCATATATTTCCGGATTTCGGTCTATGATCCCCAAATCCTGCAGCTTCATAAAAAGCAATATGTCAAAATCTCGCTTTGACATTGATCCGTATGCCGGGGCAATGTAGGCTTCCACCAATTCTTTGAACGCCTTTTTGACTTTATCATTATCCAGCGCATCCATTTTTTCTGTCAGGCTCATTGCTGCTTGTCCTCCGTTTCTATATTAAAATTGTATCGCTTCCTAATTTTATATATCCTTTTTACGGCAGCTCTCGATAGGATCGTTTTATCGGATGGAATATCTTAAAATCGTTTTCGGTTTGTCTCGGCTATCTTGTTTGGTCGCTAAGGCTTCTTACACATCATTCTCGATATCCCTGATCTTCTTCGCGGGTATGCCGCCTACAAGCGTATTGTCCGGGATGTCCTTGCTCACGACGGCACCTGCCGCAACCACTACATTGTTTCCGATCCTCACTCCCGGAAGGATCGTTACATTTCCGCCGATCCAGACATCATTTCCGATGTGTACGGGCTTTGCGATGCTGAGATGTGCTCTTCGCCCCATCGGGGTCAAGGGGTGATTCACCGTAGTGATCAGTGTGTTCGGCCCGATCATAACATTATCCCCGATATGGACCTCCCCGTCATCGAGTATTGTGAGATTGTAGTTCGACGAAAAATTGTTTCCGATAAAAATTTTCTTCCCTTCGTTAAAGTTAAAGGTCTTTGCGATCCAAACCTTCTCTCCGACGGCTCCCAGCATTTCTTTCAGCTTGGCATACTGAGCATCATAGTCCGTATCGTCGATCAAATTGTATTCCCTGCACTGAATGATCGCGTTCCGTTTGCGAGCTACCACTTCCGGAGCGTCATAGCAGTATTCCGATCCTGCCTCAAGCTTTTCCAATTCAGTCATATTTTCGATTTCCTTTCTTAGCATTGTATCGTGTCCTCAGGCTCATTTGAAATGACCCGATATTTTGCGATCTTCCGTCTTTTTCCGCAATCTTCGATTTTTTATTCCTCAATTTTTTATCGGCATCTGCCAAGCTCTACGAATCACGCGTTATGATCCCGATTTGAATCTGTTCTTCCTCCGTCAGCTGTCTGCCGCCGCAGATCTCATTGATGATCGCGCGGGTTTTTTCGGCATCGAGCATCGTGTACACATTACTCATCATAAAGAATTTCATTTCCGTGATATCCGTTGCGGCATCCAGATAATAATACTGATCCAGCGCGATGGACTTTCCGTCCGTGCTGATGGCTCCGTTGATACGATATTCTTCAACGGAGGAACGAAACTTGGTGATCAATCGTCCACTCTTGAAGTCGACCACATAGCACATCCTCTGCAGGTCATTGTTTCGTATCACAAGCAGGATCTCCGCTTCCTGATTATACAGGTTCACATCTCGAAAATCCACGGGCGTCTCGGTCAAGGCTTCATCCAAATCAAAAAGCTCGCTTCCGGTGCTTTTCGTCCAAACATACCCCGCATTGTTATAGATTCCTTTGATCCGGCGCTCCTCGCCCGCCCCCTCCGCATACAGCGCTTCGCCCGGGATCTTGTCGATGAATTCGCCCGTTTCAAGATCAAAGACATCCGATGTCCCCGAAATCCGGTTGATAACAACGGTCTTCATATCTGCGCTGACAAAAAGCTTGTACGAATTACTTCGAATCTCCGGATAAGCTTTCACCGTTTTTTCGGTCTCGATATCGAACATTTGAAGACCGAGTGCTTCATCTACTGTGATCAAATGCTTTGAGTCCGATGTAAATGAGAATCCCAGCTCCGCGCTCGAAATCATGATTTCTTTCTTTTTATTTTCCGTCAGATCATGGACCTCGATCATATAGTCGAAATTGATCAGATCCGATTTGTACCTGCTCGTCAAAAAAGCAATGTACCTTCCGTCGTTTGAAATGCGATAGTTTCTGGTTTCTCCGATATAATTGTTGAAGATCCAATGATCAAGCTCGATTTTTTCCGGCGGATTTTCGATGCCGTCCGCAAGCAAAAAGTTGCTTCCGTCATAATAGAGAATTTTTGAGCCGTCATCCGATGCGGCTACGATCTGCGCTTCGATCTCTCGGGTCGGCGTTCTGGAGTAAAGATCAAAGAGCTGTATCAGCTGACTTTCGTGCGAGCTCGCAAGGAGCGTGCTGCCGTCCGGTGCAAAGCTCATCTCCGTTACGATCCCTTTTCCGAATTTCAAATTCTTTTCAAAGATGATCCCATCCTGCCAGATTCCGATATTCCCTTCCGTTCCGGATACGACGAGCATATTGCTTTTGTCATGATACGCAAAAGTGTCGATCGTTATATTCGAAAAATAGACCCTTTCCTTTTCTTCTCCCGTCTTTCCGTCGAGAATCAACATATAGATTCCGGACTTCATGATAATGGTGTCGCCGTTTTCCGATTCGACAAGGACTTTTGAATTCCGGTCGGGACTTCGCTTCACTTCGAATACCGGCTTGCTATCTTTGATCGAATATTTGAGCAGCGTACCGCTTGATTCCGCCAGGAGGCTTTCTCCATCCTTGGAATATCTCGCCCAGCGATAGCTTTTCTCGATTGTATCAGTCGTTCCGTCCAACAAGACAAGCTCCTCCTTTAGCCGAGGGATCGTCCGGCGGTTCTCTCCGGTCTTGATGTCCCTTATTGTCAGCTGCTCAGGAACATCCGCGTCGATGACGAGCGCGATCTCTTTTGCTTCGGGGTCGATGTCCGCATAGAGGATCGTATCCTCGATAACGAGCTCTCCGTACAGACTCCAATCCTTCGTATCGTATACCGAAACCACATAACGGCTCCCGACGATATGAATCAGCGACAGCCTTCCTCCGTCCTGCGAAAATTTGAGCAGCATCGGGATCCCCGGCGTATCCAGCTTCCGAAGCTCTTCCCCTGTGCTCGGATCGTAGATTCGGGTCGTTTCGTCGAAGGAAGCGGATGCGACCATTTCCGTGCCCGGAGAAAAAGCGACCAGCTTCACCTGCTCCGTATGCCCCGGAAGTACTCGGATCAACGCGCCGTTCTTGGGATCGGCGATCGCCGTTTCATTGTTCCCGAGACCATACGCAAGATATTTCCCATCCTCGCTGATCGCAAAATAAGTCAGCTTGTTTTTGGTAGCAATGGTCGTCAGCGGCGATATTCGGCTATGATAAATGGATTCGTTGAAGATCGCTTCCTGCTCTGCTTTGAGGAGTTCATAATTTGGCATCGAGGGCTCCAAACGACTCATCGCTTCCTCCGCCACCAATATCGCCTTGATGCTGTCTCCTTCCGCAAGAAAATCTCTTGCGCTTTTCATCAGTATCGAAGCATTGGATTGTACCGCCGATTGACGCGCCTGCTCCGCTCTTTGGTAGGCATTGAACATAAAGATCCCGAAGAAGAGCAGTGCCGCGCTGACCACGGAGGCCACCGACAGGATCCACTTGTTCTTTCGTTCCTTGTCTCGCTGCTTCAAATCTCCGAAGGTGCATCCCAAAATCGCCGCCATAATGCGATACTTCTCGGTTTTGAGCAGCGCAAGAGACGCCTTTGTCAACTTTTTCAGGCGACCGATATCATTTTTTTCCAGTTCTTCATAATGTAGCTCCGCATTTCGGAGCAATTCGTCCGGTCGTATATCCGCTGCCAAAAGATCCTGCAAATCCGCATCCTGTTCTTTTGTTCCTTCATTTCGTTTCAGCTCTTTAAGCGGATACGGAAAGGATTCCGAGGGCTCGCCCTCGATCAGCACCGGTATGATGCGGCTGTCTCCGTGGAGCTTTCGGAAGGTTTGTATTTCTTTGATACACCATTCCGAAAGCGGTGTGCGCCTTGAACAGATCACGATCAAATATTTGCTGTTTCGGAGCGCCTCCTCGATCGAATCGCTCAAATCCTTCGCCGCCAATTCTTCACGGTCACGAAAAACACGAAAGACCGTTTTTTCTCCGTCGATATCAAATTCCTTCGGTGCGCGGAAGGTCTCGATCATCCGATGAATCTCCTGTGCGATCTCCTGATCCGGCTTTGTATGCCGATAGCTGATAAAAGCATCGTATTTATACTTTTTTTCTTTATATTCCGTTGCGGCCTGCTGGAACTCATCCACCACGATCCGCTGTTGTATCTCTTGACTCATGATCACTCCTCCTTCGGAAAAAGAGCAAATGTTGCGATCAGATCATATTCCGGATGACAAGAAAAAAATCTCGCTCCGATGATCTCATTCCAATCCTCGATCAGGCAAGGATGCGTCCGATTGATCTCATCCTTTTCGGGACCGTATTTGAAATTCATTGCATAATAGCTGTTGCACCATCGTTGATGCTCCAGCTGCGAAAGAAAATCCAATACGGGATGTGCTTTCAGATATTCGCAAAAAGCCGTTTGAAAACGCTCCGGCTCATCCCGGTGCAGCGGCTGTATTTTACGAAATTCCTCAAACCATCCATCCAGCATCGCCCAAAGCTCATTATCGTTTTTTTCGGGATACAGCGTGCGCAGGATCTCTTCCTTGAGCAGCGCATGAGCCGCCGATGCTCTGGAAGAATTTTTCTTCGTCTGCGACAACGCTTCCCATGAAGCCCCGCCGTATAGCCCTGCCGACTCCGCCGTCTGATTGTAGCTCGTATTAAACGCCTTCGCCCGTTGATCCAGCGAAGAACGAATCAGAATTTCCTGCGTCATGATCTCATGGATATCCCCGAAAACCTGAATACGATTTCTTTCAAGCGGGATCAGCGCTTTCAGATCCACTCCCGACGCATTGCGAAATACCTTCGGAACATCGCCGAAATATCGCTCCGTTACCTTCAGATACTCCAGATTCGAAACGGTATCCGACGAAAAGAAAAATATCGCCGTCGGCGGCAGCTTCTCTTTAAGATCTTTCAAATAGGCCGCAAAGTGGCGCGATTGCAGATGAAGTGAAGTTACATGGATATCCAGCGCATTTTGGAGCTCCTCATGGCTCACCAAAAAATGCTCCATCTTATATTCCGCTTCAAAATCCACGATATGGATCTTGGGCTTCTTGCTCAAAGACAAGGTCAGATCATTTGCGAGATGCGTCAGAAAAGGCATCATCAGCTCGTTGACGCCCAAAACCAGAAATGAAATTTCTCCGAGTGTCTCATCAATCCTCTGCGCAGTCCAATCTTTTTCGGACGCAAGCTCTTGCAATGAGCGAAAATTTTTCTCCAATATCCCCTGCCTCACGGAGATGCCGTTCATGAGCATCCGAATGCTCAATTCTCCCTCGCTGAACAAATTGATATCCAGTCCGCTGACCGCGGGACGCTCCTTCTTTTCGCTGCTCGTTACCTCATCCAGATAGACCGCGATCGAAGGAGAATCGCATTTGATATAACAGGCGATCTCATTCTTCGGCTCGATCTCACGAAGCAGCTTCAAAAAGAGCGAATAATTTTCCAGATCCGAGGATGAACCGAAGATCAATGCGCTCGCCGAATGAATGCGCAGATTGTTCATCAGCTCCTGAAACTCTTTCGGCGTACAGGACTCGATATCCGCAGTATGGACGGCGACCCGATTTTTTTCATAATAGGTTTTCCATTCCTCGGCAAAAGGCAGCTTTGATACCAAAGAAATATGATAGCTCTCTCTGCCGCGCATCAGATTTTGGATCAGCACATCCGTATGCTCCATCTTTTCAAAAATGATCAGATGCTTTTTGCTCCATCGGTTGCGCAGAGAATTGTATGCATGGAAGATCGTATTCGTGATTTTGGTCAGGATCAAAGCGGAAGTAAGCAACGGAGCTATCCATTTTGCGATCTCGTAAGTGATCGTCGGCGAGCTCTCCGATGGCAGCGGCGAAGAAAAAAGAAACATCTTCATCGTCTCATACAAAAGAACGGAGTAGAGCTGCCACGGTCTTTGGATCACCGGCTGATAATGGGAATACAGTCCGTGCATGCCCAGCACGATCGTCAAAAACACAAGAACGGTATATACCTTTCGTTTGTAGTAATTCCAATTTTCTTTCATAACAACCACCCTTCGAGCATAATACCTTCGTTGATAAAAACTCATCCTTTCGATCAAGTTTGGATACGGAACGGATTAGATGATACGGAATACTCCTTGCATATCCGCAACATCGGTGTTACGCATTTTTCCATCGGATGCGTTTAACTTCAAAGCGTGACAAAATATCCCGGCCTCACTTTCCTTTTCATATTCTTGTCCAAAAGCAAGAACCACAATTTTTTGTATGATACGCTCGATATCCCTTTCTGTTTTCAACATAGTTTTACTATAGCATAAATCCCCAAGAAAATACAGTGAAGAGGATTTTCTTCCTTCCGAGCCGGCGTCGGAATCCTTCCGTACAATTTTCCGAGAACCGTCCGGCAAGTATTATCCGTTAACTCCGCCGTGTCGATAAATAATTGCAGCAACGGAAGACTGACAGCTTGCTATGGATACACAAAGAACAAGAATGCGATCTGAATATCTTCTATAAATTTTTGTATATGCTTCTTTTATTTATACAGGAGGTAAAAGCTATGGCTCTGCTTTTCAAGATACTCGCCACCATATTGATGCTCATTAATACGATCCATGTGATACATATCTATCTGTCGTTGAGAAAATCGGATGACAGCCATATGCTGCTGAACAAAAAGATCCGATTCTTTTTTGCAATATTTTTTCTCCTGTTGGTGTGTTTTCTTTTCGGCTATGTTGTCATTCTCTTAAGCAACAACGGGAATCATTGTATGTTCTTCGTCATTCTGTCTCAGCTGATTTTCTGGGGCGCCGTTTTTGTGATGATCAGTATCCATATTTTCAAAGCCCTGATCCGCACCACAAATCAACAGTTTTTCCTCGAAAAATCCGATCTGCAGCTATCTCTGGATACCTATCTCAAAAGTATTCCCGGCGGAGTGCATCACTGCGAGATCGAGCCCGAGATGAGAGTGACCTATGTGAATAAAGGCTTCACGGACCTTTCCGGCTTTACGATCGATGAGATTAAGGAGCGGCATAACGGCAAATACATCGGGATTATCCATAAAGACGATATCGACACATTCATGGCGGCGCTGGAGCATTTGCTCAAGACGATGACCTCCGTAACCGTTACCTATCGGATAGTCACCAAGCGCGGAGAAACGATATGGGTATCCGACAGTATGAATGCGGTTAAGGATTCAAAAGGCTTTACGCATATTTTTGCCGTTGTTATGGACATCACGACGGAGAGAACGAATGCTGAAACGGATCCGTTGACCGGACTGTTGAACAAAAGAGCATTCGACGCCAGAACGAGGGAGTATATGTCTTTGAATCCGCAGAAAAACATCGGATTATTTATGATCGATTTGAACTTTTTCAAGGGAGTCAACGACAAATACGGACATCAGATCGGAGATTCGGTTTTGGTAGAGGCGGCCAAGCATTTCATTTCTTTGTTCTCAAATGAAGATGCCGTTATCGGGAGAATCGGCGGGGATGAGTTTATGGTTTTGGTGAAGGATGCGGCATCCGATGAGCACCTTCTCGCCCTGCAAAACCGTTTGAACGGTGCTTTCAAAGCGGAAATTCCGGATGCGGAGGATTTTCCACCCGTTTCCGTCAGTGCGGGATATGTATTTGCAAGTTGTTTTGAGGATTTTGATACAATCTATCGACGGGCGGATGTTTCAATGTATAAAGCAAAAGAATCGGCACATGCTATGAGAAATTCCGCCGCAGAATAAACCGAAAAAGCAAGAATTTATTGCTGCGGCAGTCTTGACTTCATTTCAACGGCTCCCCCTTCACCGTTCGCAAGGAATTTTTCTCATCGAGCGAATCGAACGGAAACAGCGGTCTTTTCAGATTTTTGTACTCGATATTCACAATATCCTGCGGAACCGCGCCCGGTGTCAATGCCATGACCCATCCCTGCGCCGCACGGCTGAGATCCGGCTCGAGATAGCCCATTTTAACAACGATGATATCATAGTCCGAAAAATTTCGTATACCCGAACGAACAAAGCTCTCGTGCGTGCCGTACTGAAACCGCTTTTCCGTCAGGATGATCGAAAAATTATTATAGCGCACGAGTGCCGAGCGCCCCGCCCGCTCCTGATCAAACAGTCGGTCGATCTCTACGACCAGCTCGATCGGCCCGCCGAAGGAGCGATCCATTTTCCCGCCAAGCTCCAACAAAATTTTGTCTCCGCATTTGCTTTCGTAGATCCGCTCGATCGCTTCCCGATCGCAAACGGACGCGAACAGCACCTTTTTTTCGATCGGATGCTGCGCATCCTTCGCGCAGAACTCCCTCAACAAAATATTCATATCGCCCGCTCCGCCGGCGCCCGGATTGTCCCCCGTATCCGAAATAAAAAACGGCTTCGCCTCGGAGCAGATCGCTGCTTCGACCGCATTTCCCGCCGTGTCCGCCGGACCGACAAACGAAAATCCATCCCTCTTTTCCCAAAAATATTCGCTTATCCTTTTTGCCGCTTCGAGCACCGATCGTTCCTGCGTGCCGAGCACAACGACCGCCGCATGACAGCGCGCTTCATCCGCCCACGGAAAACCCATCCAGATCGCCGCATCCATCACGGCGGGAGCTTCGCATACCTCCTCGATCATTTTGTAGAGACTTTTCCCCGGCTCCACCTCCGTCGAAGTTTTCTCACCCGGCAGCAGGATCGGAATATCCACCTTTATTTTATGGATCTTCTGCGTCGGATGCTCCAGCGCAAACAGCATTTGAGCAAAAGCTCGCTCGCGCGTCTCATCTTCATCGATATGCGGCGCCGTTCGATAGCAGGTCAGCAGGTCACAAGCAAAAAACAGTCGATCCGAAACATTGCCGTGCAGATCCATCGGCGCGGAAATAATCACCCGATCGCCCGCGAGCTCGCGAATTTTTTCCGCGACAAAGCCCTCCGCATCCATCAGACCCTCCACCGCCATCGCGCCGTGAATATCAAACAAAATCCCGTCCAGTCCGGCCTTTATCTCAATTTTCAGCAGTGCAAGAAATTCATCCAGCCATTTTTCAAAAAACGCTCTGCTCACCACGCCGCCCGGCAATGCGCGCGCGTGGATCAGCGGAACGAGCTTTGCCTTGTCCGCATATTTGCAAAACCACGGATAGCGAGCTGAAAGCTCCGCTCCCCTGCGAATCGTAAAATCCTTTTCTGAAGAAATATACGGCGTAAAGGTTGAAGATTCAATATGAATCCCGCCGACCGCAATTCGATATGTCATATGCTCTCCTATCATTTCTTATTTATATCTTTCTGCCCGTATTGTGTTTTGTTGTTTTATATTATGTTGTATTGTGTTGCGTCTGATCGCATTGGTCGTGTTCGCTTTGATGCCGGTTAATTTTGTTCAGTCGGTTTAGCTGATTGATCGGTTCGCGCGATGTTGTTTTCTCAGTATTGTTTCCGCTTGCTTCAGCTTGTTATTGCTCTCTTTTTTCTCTCTCATCATTTCGCATATCCTGCTCGCATTTTCCATCTGTCCGGTTCGACAGTATGCTTTGATCGTCAATGTGCTTTGTGTCAGCGGTTTGCAATTTTCGTTCGCTATGCTTTCAGATCGACTCGAATAATCCGCCACGCGTCGATCAGGCTTTCAAGCGACCGACCTGCATTTGCCGGGCTGGTCGACGGAAGATAGATCGCCTTTCGTCCGATGGACGGCTCGATATATTTTTTGTAGAGCTCCTCCGCCTTTCGTCCGTTCACAAAAATTTGCCGGATCTTCGCTTTAGACAAAATTTCCGACAGATCGTTGACCGTCACATTCTCGATACTGCTGTCCGACGAGCCGACAATATCGCAAGAGGCGATCACATCCCACACGGCGATATGATGATCGATCAAAAACGCCTGGCGCTCCGCAACGGTCTCGGGCACTTCTTCGCCGAAAACGGCTGCCAGCACTTTCCAAAAACGATTTTGCGGATGCCCGTAAAAATACGCCTGTTGCCTGGATAATACCGACGGAAAGGAGCCCAGGATCAGAATCTTTGAATGCTCATCGTAAGTCGGTAAAATGGAATGAGTAAGCATGAGCGATACATCCTCCCTTTACAAAAGTTCCGTATAAAATTTCAGCGAAAGACCCGGTGGGATCTTTCGCTTAGGATCTTGATACAACGATTTATCTCTTTCTCTTTATTTCCAATTGTACTTAGAAGCCGCGATTGTCGGCACGATCAGGTCGTTCCGATGAGGTCGTCTCCTTCTCTTACTTTTCAACCGTACTCAAAAGGCTTTTCACAAGTGCCGGCACCTTCACAAAATCCTCCTCATCCGGATTCCAGAGCGATCTCACCTCTTCATCGACTACCGAAAAACCGGCATCCGCAAGCTTCTCCTTCAAAATCTTCACGCTCTCACCACTCCAGCCGTAACAGCCGAATGCCGCCGCCTTTTTGTTTTTGAATTTCAGTTGCTTTAAGAATGCCAACCAGCCCGAAACGCTCGAGAGGATATCATTGCTTACCGTTGACGATCCGACGGCGATTGCTCTCGATTTGAACACTTCGGTCATAACTTCATTTTTGTCCGCTTTTGAAATGTTAAACAGCTTGACGACCGTGTCCGGACTTTGCTCGGACGCTTCATGAGCGATTGCATGCGCAATCTTCGCCGTACCCTCCCACATCGTATCGTAAATGATCGTCACCTGATCTTCCTGATAGCTGTCCGCCCAAGCGGCATATTTTTGGACGATCTGGAGCGGATCCTTGCGCCAAATAGCGCCATGGCTCGGAGCGATCATATCGATCGGGATATTCATACCGACGATTTCCTGAATTTTTTTCGTTACCAACGGAGAAAACGGATTCAATATATTTGCATAATATTTCATCGCCTCCCGCATCAAAAGACACTGATCGGCCTTGTCATTGAACAGTTCCTCCACGGCAAAATGCTGTCCGAACGCATCATTGGAAAACAGGATATTGTCTCCCGTCATATAGGTTGCCATGGAGTCCGGCCAGTGAAGCATTCGCATCTCTACAAATACCAACTTCTTTCCGTTACCGATGTCCAAGCTGTCGCCGGTCTTCACCACCTGAAAATTCCATCCGTGCTTACCGTACTGCCCTTCCAAACTCTTGACCGCCTGCTCCGTACAATAGATCGGCGTGCCCGGAATTTCTTCCATCAGAACGGCCAACGCGCCCGAGTGGTCGACCTCTCCGTGGTTGGCAATGATGTAATCGATCTTTTGCAAGTCGATCTCCTTCTTCAAATTTTCAACAAACTCAAAACGATGCGGCGCCCAGACCGTATCGACCAGCACGGTTTTTTCCTCCTCGATCAAATAAGCATTCTGGCTCGAGCCGTTTGAAATCGAATAGTCATCTCCATGAAAGCTGTCCAACTCCCAATCGATATAACCCAGCCAACTGACATTGTTTTTAATTACCTTTTTCATTTTCTCCTCCGATAACTACACTTACACATCAACCACATTTTCAAAAGAAGATCGCTATTTATCACGATCAGTCCGATCCTCTACTTAAGCATTGCGTTCGTTTTACCCGTGCATCCCCGATTTTTTTGATCGTTCTTGCGCTTTTTCTCTCATCATATTTCGCTTCATATGCTCCGGTCCATCGGAATGCGCACACCCACTCGATCTTCCATCCTGTTTCGGATAAAATGACCAAGTCGACTCAAACGCCGAGCAGCTTTTCGGTCGATCCGCTTTGATCCCGTACTTATTATATCCTTTATGCTCCGGTCGTTCAATCCTTTTGTTTGGAGAGCACGAGCTGCTTTGCGCGGTGTGCCGCGCTTGAGGCATCTGGCTCATAGCCGTCCGCTCCGATTTTTCGCGCAAATTCCGCTGAGATCGGGCCGCCGCCGACCATGACGACCACATTGTCACGCATTTGAGCAGAGACCAATCGCTTGATTACGACCTGCATATTTTCCATCGTGGTCGTCATCAGCGTGGACATTGCCAACAGATCCGCGCCGACCTCCTGCGCCTTTTTCAAAAAATCCTCCGTCGGAACATCGCGCCCGAGATCGTGTACATCAAAGCCCACGGTTTCGAGCATGATCTTAAAAAGATTTTTGCCGATGTCATGGGTATCGCCTTCGACCACTCCGACGACGGCGACCATCTTTTTGGAGCTGTCCTCGGCGCTTTGTTCGATATGGGGTCTGAGAATGTCGATTCCCTGGTACATCGCGTCAGAGCACAGCAGCAGCTCGGGAATGTAGTATTCGCCGCTCTCGTACAAATCGCCCGCTTTGCTCATCCCGTCGGCAAGTCCTTCGGATATTCCATCGAGTGCGTCAAAGTGATTTTCTATGTATTCTTCGGCATGCTTTACAACTTCCTCTTCGTCCATTTCCAAAACGGCTTCCGACATTTTTTGAAGTAAATCCTGTTTCAGCGTCATATCAGTTCTCCTTCTCACAAAGATCGGCATAGTAGCTGATCATCGAATCTAATTTTTCGGGATCCACGGGGTAGCCCAATTCCGAGACTGCATCCAGCATGGCTGCCACATTCGCAAGCGGAGTTTCGACCGGAAGGCTGCAGCCGGACATCGGCACAAAGCCTTTGGGCGAATCGTAGCCGTCCTTGATGCATTGCAAAGTCTCCATTTTCACAGCATTTTGCGTGCCCATATACATGGTAGTGGCAGGGTCGACATTACCCAGTATTTTCGTTTTGTGGCCGATTGTTCTTTTGCAATCGGAGATGTTTGCGATATTATCAATGCTGAATCCGTCGACGCCGAGATCGGCGATATCGTTCCAAATCGGCGCCGTTTTTCCGCAAATATGTATGACCACGGCTTTTCCTCTTCCCTTGACATGCGACACGAGCTTTTTCAGATAAGGCTCCGAAAATTCTTTGTATATGGACGGGCTGACTACGGTACACGAGGACATCGGCTCCGAGATCGTCGGATTCAGCCCGATGTCGATCACCGCGTCG
>JBGZCE010000116.1:0-3317 GCA_041845175.1 Filifactoraceae bacterium
ACAGCATCGCCATTCGCGGCATTCGCCACACCTATCGCCGAGTCGCCGCATCCATTCGGCGGTGATTCGATAACGCCGCCTGAGCATCCGCTCGACGATAAAAAATCGGGAGCGCTTGCGAGCCTGTCGATCATCGTGCCGATACAAAAAATAAGAATAAACCACAACGCCGAGGCGGAGCGTTGTGCCGACCTCCGATCGTCAGATTTTCAGCTCTGATTTTTGGAGTCGGTACAGCCTGCGATCGGCGTTTTTATGTGTACGAGGATTGCATATCGGCAAAGGGAACTGATCGAACGGATGTGAATATGATTCCTGTGCGCAAAACAGCCATATCAGTAATGAGGCCCGATTAAGCAGTGCTTTGCGCATGAAATCGTTAGGGTGAGCGTTTGTTCGGCGCGGCATTTGCGACGGATCAAGCGGCTCTTATCGAATGCGGTTCTGTATACAGAATATTATTGCAGCGAAGCGAGCCGACCGGGCAATTTTTACCGAATATGAAAATACCGAAATCAGCAAAAAACCGATCGAGAGGAGATTTCTGATCCGGATTCCTGTGCGCAAAACACGATATGTCGGCAAAGCGAATCCCTCTTGTCGGCATTCGGATAACGGAAGGGATTCTCTTTGCTTGATAAATGTGTTTCAGTGTTTTGCCGTCGAAACTCTTTTTTAGATGATTTTTAGGCTCGAATGCAAAGAGCGTGTTTCAATGTCCCGCTGCTTCAGCTCGTGGCACGATTATTTTGAGATCAAAACGGATTTGGTCGCATCGTCCCAAAGCACATCGGAAAGCAGTCCGAGATGATCAAAGGCTTTTTGAATATCGCTGAGCGGAAGCATCACGCGGCCGTCAACATTCAATACGCTCGAGGCCAAATCGACTCGCTGTCCGTTCACCAGCATATAGCCTTGCCCAAGGGTAAGTGCCACCGAGCTGCCCTCGTAAGTGAACTGTGCCGTTTTGCCGGAATCATCATATTGAACCGCTACGCCGAGCAATTCGGAGATCATTCGGGCCGGGAGCACGGTTCTTCCGTTATGAAGCATCGGCGCGGCATCCGCGGTCTTTTCCGTCTCCTGTCCGTCCACCATGGCGATATAGGTTGATTTTCCGATCGTCAATACGGCGCCGTTGAGCGATTTTTCGCGCGCTGCGGTGAAGGCCTCGGAGGCTTGCGGCTCGGCTGCTCCAAGGGATGCCGCCGGCTCGATATTCATTGCGGATGTGCTGTTTGTTGCTTTGTCGTTGCCGGCTTGCGGGACAAGCGGAGCCTGTCGAGTCGGAGCCGGTTCATTTGTCACTTTGTTCGCTGCGGATCGTTCCTCCGCCGTATTCATGGATGCCGGGGCCTCAGTCGTGCTCGATGCCACCGCTTTCGGGGAAGACTGAGAGACAGGGGCGGTCGCGGCTTTGTATTCATTCGCTGCGGTCGCGGCGGCCGGCTTTTTCTCACTGACGGAGCTTACGAATACATAGCCGGTGTTTCTCTTCGGCTGAGGTGCCGTTTTTTCCGGTACGGTGACCGGCCTCGTGCTGATATCTTTGAAGCTCATTCCGTCGCGTGAAAGCGAAATGTCGACGGTCTTGGATTCGGTACCCTCAGAGCGCCGAACGGATAACACATACACACCGCCGCCCTTGGACACCAGATTTCCTTTCGTAAAGCCGTCTTGCAAGGAAATATCGCTTGAATAGATCGGCGTGGAGTCGTCCGGAACGGAAATGACGACATTAAAATTGTCAGGATCGTTTGCGCTCGGCGCGGTCGTCAAACGGACATCCGTCATCGGAGCTTCGTCCGCATAAGCCGCGCCTCCGGCGCTCACGGCGACGGTGAGCAGTACGCCTGCCATTGTTAAAGAGAGCCTCTTGCTTGGTTTTTTCATTTTTCCTCCTTGATATGCCGTCCTGATCGCGCCGATTTGAAAGCGCGGAGCTTTCAAAAGAAAAAGCGGATAAGAGTCCACGAATCGAGCGATTGCCCGGATCTATCGCCGTTTGATTCGATCGGACGGTCGATAAATTATAAAACAATTATACAATAGTTATACCTAAGTTCCGTAAATATAATCGGCATTTTTCAAAAAAATATAAGCCGCAACTCCGATGATAGGGATCAAATCATTTGACAAAGAACGAGGGCTTCGTTATAATCAAGGTATTCGGGAGCTTGGATGCAGGCTGAGAGGAAACGATGGTTTCGACCGTACCTGATTTGGATAATGCCAACGAAGGGAAGAATTTTGAGTCTATGCGTCCGTTTGTTCGGGCGCTTTTTTATTACGGTTGCTCACATCGAGAGCCTTTGCCGAAATTTTCGCCGGAGGGGCGCAGAAGCATTCCGAGAGCGAAAACGGGAGAGTGCCTGCCGTTTCCGAAATGTCGAAGGAAGCTCTTGATAAAGGAGGAGAAATGAGCAATTCAAAAAAATTGGCCGTCGCCGCACTTTTTGTCGCGATCGCGGTGGCGCTGTCGAGCTTCAGCATACCGGTCGGTGCGGCGAGAGCGTTTCCGATCCAGCACATGATCAATATTTTGTCGGCGGTCATGCTCGGGCCGATTTACGGCGTGCTGGTCGCATTTGTGACCGCGATCATTCGTGTGTCGATCGGTACGGGAACGCTGCTGGCATTTCCGGGCAGTATGATCGGCGCATTGCTGGCGGCGCTGCTGTACCGCAAAAGCGAATCACTGTATGCGGCATTTTTGGGGGAAGTGATCGGCACGGGCATCTTCGGCGCGCTCGCGGCATACCCGGTGGCGGCGCTGCTGATGTCGAGAGAGGCGGCGCTGTTTGCCTTTATCATTCCGTTTTCGATCAGCTCTTTGGTCGGAGCCGGGCTGGGGTTAATGGGCGTGAGTATTTTGAAGAAGAAAGGGATCCTTGCGGACAAGCCGATTCGTTGATCGAGCTCGTCGCCGGATAGGATAGGAGTGCTTATGGAAAAACTGTTGGAAAATATTCGGGCCCGAAGGCCATTGGTGCATGCGATCACCAACCATGTATCCGCCAATGATGTGGCGAATGCCATTCTTGCGATCGGCGGGATGGCGATCATGGCGGAATCCTTGGAGGAGGTGTCCGAGATCGCCGAGCAGGCGGATGCGCTCGTGTTGAATCTCGGGATCCTGACGAGAGAGAAGCTCGACAGCATGATCATCGCGGGAAAAGCGGCGAACCGAAAAAATATTCCGGTCGTGCTCGATCCGGTCGGCTGTATGAGCTCGTTCTTTCGGAAAAATGCGGTGGATACGCTGCTTCGTGAGATCCGCTTCAGCGTCATCAAGGGCAATGCGTCGGAGATGGAAT
>JBGZCE010000117.1:0-33747 GCA_041845175.1 Filifactoraceae bacterium
AATTTTTATAATGCGGAGCGTGAAGCGAATGAACTACAAGAGCTTTTTCTTCTGATTCAAGATGATGAAACGATGGAAAAGGAACTGGAGCGAGAGATTGCTTCACTGAAAAAAAAGATAGACGAGCTGAAGCTTAAAATAATGTTGGACGGACCGTATGACAATTTGAATGCGATCTTGTCAATCCATGCGGGATCCGGCGGATTGGATGCGCAGGATTGGGCACAAATGCTGCTCAGAATGTATACACGATTCGCATCGGATAACGGATTTAGGGTAAATCAAGTGGATATCAATTCCGATCCGGAGGCGGGCATCAAGTCGGTTACTTTGGAAATTCAAGGAGAGAATGCCTACGGTTTTTTGAAGGCGGAAAAGGGAGTTCATCGAATCGTTCGTATTTCGCCTTTTGATCCGTCGGGCAAGCGTCATACATCGTTTGCTTCAGTGGATATTATTCCGGAACTTGATGAATCTACGGAGGTGGAGATAAGACCGCAAGATCTTCGTATTGATACCTATCGTGCAAGCGGCGCCGGCGGACAGCATGTCAATAAAACGGAATCTGCGGTTCGGATAACACATCTTCCGACAAATATTGTCGTGCAGAGCCAGAGTGAGCGCTCTCAGCTGATCAACAAGGATATGGCAATGAAGATGCTGAAAGGAAAGCTGGTCGAACTCAAAGAACAGGAAAACAAAGAAAAGATTGAAGATTTGCAGGGAGAATACAGTCAGATCGGTTGGGGAAGTCAAATTCGAAGCTATGTATTTCAACCATATACTTTGGTGAAGGATCATCGCACGGGATTTGAAGTAGGAAATATCGCGCCGGTGATCGACGGAGATATTATGCCTTTTATCATTGCATATCTAAAAAATCAAAAGCAAGGGAACAAAGAATAATGGACAGGTTTATGAGAGAAGCGCTGATAGAAGCGTATCGTGCTTATCAAAAAGGTGAGGTGCCGGTCGGTTGTGTGATCGAACATCACGGAGAGATTATTGCACGAGCTCATAATCTGGTCGAAGAGCGGGATTTGCCGACATATCATGCCGAGATTTTAGCAATTGAACAGGCATGTCGCCGATTGGGGAGATGGAGACTGGATGATTGTAATTTGTATGTAACTCTGGAGCCGTGTATCATGTGTTTGGGCGCGATCATGAGTGCCAGGATCCCAATGATCCATATCGGGACCAGAGATCAAGAACGAGGAGCGGTCATTAGCAAAATTCCCATACTGTCGGAAGATTTGATTCCGGGAAACACACAGGCGGTAATTTATGACGATGCGGTATGTTCATATATTTTGACTCGATTTTTTAGAGAATTGAGACGAGGAAGGATCCGAAAGGCCAATAAGGAGCGACATGAATAAAGCGGATTTACATTTGCATACGAGATATTCCGACGGCTACAATACGGTGGATGAAATTGTTCAAATGGCTGTTGACGCAGGATTGTCTCATATCGCGATTACCGATCATGACAATTTGGATGGTTGGAAAGAAGTGTCCCGGAAAGTGGCGAATGCAGGGCTTCAAACTGTTCAGTCAGTTGAGATTTCAACCATGGACTATGAAATCGGGAAGATCGTTCATATTTTAGGCTATCATATCAAAGACGAATATCCGATTCGAACAATTTGTGATCCGGTAAAAAAAGCAAGAAATGAAAAGGCCTTTATGCAAGTAAAGATCCTTAATCAATTAGGATACGACTTGGATTATGATGAGCTGTTTCGATTCGCAAACGGTTACATCTTTAAGCAGCATATCTTCGAGCTTCTTTATCTTTCCGATCAGGCAGAATCGATCTTTCCTTCGATGAATGAAACTTTATTCAAAAAAGGGGAGGAAGCATACATTCCGATGTCTTACATTGATACGAGGCTGGCAGTTCAGGCTGTAAAAGAATCCGGAGGTTACGCGGTGATTGCTCACCCGGGGCAGCAAGACAATATCGAATCGGTACATCGGTTAGTAAAGTGCGGATTGGATGGGATCGAATTTAATCATGAAGCAAATAGTGGAGAATATAAGAAACTCATTCTGGACTATGCAAAGCAGTATAAATTATTTCTAACGGGCGGATCGGATTATCATGGAGCATACGCTCGAAGAAAAGATCAGGTCGGTTCTTACTTAAGTGAAAAAAGCGGTTACAAAATTTTTGAATAAGGGGGAAGACGATGGATAAATCAAGAGCTTCAAAGCTGAGCGCTGAAACAGTAAACCAAATTCTGGAAGAAAATGAAGCACTGAAAGCCATTGCAACGGACTATACTGAATTAAAAAAATTTGCAGAGGATGTGGTTGAAAAACACAACTCATTAGTGATCGAATATAAATCAAAGCAAAGTGAAATACATGAACTAAAAGAAAAAGAGCAAGAGCTCACCAATCAACTGAAGAAAAAAGAGGATGAAATTTCAGCGCTCCGATCCATCAATAAAAAAATGGAAAAAGGATTAGAGGACTTTCAAAATCATATCAATAATCTTTTGGATAAGTTTGAAATGATGAACGAACAGAATCGAAAACAGGAAGCAACCATTCAAAGCCTGGAGAGATATATTGAGTTGATGGATACTTCCTCGCCACGAATCAAAAATGAACGCGGGGCGGGAAGAAAAAAGAAATATACACAGCAACAAATCGATTTTGTGGTGGAGCATCGTTTGGCCGGAGAAGAATACGAGAGCATCACGGAAGAAATGAATGCTCGGTTTACTGATAAAGAATGGGGCGTCAAAGAATTGAAATATATTTTCAGCAGGTATAAGGAATAAAATTAACAGGGAAAAGGTTATGCACAGAATTGTTTCACGTGAAACAAAGGAGAAGGATCATGGAAAAATCAAAAGTGTACTTTGCGGATTATTATTCAAGTACAAAGGATAACAATCTTTCCGTCAAAATCGGAAAGCTTTTTGAAAAAGCGGATTTCGGTTCAATTATCGATAAGAATACTTTAACGGCAGTTAAAGTACATTTTGGAGAAAAGGGAAATATCACATACATTCATCCGGTCAATGTAAGGCAGGTTGTGGATAAGGTCAAAGAGCATGGCGGCAAACCGTTTCTAACTGACACCAACACACTTTATACAGGAAGTAGAACAAACACCGTGGATCATATTCAATCTGCGATCGAAAACGGATTCAGCTATTCAGTGGTCGGAGCTCCGATCGTAATTGCAGATGGAATGTATAGCCGAAACTCGGTGGATGTGCCGGTCGGGTTGAAGCACTTTGAGGAAGTAAAGATCGGCGGCGAAATATACCATGCCGATTCAATGATCGTGATCTCTCACTTTAAGGGACACGCAGCAGCAGGCTTTGGCGGAGCGCTCAAAAATCTTGCTATGGGCTGTGCAACGGCGCCGGGGAAACAAATGCAGCACTCCAATGTATTGCCTACAGTGGATGAAAATGCATGTATCGGCTGCAGAAGATGCGCAAAAAGCTGTCCTGTCCATGCGATATCGATCGAAGGCAAAGTTGCAAAGATTGATCATGATGTTTGTTATGGCTGCGGAGAATGCGTAACGGTTTGTCCGGTAAGAGCGGTATCGGTGCAATGGGAAACGGACAGCGATATTTTTGTGGAAAAGATGGCTGAGTATGCATACGGCGCTGTAAAAAACAAGCAGGGGAAGGTCGGTTATATCACTTTTGTTACAAACATTACACCGCTTTGCGATTGTGCCGGTTTTTCAGGCAGACCGATAACAAGCGACATCGGTGTTTTAGCCAGTCTCGATCCGGTAGCTTTGGAACAGGCTTGCCATGATTTGGTTTTGGAACAAGTCGGGCATGATCCGTTTCATTCGCTGCATTCTCATGTAAGAGGTGAACGCATCATCGAATATGCTGAAGAGATCGGAATGGGGAAAAGAGCCTATGAGCTGATAAATGTATAGACTGAAGATAAAAGAGCAGCAGATCTTTTGATGCCCTTCGAATATCCTCCGAAGACACGATATCATGCTTCCGGAACGGCTCTTGGATAAGAGTTCTCTTTCCTTCGGGCATCGACTCGGGTTGCAACTTCTTTCCGATTACCATATTAAGAGGCTTCCTTGATTGTATCTTTTTATCAGCGAAGACCTCTGTATGTGCTTTACAGAGTTTTTACAGGCTTAAGAAAGACGAAATAAATATAAATCACAGAACAGCGTGTCCGCTTTATGCAGGCACGCTTTTTTAGTTCAAAGAAATTCTTTGTGATAATCAAAAACTTATATTTATAGTCATTTGTTCCAAGAGACCTCATTTTATTTTTTAAAGAATAGGCAGACATGGCAGTTTTTCGAAAGAATCAACCGGATTTAATTACTAAATATTATAATTGCATGATATTCAAATATTTGTATAAAAAGCATAAAATACTTGTATTATAATATTAGTTTGTGCTAACATATAAGGGGATATTTTATCGGGAGGAATGGATGAGAAAACTTTTGATAGGATTTTTTTTATTGCCTTTTTTATTTAGTATAGAGTTAGCAAATGCTAATGAAAATATTGAAAACGGTGTATATGAAATCCCTGTGGCGCTTTGGCATGCATACGAAGATAAGGTGTCCATGGGAAACAAAGGAATCGAAGAAAGGGCAGTCATAAGCATTGCGGATGGAGGAGCGCTACTCTATTTGAGTGTGCTGCCGATGACGGTCGGCGACATTACTACTTCGGTGACACATATATACCATATGGATGTGGCTGAGCAAAAATATTTGCTCGCAGAGGAGAGGGATTTTAGCATTCGAATACCCGGAAAAGAAAATCGACCTCGGCTTTTTGTCATTCCTTTGGACGGCCGGCAAGAATATTATGATGTTCTTATTGATCCGAAGGTTGCTTTGATGGGGACGGATCCGATAAAAGCCCGAATAAAGGTTTTTTGGAATGAATTGGAGGAGCTTTCTTCGGATGAAGTTCCGCCGTACATAAAGAACACTTCTGAGGATTTGAATAAAACGACCCCGACGGAGCTTTTACTCGAGGAAATAAAAATAAAGGATCCGGGCGGGCTTTTTGGAAATGTAACGGTTGAAAATCTATCAAGAAACAGGATTGAGAAGCTGAATTTAGAGATTGAGCCGGCAGATCAGGTGAAAGGATACCGTATTTTTTCTTTTGAGCAGCCGAAGGAAATACCGATCGATAAGGTTTCGGGGGCCTATGAAGATGCTCCGAAAATATCGCTTGGGGATGGTTCGAGTATTTTTTTCAATAATGTCGATTCCATGGCGGATTTATACTATATCGACGAAGAGAGTATTGAAAAAATAGAGCTGCGGCACATGGATCAGGGTGCTTTTGCGGAGAATGCGAGTTACGGCATCTATGTTTTCGTTAAGCGGGAAAAGGCAAATGTTTCCCAAAGCGATAAAGCGAATCCGGAGGGTTCGTCAGCCGAAATACTCCGGCAGGCAAAACCTCAGATACAGCCCGTTAACGATTTGAGCGGCAGTAAAAATCCAACGGCGAATGATCCGGAGGAGCGGAGAAGTGAAGAAATTACGCAAACTGCTCAATCAAGCGAAATGCCGAAAGTCATGAACGATGAAGCCACATTTTCAGCGGGTGCATATACAGTCAATTACAAAAAAGAGCATATCGGAATCGTGCTTATGATTATGTTTGCTTACATGAGCATGCTTCTGGGAGGAATATATCTTTGTCGAAAATTTTTACCTTTGATTCAAAAGGAAAGGGAGCGCAGTCATTATTTGATGCTGTATGCCATACGAAAGGAAAAACAAGGACATGAATAAACGGATTCGTCATAGCTGTATATGCTTTTTTCCGATGCTTCTGTTCCTTGCGATGAATATTTTTGCATTTGCGGACAGTATTGAAATTGCGACGGTAACGGCACATTATCAGCATCCCGTTACGGGTGTAATTGAGGACAGCGGTGCAAATATCGCTATCGGACAGGGGATGACGGAGTCGGTGGTGTATCCTCAGGCACTGATAGAAACGGATAGCCGAGGTCAAATATATGCCACACTTCGATTCAATCTTGCGAGCCGGATCGAATCCTTCAAGATCCAGGTTCAAAACACGGGTGACACGGATTTCGGAAGCGTTCATACAACGGAAATGAAGCGGGGGGAGGATAGCGTAGATTTGAGATTTCCTCTGAGCAGTAAGGACAGTATTGCTCGAATTGAAGCATACATTACCGCCATGGGTCGCTCGGTTATTTTCTATGCAAAGCTGGGCAGCCGCATATCCGGCAACACGGATTTTGTTATTTCGGTTAATCCGGATGCAGGCAGCGCAGCCTCACCGGAAACCTCCGTCGAAACGACAAGCGCGGATATGTATGCAAATCATGAAAGCATCGAGAATGCGGATTCCGCACCGGAGGAGGAAGCCGTGTCGAGGAACGAGGATGCAAATGGGAGCATTTTACAGAAAAAATCGGCGGAGCCCGATTTCGCGTTTGATCCGAACCACGGTCTTCTGATGAAGGGAGATCCTCGACTCGGAGGGGTTAAGGTCGAAAAGGTCGAAGCGGAGAATAAGACGGAAAATGTGTCGGAATACGGACCGATCACTTTGGCAGCGATTCAATCCGTATTTGTGGCGGCGGGGGTGCTTTCGGTGCTCATATTTTCCATCGGCATCGCCTTGGCGGGATATTTTCATAAATTAAGAAAAACAAATGATTTGCGAGAGGCGGAGCTATATGGATTTACTAAGAAAAATTAGTCTGTATGTTGCCATGGGAGTATGTGTCATTCTAACGGCATGCAGCATTCAGAATGAGCAAAATCCGGCGAAAGAGGCACAAGGATCGAATCCGAAAATCGTGGCGACATCCATGGCGGTCGTACAGATTATGGATAAGCTCAACATTGATCTGGTTGGGGTTCCGCAAAGCGCTGTGGAGGAATTACCTGAGAGATATCGTAATGTGCGGGGAATAGGGTCTCCGATGAATCCGGACATTGAAATTATTGCTTCTCTTCATCCGGACTATATTTTTGCTCCGGCCGCCCTGATTGCGGATTTGAAACCGAAATTCGATCAAATAGGTGTGGAATACGGCTTTGTAAATTTGAGCAATGTGGAAGGGATGTATGCGAGCATCAGAGATTTAGGAGAATTGTTGGATCGGGAAAAAGAAGCCGCCGAGCTTGTTTCGGAGTACGAAAAATTTATGACCGAGTTTAATCAGAGGATTCGTTCAAAGGAACAAAAAACCGTATTGATTCTTATGGGCTTACCGGGCTCCTATGTCGTTGCGACCGATCGGTCCTATGTGGGGAGTCTCGTGAAATTGGCAGGAGGCAAGAATGTGTATGAGAGTGCAACGGGCGAGCCCTTTGTCAATGTAAATATTGAGGATATGATGAAGAAAGATCCGGACATCATTCTGAGAACGGCACATGCCATGCCGGAGGATGTGATGAAGATGTTTGCAAAGGATTTTGAGGAAAACAATAACTGGAAGCATTTTCGGGCAGTACGAAGCAACCAGGTTTTTGATCTGGATTATGAGAAATTCGGAATGAGCGCAAAATTTAATTATCCTGAGGCGCTTGCAGACTTGGAGGAGATACTCTATGAGTAAAAGAGAATTTGAAAGAATACCTGCGATCGCTATCCTTCGGATTGCAGCAGCATTCTTTATTCTTTCGGTATTGTTGGCGGGATTGTTTTTTGTTTCCGTCAATGTAGGGAGTATTCCTATTTCCGCAAGCAGAATGATGGAGGGTCTATTCGTTCATTATGACCCGGAGGTTGCGGCAATTTACGACATTCGCTTTCCGAGAATTCTTATCGCCATGATCGCCGGAGCGGCTCTGTCGGTATCCGGAACCATGCTTCAAGCCGTTATGAAAAATCCTTTGACCGATCCCGGCATCATAGGGATATCCTCTGCCTCTGCGTTGGTGGGGATTCTTGTTATAGGACTTTTTCCCAATCTATATTTCAGCATCCCGATCCTATCCGTTATCGGCGGATTGGCAGCCTATCTGATGATCTATTCGCTGGCATGGGATGGAGGGGTCGTTCCTACGCGGCTGATTTTAGTGGGGGTCGCACTCAATATGACCTTTTCGGGAATATCTCAGGGGCTTGCGGCCATGTCGGGAGAGGGAGCGAGCATTACGCAGTCGATCGTTCAGGGAAATATTGTCCAAAAAACATGGTCGGATGTACGGCTTTTAGCAATCTATGCGGGGATCGGATTGCTGCTTTCGCTGTTTTGTGCAAGAACTTGCAATTTATTGAGTCTGGATGATCAAACGGCAAGAGGGTTAGGTGTGAATGTCGACAGAGATCGTTTTTTAATCGCGCTTGTGGCGATACTGCTTGCAGCATCCGCGACTTCGGTTATAGGAGTGGTCGGATTTTTAGGATTGTTGGTACCTCATATCGGCCGCCTGATCATCGGCTCCAACCACAAAGCATTGATTCCCTTTTCGGCATTATTGGGAGCGTGGATGCTGCTGTTGAGCGATACGATCGGCCGCAGTGTGGCATACCCTTACGAAATTCCGGCAGCCGTTATCATGGCGATGGCGGGGGGGCCGTTTTTTATCCTGTTGCTCAGGCTGGGAGGGAAAACCTATGGAAATTAGACATTTGACCTTCAGCTATGGTAAAAACAGGATTTTAAAGGATGTCAGCCTTTCTTTTGAAAAAGGAAAAATTACGACGGTGCTCGGAGCGAACGGAAGCGGAAAAAGTACTCTGTTCAAGCTGTGTACGCGGAATCTGAGGCCGGATAGAGGGGTCATCATGCTGGAGGACGAGAATATTTTTCATATGAAGCGTCGTGCTTTTGCAAAAAAAGCCGCTATCGTGCATCAACACAACCGAGTGAGCGGAAATATCACAGTTCGGGAGCTGGTAAGCTATGGAAGAACCCCGCATATCGGAATGCTGAGGCAATCCGGAGAGGAGGATGAAAAAGCGATTGAATGGAGTCTATGTGTAACTGACTTGAAATCGATCGCCCATCAGCAGGTTACCAGCCTATCCGGGGGACAGCGACAGCGTGTTTGGATCGCGATGGCGCTTGCACAAAAAAGCGAAATGATATTTTTGGATGAACCGACCAATCATCTGGATATTCGGTATCAAGCGGAGATGCTCCGTCTGGTGCGCTCATTGAATCAGGATTTCGGATTAACGATCGTAATGGTATTGCATGATATCAATCAGGCGCTCCGGTATTCGGACAATGTTGTCGGATTAAAGGACGGGGAGGTTCAATTTTTCGGGGAGCCGAGCGAAGTAATCACATCGGAAAAAATTTCCGATTTATATAAGATACGGCTTCAGACGATTATGTACGGAGGGAAGCCGTATGTATTGATTTAGAAAGGAAGACGATATACCAATTGCTCCATCGTTATACAGCTTAAGCAACAAGATGGTTAATTCCTTACCGGCTGTAAGGGATATTAACCATAAATATATTGTAGTAGAAAGGAGATCATCTTGAAAGGATTGATAGCGTATTCGTCCTTGACGGGAAATACCAAAAAATTTGCCCACAGGCTTCACGAGGGTCTGTCAATGCTCATGGAGTGGGATATCTGTGATCTCAGGGAGCAGCCCTCGATCGAGCAATACGACATATTGCTGCTTGGAGGATGGGGAGATCGGGGAACGCTCGACAAGAGCGCTTTACAGGCCTTTGAAAAAATAAAGACCGGCTCCCAATATATAGGTTTGTTTTTGACACTGGGGGCTCTTCCGCAGGGACACTACGGAAAGAGAAGCAAAGAAAATCTGGAGAAGCTGTTGGAGGAAAGCAACGGCATCGGATGCTTTCTGCTTCCGGGGACGGTGGACAAAAAAGTGATGGACGCTCTGGAGGAAATACCGCAGCATGTGATGAGCAAAGAAATGAAGGACATGATGCTCGAAATCGGAAAAAACTCAAGAGCGGCGACAGAGGATGAGTATAATGAGGCAATCGCCTATTTTACTAATATTATTCAAAAAATTTTAAGGAGGGACAATGAGTAAGACGCTTAAAAGAAGTTTTTCGGCAATGCTTGCTTTTTGCATTGTGATCGGCACCGTTTTTGGTGCAGATCCGTTTGCTTATGCCGAAAATACACAATCTGATGTAGCCGTAGCGGTACAGTCGGATACGCAGACACCGCCGGATACGGCAGTGTCAGTCGGCGAAGCTGAGCCGGAGGAAGCGGCGAGTGAGCCGGATTCCGGCGGAGAAGCGCAGGCCTTCGGAGCCTTGGCGCTCGTTCAAATGAGGGGCGACGCGACTGATTCTCAAAAAATGAATTTTGGGATATCGATCGACCGCGTTGGAACAGGGGTGGATGGAGACCTCGAATTCAAGCAGAATAAAATATCGATCTATTTGGATATTCTTACGGGAAAAACCTCGTATGATGTACTGCAAACAATTCAGGGGATCAATATAGATGATCTGGAATATCCGATGAGATCTCCGGATCCGAGAAATCCGGATAAAACCCTTCCGAACTTTATAGCACTGCAGGATGAATTAGCGATTTATGATGCTTATGAGGCGGGGAAGATTGCATATCAGGATTTTACATCGAGGGATGCTCATAAGGTCGTCATCACCTTTAAGGACGGCTCCTCGGTGGAATATCGGGACAGCGGATATGTAACGCCTCAGAGGAATTCCAATCCCTTTGATCAGGGATCGGTAACACCTAAGCCGCCGACAGTGAACGGAATCGCTGCTCAATATGAAATCAAGGCGGTGGAGATTGGCGAGTATGGCGACCTAGCGATCGCATTTTCCAAGGACAATGACGACAAAAAAATTGAAAATTCCCATGTGGAGGAAATTAAATCGATCAAGGTGAACGACATTTTATTTGATCCGCCTCCGGGGGATATGAGAAGACATTGGAGCGGTAAGCTTATTTCGAGTGACGAAAAGATCGTCGAAGCGGCGAGAAAAGGGAGTCCGATTGCGATCGAAATTACCTTTAAGGACGGCTCCGTATTGAAAAACAACGCTTCACCGGTCGAACAGCCGAGAGAGGTCAAGGTCTATCTGATCCATGAAAACGGAAAAGAAATGTCGATGGCGGATCGGGCACTTGTCCGAACAGCAACCATTTCACCGTCCTCAAAAAATGTCGGACCGTTTAAGGGCTATGATGTCTTGCTCCGATTCAACGAGCTGACGATAAGCGGCATTACTACGGGAGTCGAGGAGCTTTCGTACGAGGCGATGACTACCATGAGAAAGGCAACGCCGGTAGAGGGAGAAAACGGCGCCTTTACCTTTGCTATTCCGAGTGTTTCCGTGAAGCCGGAATCCTCACCGGAGGATACGGACATCAAAGTGCAGATGACCATCAAAGGCTTGCCGATCACTCCGAAAGCAACCCTCAAGATCGATTGGAATGGAGATTTTGTTCCGTTTTCGGGAAATACGAACCCTCCGAACAACGGAGAGGATCCGCAGCCTCCGAATAACGGAGGAACGACGCCTGCCGCGCCGATCGGTGGCGAATATACCGTTCGTGATGCAAAGGTTGAAAAAGCCGCATCCGAATTCAGCAAAGACAAGCTGATCATTCTCTTTGCGGAGGGCAAGGATATCAGCAACGAGCATGTTCAAGCGATAAAGGCGGTCAAGATCAATGATCGAACCTTTGAGAAGAGCGCGGCATCCTTCTTCAAGAATCGGGACGGCGGAATTTACAGTGAATCATCGGCTGTTGTGGAGGAGTTCCAAAAACATCAGAAAATAAAAATCGAGATCGTATTCAGCGACGACTCGGTTCTGACATTTGAGAAAACAAACGATCAGGGAGGAACGACACCTGCCGCACCGATTGGAAACGAATACAGCATTCGTGATGCAAAGGTTGAAAAAGCCGCATCCGAATTCAGCAAAGATAAGCTGATTATTCTCTTTGCGGAGGGCAAGGACATCAGCAACGAGCATGTTCAAGCGATAAAGGCGGTCAAAATCAATGATCAAACCTTTGAAAAAGGGAAAGACGCATCCTTCTTCAAAAATCGGGACGGAGGAATTTACAGTGAAACGCCGGTTGTTGTGGAGGAGTTCCAAAAACACCAAAAAATAAAAATCGAGATCATCTTCAACGACGGCTCGGTACTGGTATTTGAAAAAACAAACGATCAGGGAGGAACGACCCAGCCTCCGACAAACGGAAGCTCCGCTTCGCTATTTGAGCTGAACAAGGTGGAGCTTGATACCAATGAAAAAACCTTTGATGTTTATTTCAAAAAAGCGATTCCGGACAATTACAAAGAATTGATCTCTCGAATCCGAGTCAACGGCACATGGTTTGATTTTGAAAATATCACCTTCACGCTGAGCGGAAGCAAAAAAGTGCTGTTCACAAGTAATCCGACGCTCTATGAAGCGGGCCAAAGACAGGAGCAAATCGCTTTGGAGATTCTGTTTAAAGACGGATCGTCCGTGAAAATAGGAGAATTGGCGAACGATCCCGGAGAATTTAATCTGAGCGATTCGCTTGAAAACGGCGAATACACATTGACCTACAAAGCATATATGCTCGGAAGCAATCAGCAGACACCTTCGTCGATCGGAGGATACTTTGATGTACGAGTGAAGCTGGTGGTGGATCAGGGAGTAAAAACCGTTTCGTTCCTAAATCACAAGTTTTCGGATCTGATCCTCGATTTTGCCATTCAAAAAGAGGGCGGCTTTGAATCCTTGCAGAAAAAGGTTCTGTCGCAAGAGGACGGATATGTGGAATACAGCATCGCACTTGCGGAACTTTCGGGAACAAAAATTGGAGCCTTTTTGGTGAACATGCCGGGCACGGGAAGCGGTACGGTCGGAGCCTATGAAGGCTATCAAAAGGCTGAAATTGTTTTTGACAGCGTAGTTACAAAGGGCTGGGAGGATTATAAGGTCATTCAGGATCAAAAGATCGCAAAATCCGAAAATGACAGGATCCTATACGACAAGCTGGTTGCAAATGGCGTAGAGGATGCCGATAAGGACGGTCGATTGAGTCCTGAGGAGCTTCAGAACGCAAAAGGAATTACAACACAGAAGGAATTGTTTGAAGGCTTTCCGACTACCGGCGTGCTCGATCTTGAAGCAAAGCCCGGAGAAGCCAAAATTACAGATATCAGCATTTTAAAGGATTTGGGGCCGGCTATACGAGGCATCAATCTGAACGGAAATGCCATTGAGGCGTTACCGAGCAATGTTTTTTCCAAGGCGACCGGCTTAACACATATCGTGCTGGGCGCCAACAAGATTACCACAATTGACAAAACGGCATTTGAAGGAGCAACGGCTTTAAAATATCTCGATCTGGAGGGTAATCCGATATCGGAATTGCCGGATGGAGTTTTTGACACCAATACAAAACTCCGAGATCTTGCGCTGGTAGGAACCAATCTTCGGAGTGTGCCGAATGGCCTGATTGCAAAAAATACGAGCCTGGAAAGACTCTATATGTATGAAAACAAGCTCGAGAGTTTACCGGATGACTTTTTTGCAAACAATGCAAGGCTCCGAGAAGTGCATCTGTTCAGCAATATGCTGACATCCTTGCCATCGAGCTTAGGCGGCTCCGACAAGCTGAGATTGGAGCTTATTAATGCATCGAGAAACCGATTGACTTCGGTGCCGGCTTCTTTGGGAGAGCTGAAAAGTCTTGCGGTATTGGATTTGGAGTACAATCAATTGAGTGATATCCCGAGTGCAATTTTGACGGGATTAATCCGAAATTCCGGAAACAATATAAGTGCCGGTATTGATTTATCATCGAACAATTTGACAAGCCTTCCGGTTGATGAAATGCTGTCCGCATTGAATGCCGGAGGAAGAGCGTTGAAGAAATTTGAAGTGGACAAAAACTTCCTGCCGGGTAATCTGGACTCGGAGAAGGAAGAACAATTAAAAACACTGGGCGTAAGCTTTGAAAACAAGGTCGAGGTATACTATCCTCAAAAAACGAGCATTCAGCCGAAAATCACGGCAGAAAATTTGAAGGTAAAGCTGTCGCAGCAATTTGACCTACTTGAGCTTCTGTACTGGGATTTGGGCGACATTCCTCGCTATGGAGGAAAGGATGTCTTTAAGAGCGACGAAGAGTTTTTGAAATATCTCTTGGAAGAAGGAAGAGATCATAACAAGATCTCAAGGGATATGGATCGTGCAGACGCCGTCAAGATGATTCTGGAAGGAAGAAGCATAAAATGGGAGATCGAAACGATCGTTACCAAAAATAACACGGAGGTGATTTACAGCAATCGAGTGACAGGAAATCCGAAGGAAGGGATAATACAGGAATTCGCCGATCCGTCCATGAAATCGGGAGATCGATACACCGTCACAAAGGTGCTCTATGTGGAAAATGTGCTGGGATGGACTCCTTTTATCCGATTTTCGGCTGAGGGGATCGCAAGCGGAACGGTTACTCCGCCAAATCCTCCGCAAGAAGGAGAAGAGATTTCCGTTCAGATAAACAAAGTCGGAAGCGACGAGGTTTCTGTAATGGCAAATCAGGCGATCAATCCGAAGGCAAGGCTGGTGCAAAGAGATAATAAATGGATATATACTGTCGAGCTTAAACCGATCCAAGTACCGATAGGTACACAAACGCTTAGGGGAGAGGTAATCAGCTTCAAGATTAAAGAGGGGGATCAGTTTAGAAAGATAGAGCCGAAAGAGATTACGGGAGAATACACCAAGGCCTACACTTTTGAATTACCGGAGCAAGTTCAGCGCTTGACCGTGGAGCTCGAAATCGACGCGATGAATCAAATGAGCGGAGGGAATCCTGCGCCGGTTCAAGCGGATCTTGTATTTAATTCGGCGACAGTGCCTAAACCGCCTACACCAAGCGAGGGAAGAACGGTAAAAGGCTTTATTCTTCAAGATGCGGAAAATAAGCTGTCTCATGCAAACTCTTATCTTGAAAGCATAACGGTGCACGCAACGGATAAAAAAGCCGGACCGTTCAAGCTGTATGAAGTGAAAATAAATTTCAAAGAGCCGGAATCGCAAGGGCAGAAGTCCGGCGTGTCATCCTTTGCAATCAGACTGCAAGAGAAATGGATGCCGGCAAAGGCTGTCGACGGAAAGCCGGGAAGTTTTGTGATCGAAATGCCTGAAGCCGTTATCAAGGCGGACGGGTTTAAGACCGATACGATATGGAATGTACAGTTTACAACCTACGGTGCACATGACGGCGTGAAAACCGCACGCCTGCTGCTGGATTGGAACAATGATTTCAGTGCGGACAGTGGCAATGTCAACCCGCCTAACAACGGGGGAGGAACGATCCCGATCGTGCCTCAGGAGGAAACGCTGTATCCGACGGTATGGCTGAAAAACAAAAATACGGGACAACCTTCAATGGCAAACGGAGCACTCCAATCGCCGGCTAAGGTGGTAAAAAATCAAAATCGATACACCTATACCATCACATTGCGGCCGGTTGAAATTGAGGTTGCAAACCAAGGAAAGCTCCGAGGAGAGGTTACCCGATTCAGCGTAAACACACCGAGCGGAATGCAACAAATCTACGCAAACTCGAACGGAGAATACACCTTTGAGCTCAACAAAAAGGTCAACGAGCTTTTGGTCGAGTTTGAAGTGGATATCATGAAGAATTTCGGAATGGGAGCGCAGGAAGCCTATATCGTCTTTAACTGGAGCGGCGGTTATGTACCGAGCGGAGGAGGCGGCGGAGGCGGTGCCATAACGATTCCGGAAAACCTGATCCCTCTTGCACAAACACCGGGCGATATCACCGCTGCAACAAAAAAAGCGGAACGCTTGCTGCAAGAAAAGGAATCCAACAAGAAGTACTATTCCGCCGAAACGCTGGAAGCGATCGCCAAAGCGTTGGAAGCCGTTAAAAATAAAGAGGACGGAGCGGAAATTCGTTTGGCAAAAGTGCTTGAGGGCGCAAAACAAGAGCGGATTGCAACGGTTCTCGGCAGAGGTTATATGAGCGGCTATCCGAACAAGGAATTCAGACCGAAGAATAATATTACAAGAGCGGAGGTTGCGGCGATGTTTGCCGAGCTGATCGACGACGAAGCGGAAGTAAAATTGAGCTTCAGTGATGTAAAAGCAAACGAATGGTACAGCGAGGTCGTGACAAAAATCGCTTCGCTGGGCTTGATCCGCCCGAATGAGGATAAGACCTTTACACCGAATAAGCCGATCACCAGAGGAGAATTTGCATATATCATCGCCAAGATTAAGAACCTTCCGGCCGGCAGCAGAGAGCTTCCGGATGTGCCTAAGGAGCATTTTGCGGCCAATGAAATTGCGGCGGTCGTAGAAGCCGGAATAATTGCGGGATATAAGGACGGAAGCGTGAAGCCGGATCAGCCGATCACCCGTGCCGAAGCGGTTGCTATGCTGAGCAGAGCCTTTGCAAGCAATGCCACGGCAGAAGGAAAAGAGTCTTACAGCGATGTACCGACAACTCATTGGGCGTACGAAGTCATCATGAAGGCGAGCAAAAGCGGTAATAATTAGAAAAAATATCGAGGAGAGGTGCTCCGTCGGGAGCATCCTCTCCTTGGGGGAAATAAAGAAATTGAAAAGCTACGAGCATTAAAGATACGGAGGTTTTAAGTGAAGCGAAAAATAACTGCGGGGATATTGTCCGTGCTTTTGACGACTTCCCTGCTTATTCCGCAGAACTTTTCTCGAGCGGACGGAGAAATACACAATTTCTCCATCTCATCGACAGAGGGATCCTCAAGCGGGAACGAAGAGAGCCTGAATCCTGTTGTGGAGGATCTCAAGCAGCAAGTCGGCAGCGACCGAAATGAAGAGGATAAGATCAGCCTGATTATCGAAATCGATCCGCAGGCCGTTGCAAGCCGACATCATCTGACTGCACCGAATGTCAGTGAATTGCGGACGGAAAGCGGAATTCAGGATCAGCTGGCATACGCAAAATCGGCGCAGGAGCATTTGAAGGATGCGATCGATCGGCTGGGAATCGATTACAGGATATTGGAATACTACGATACCGTTCTTACGGGAATGGCTATTGAGGTGGCATACGGCGATGCTCAAAAAATCGCCGCACTGCCGGAGGTCAAGTCGATAGAGGTAAATCGCTTCATCCCGGCACCGGAAGCGACCAAACAGACCATTTTCAGAAGAAGGGATACTTCGAGCAATTCCATGGTAAAAACGGAGGATGCTTGGAGCAGAAGCTACAGCGGAAAAGGCCAGCTGATTGCGATTATCGATTCGGGAGCGGATCCGGATCACGAGATTTTTCAAACGGTGGACGCAGACACATTGCGCATTAAAAGCAGAGAAGAGATGAATAGCCTCATCGCCGAAAAGGAGATCAGCGGCGGCACATATTTCAACCCGAAAATTCCGTTCGGGTTCAACTATGCGGATCGAAACAATACGATCAAGGAGGGCAAGCAATCCTCTCACGGAATGCATGTGGCGGGAATTGCCGCAGGGAACAGCCGGACGCTGAGGGGAGTCGCTCCGGACGCACAGCTTGCCATCATGCGCGTATTCAGCGACAGCGCTTTTTTTGGCGGAACGACACCGATCATATACAATAAAGCGATCGATGATGCGGTCAAATTGGGTGTAGACAGCATCAATATGAGCTTGGGATCGACCGGTACGACGGACAGCCGATTGGAGCAGACCACGATCAACGCTCTTCGCAGGGCACAGGAAGCAGGCATCGTTGTTGCAATCGCAATCGGTAATGACGGATTTATGGGCTTCGGAGCGATTGATGCACCGCCATCGACAAATCCGGATTTCGGCTTGACAAATTCGCCGGGGATAGCGGATCTTTCGCTTGCCGTGGCATCGGTCGATAATATGACCATCAAGCAAAAGGGGATCGTACTGGACAGCGATCCGAAGCAAGTAATCCTTTATCTTGAGGCACAAAAGTCCGTGCTACCGACCGGAAAGCAGAGCTTCGTTTATGTCCGGGAGGGTCATGCGGATGATTTTAAGGACGCGAATGTCCAAGGGAAGATCGCTTTGATCAAAAGGGGAGACAAGCCCGGAAGCAACGAATCCCTCAGCTTCGGACAAAAAATAAAGAATGCGCAGGATCACGGTGCGATCGCCGCGATCATCTTCAACAATGAAGAGGAGCATTCGTTAGTGAGCATGGCATGGGAAGAACAATTCAATATCACGATACCTTCCTGCTTTATAAGTAAAAAAGACGGGGAGCTGCTGGTGGCAAATCAGCATTTGACGATCGAAGTCCAAACGGAAGAATCCTATGTGGCAAATCCGAACGGCTATCGGGTGTCTAATTTCTCAAGCTGGGGAGTTTCTCCGGAGGGAAATCTGAAGCCGGATATTTCTGCGCCCGGTGGCCAGATTTATTCCAGCGTCAACAACAATGCTTATGAATTGATGAGCGGGACATCCATGGCTTCTCCGCATGTTGCGGGAGGAATCGCGGTGGTCAAGGAATATGTCGAGAAGAACTTTCCATCCGTGCGGGGAACGGAAAAACATCAATTGATCAAAAATATTTTGATGAGCAGTGCATCTCCGTATTGGGATCAAAGAGCAAAAGCGTATGCTTCTCCGAGGGCGCAGGGAGCGGGGCTGATGAACCTGAACCGCGCAACGCAGGTCGATGTCGTGGCAATAGGAACAAACGGAGTGTCGAGCATCAACCTGAGAAATATCGAGGGGAACACCGTAACGATCCAAGGGCAGCTCAAAAATTATTCGGCGGAGCAAAAATCATTCAGCTATTATGCGGTGTTGAATACCGATACCGTAAAAAACGGAAAGATTATGCTTCAGCCACGATTGCTGAAAAGCAGCGAAGAAGCGAAGCAATCCGTGACGGTGGCGCCGATGTCAACGGCGGAGTTTTCCGTCAGCTTTACGCTTTCTGCAGAAGAAATCGACCGGCTGCTTGCAGAAATGCCCAACGGATTTTTCCTGGAGGGATATGTTTTCTTTGAATCGGCAAATGAGAATGAGAATATCAGCATTCCTTATGTAGGGTTCAGAGGTATTTGGAACAGCCTGAATGTGATCGAGGAAAGCATCTACGATATGGTGGCGAAGAACCAAAGACCGATGTATTATGAGCGCGCGGAAATTCTTCCGGATCCTTTTACACACATTTCGGCAAAGGTGACGGGAGCCGATGTCGTGTTGGGAAAATTGTCGGACAGTACATTTGCAGACCCGAAATTCGATAAAGCGAAGATCGCATTTTCTCCGAACAATGACGGAAAAGCGGATCAAATAGCCTTCGTAGGAACATTTTTGAGAAATTACAAGGACTTTGAAATGAATGTATACTCCGCGGACGACGAAGCGACGCCGATTTACCGTGTTGCGCAGCCGGATGATTTCGGAGTAAAAAATTATATTATGTTCGGCCTGACGGGAGTTACCAATTTCAATTCCACAAAGAGTCATTGGAAATGGAGCGGACAAAGCCTGTCGGATACGATCATGCCGGACGGAAAATATATTCTTGAGGTGCAGGCAAAAGCGGATGGAGCGGATCAGGGAATCAAACCGCAGGTGATGAAATATCCGATCACGATCGACACCGTATATCCGCGAATCGTAGAAAGTCGATACGATCAGGCGAGCGGGGTCTACACGCTTTCCAAAGTCGAGGAGAGCGGTTCGGGGATAAGAAGCCGGGAAATCATCATCGGAGAAACATCCTATACGCCGGATGCACAGGGGAACTTCAATTTGCCACAGGGAACGGATCCGTCTACGGCAAAGATCAAAATTTCGGATCATGCCTACAACATCATTGAATTGCCGCTGAACAGCTCAATACGAAGCGGAAACGAAAAAACGATTATCGTTCGGCCGATCATTTCGACGGGAGCGGTATCCTCAGACAAATTCAAATGGACGGTTATGGACAGCGAGGGAAAGGAAGCCGATCCGTATAATCTGAAGGTGGGAAGCTATACTCTGATGATATCGGATGTGCAGGAACCGTATGCGCTGGCCGGCTCTCCGGTGATTCCGTTCGAGATAAAGGAATCGGATCGGGATAAAATTATTGATGTCAGCTTCGTGTATAAAAACAAAACCTATGTAACCGTCGGCGTAAACAAACCGAGAGATGTTTCAATGAAGGTGTTTCTCATTGATGCAAACACCGGAGAAGAATACGAGATGTCGCTCAAGGGCAACACACAATATGAAGCGCAGGTGCCGATCGGAGAATACAAGGCTGTGATCAGGGACTTGGATGAGGCGTATTTTGCGCTCATCAATCCGGTGGACATCGAGGTCAATAAGCATGGAGTGGCAACGATCAATCCGCGCATTACCGTGAAAAAGAAAACCATGGAGAATGTTCCCGTTGTGATCGAGCGTGGGGACTATAAAGGGGATCTGACGGTATTGTTCCGAGGAAAGGACGCCTTCAGGACAACTTATCAGGTAGATATCAAGGCAAATGAGGATTCAGTTTCGATAAGCCTGCCGCTGGCACTTGAATTTGATGTCTATGTCAGCAATATCGAAAATAATTCCCACGGGATGAATGCACTGTCCTATACGGCGCTTATGCCGGCAAAGGAAGTGCGCATTTCTCTCATAAAGGGTGCACCGATTATCAAAGTGCCGGTCGAAAAAAGTGCATTGCGTATTTTGATCAACAAAGCGAAGCGCTTGGTCGAATCAAATTATGAGCCGAACAGCTGGGGAGCCTTTGAGCTTGCACTGGATAAAGCGGAAAGAGTGAACGGGCAGCTTGAAGTATCTCAGGCGGAAGTGGATGCAGCTTTGAGAGGCTTGCAGGACGCAATGGACAAGCTGATCGGAAAAGCTGCCGCCAACAAGACCGCGCTTCAAGAAAAAATAGATGAAGCGATCGCGGTATACAACAGCTTAGACGAGAATTACGATGCAAAAAGCAAGGAATTCCTTCAAATCTCGATTCAGGCAGCAAGATATGTAATGGACTCCGATGATCCTCAGCTGAATACGGAATCACATATTCGCAGCATGATTGATCTGCTCCAGCGAGCAATCAAAAATGTCAGACGCATCGACGGAAAAGTCGACAAATCGCATCTGGGCGCCTTGATCAAGCAGGCTGAGGAGCTGATTGCGGATGAGGAGCGATATACCGTTGAGAGCATAAACAATCTGAAAACAATTTTAGCTCAAGCGAAAGAGAGCTTTGAGGATAATGAAGCAAGTAAAAATGAGATCGACTCGATCGTTGCCGACCTTGAGAGATATATCGGCTTTGTCGAGTCAAGAGCCGATAAAACACAGCTCAGAGAAGAAATAAAGATTTCTGAGGCATTGGATCTCAGACAGTACACACTGACAGGCAAATCGGAATTCAGAACGGCACTGTACCGCGCAAAGGATGTGGAGGCGAACAAACGAGCCATGCAAAATGAAGTGGATACCGCCAAAGAGGAGCTGAAAAGGAGAAGAGAAGCATTGATCCCAAGCTCGACGCCGGGAGCGGAAACGCATTCGCTGCCGTGGGAGATCAAAAATCCATCAAGCACGGAGCTTTCGGAGGTCAATGCATTTATCGGCGATAAGGCTCTCGTCGAGAAAACCGCAACCGGGTATCGCTATACGATTTCCTTTAAATCCGTTTCCTTTGAAATGAACGGAATACCTTTCGAGGCGAATATCACAAAAATGAATATCGTTACGCCGCAAGGGATCCGATCTGTTCAGGGACAGGAAGCAAATGACATGATCGTGTTCAGCTTTGAATCGAATGAGCTGATCCGCACACAGGAGGCTCAGCTGATTATCGATATCTATGAAGAGCTTGGAGCGGAGCCTGTCGAAGCATCGATTGAATTTGACTGGTCGGGAATTTCCATACCGTAAAGAGCCACCCATGAAATAGGAGGGGTTGTCAAACTTCGATTGCGGCATCTCCGAGGATCGGAGCTTGGCAACTCCAATGTTTAATGATCGCGACCATTCATAAGGCTTTGAGCGAGTGGTCGCATCCCTTAAAAATCACCTTCGACAGCTGTTAAAGGGCTTTATTAAAGAGAAAAAGAAAGGAATTATAAAATGAAGAAAAGAATATACGGTTTTTTGTGTGCGATCATCGTAGCGCTGTCCGCCATACCGGCTTTTGCAGACAGCAGCTGGAAGGTACCGGTAAAATTGATGAACGCCCATGATACAAGCAAGGAATCCATGGCAAACCAAGCCCTCCAATCCGAAGCGGAGGTCATCGTGGGAGCGCACAGCTCAAAGATAACAATCTATTTACAGCCGATGCAAATCGGAACAATTTCGGAAAACATCAATAAGCTGTTTATCGTCGAAAACGATCGTCGGATCGAAGCGACCAAAACGCCGAGCGGGCAGACGCCTTATGATACGAAGCTCACCTTTGAGAGTGCGTCCGTCAAGCCGAAGGAAGTAAAGGTCGTCGTATGGGTAAATGCAATGGATGCGCTTCAAGGCGGCAAAGAGGGAGCCGGCGAGCAGACGGCGATCTTGACGCTGGACTGGGATAAAGCGGTTGAAGTCAAAGCGCAGAATACCGCGTCCGCAACCACGCCGACCGACGGAATCCATGTAACGGTTAGCGGAAAAGCGGTTTCTTTTGATACACAGCCGATATCCAAGGATGGAAGAATCCTCGTTCCGCTCCGCGCTATTTTTGAGGCATTGGAGGCAGAGGTGAAATGGGACGCGGCAACAAAAACGGTAACGGCGACCAAGGACGGAAAAACGCTGAGCCTGACCGTAAACAAATCGGAAGCGAAGGTATCCGACGGAACGACTGACACTGCGATCAAACTCGATGTTCCGGCAAGCATGCAAAACGGAAGGATCTATGTACCGCTTCGCTTTATCGGAGAAGCCTTCGGAAACAAGGTGGATTTTCAGCGCCAAGGCAGCGCAAGCCTTATTTCAATAGTCTAACGGCAGCGGTCAGAGTATAGACGGCATGAACGGCTCAAAAAACATCAAAACCGGACTTGCTTTACAAGCGATAATGATTTATACTGGTAATTGAAAAAAACCGAATATGCCGTTCAAGGTTTAGCTTAACGCTAATGAAAAGGGAAATAGGTGTAAATCCTATGCGGTCCCGCCGCTGTAAATGAGGAGCTTGTTTTAATATGCCACTGTCATGGGAAGGCAAAGCGAGTGTTGATTCTGAGCCAGAAGACCTGCCTTGTTGTCTGTACTTTGATTTCTACGAGCGATGGAAATAAGTTTTTTTAATGCGTTTTTATGCTCTCTGTCTTTGTATGGAGAGCTTTTTTAATGCTAAACCGCGGCAGAGTAAAAAGGAGAAGGATATGAAAAAAAAGAGTATCAAATTATTTTCGTTCTTGCTGGCGATGCTGATTTTAACATCATGCGCTCAAGATACGAACAGTCAAACCTCCGAATCCGACGGAGGAAATGTGGAAAATTTAGTTATCGGGATGACGGGAGAAAATAACATCTTCAATATGCAGACCCAAAAGGACTCCTTCGGACGCTTGAATTATAACGGCTTGACGCAGGGAAATTTTATTTACATAGACGAAAACAAAAAGCTCCAGCCGTATTTCTTCAGATCCTTTGAGATTTCGGAGGACGGAAAGCAATTGGTATTTACATTTCCCGAAACGGCCGTTTGGCATGACGGAAAACCGGTTACTCAGGAGGATATCCTCTTCACCTTTGATTACATGAAAAATGTTAAAAAGGTCGGATCGCTAAACAATCTGGTATCATGGGAGATTACCGGAGAAAATGAGTGTACGCTTACCTTCAGCGAGCCGGACGCATTCTATTGGCTGAATACAAGTGCATTGAATACTGCTTGCGTATATCCGAAGCATATCTGGGAAGGCGTTGAAAATTATGAGGAGTATGCCGAAGAAAATGCTGCGGTGGGCTGCGGTCCGTACAAATTGGTGTCGGTGGACAGGGAGGCTCAGACGGCAGTTTACGAAGCGGTACCCGAAAACAGCTTCTTAGGCGATCTGACCGTGGACAAGGTAACGGTGCAGTGCTATTCGGGAGAAGACACATTGATGCTTGCGATGATCAACGGTGAGATCGATGCGATGTATGCTTATGCAAACCCGATCGATGCGACGATCATGGAAACGGTTTTCTCAAATCCGGATATCGATCCGGGAGAGAGCGATTATGCAGGGCATTATCAAATAACCTACGGAATGGAAAGAAAGCCGGCTGAGGATATTCATTTCAGAAAGGCGATCCGCCTGGCATTGGATTATGACAAGCTGTCGACCGTAATCAACGGCGGATACGGAACCGCGCCGGGAGCGGGTATCATCGCTCCTTCCTGCAACGGCTTTGACAGCACGATCCCGATTCTCTACACGGATGTTGACGAAGCAAACAAAATATTGGACGATGCGGGCTATCGGGATGTAGACGGAGACGGTTTCAGAGAATATCCGGACGGAAGTCCGATGGATGTGATGGTTACTCCGCAATTTTCAAAAAGTCAGGATCTTTTGAATCGAATTGCGGATACGGTGATGGCATCCATGAAGGTGGTCGGCGTCAAAACGCATATCGACGAAGACAGTCTCAGAAATTCCGAGGTGTGGGAGCAAAATATCATAGACGGAAAATATGATATTGCAATCGGGTACACCACATCCGGAATGGCAAACTATTCAAGTGCATTCCGATATTTCCTGGCAGATCCGCGTTTTGAGGGCGAGAAAACTTGGATTTGGGGAACCTATCACAATGACGAGTTTAAGGACACCTTCTTTAAGATGCAGCAAGCGATAAACAATGAAATATATGTTGAGAATGTGAAGAAATTACAAAAAATGGCGGAGGAAGTCGCATTTGCTCAAGCATTATGCTGGGAAAAAGCATTTTTCCCTTACCGCACGGACAAATACGAGGGCTGGATCAATATGGCTTCATGGGGGGCGATCCATCCTAAAACCTGGTATACTTTGAAAACCAAATAATTTCGCTGCCATGAACATGATATTAAAAAAGCTGGGCTATGCCGTTCTGACGATTTTTATAATAATAACGGTCAGCTTTCTGTTGATCCACCTCATGCCGGGGGAGCCGATTATCAATCTGGTCGGTCAAGAAGAATATTACTATCTTCTTGACCATGACCCGGCTCAGCTGGACGCGATGAAAGAAAAATACGGATTGAACGACGGCTTAGGAGTTCAATATCTCAAATATTTAAAGAGCATAGTAAGCCTTGATTTCGGGATTGCGTACTCCAATCGTCAGCTGGTTGTCCAAAATGTGGCAAAAGCGATGAAAAATACTCTGCTGCTGTCGGTACCGACATGGATACTGGGCGGATTGCTCGGTTGTCTTTTGGGAACTCTGGCAGGCTGGAGACCGGGAGGAGCGTTCGATCGAACGGCAACGCCGATTTTTTTGTTTCTCCATACGATTCCGTCCAATTGCTTGAGTCTGATATTATTGATCGTGTTCGCTTACCGGTTGAAGTGGTTTCCGATAAACGGGATGGTATCTCCCGGACCGGAGGGCATTGAAAAATTGTTCAGCTATTTGCACCACATGATCCTGCCTTTATTTATTTTGGTAACGGGAAGAACCTCCGGAAACTTTCTTCTGATGAAAAGTGCAGTATTACAGGTACGAAAAGAGGATTATTTGACAACGGCGGTTGCCAAGGGAATGAACGATAGGACGGTTTTGTTTCGTCATGCGATGAAAAATGCTCTGGTGCCTTATTCCACCTCGATTGTGATGCAGCTCGGCTGGATATTGTCCGGAGCGGTCATTGTCGAGTCGATTTTCGGGTGGAAGGGCATGGGACAGCTCATGCTGAATGCCGTTCACCACAAAGATTTTCCGACCGCACAGCTATGCTTCTTGATGACGGCGGTATCCGTCGTTATGGCGAATTGGCTGAGTGATGTCGTCAATATTCGGATCGATCCGAGAATTGAGGAGCATGGCTATGAGTAGAACCAAAACCAAAACTTCTATCATGATCAAGATCGGAATAGGGATTATCGCTTTTGCGACGCTGGTGGCGATTTTTGCGCCCGTTATAGCGCCCTATGATCCGAATGCGCTGGGAGAATCCTATCTGACGCCGAGCAAAGAGCATTTGCTCGGGACAAATGATATAGGACAGGATATTTTCAGCGAAATAATTTTCGGAACGAGAGTCTCGTTGCTTGTGGGATTTTCGACGGCATTTATTACCATGGTCGTCGGGACGGGGCTGGGAGTATCCGCCGGATATTTCGGAAAAACGGTGGATCGTGTGATTACGGCAGTAACGAATATTGCCATGTCGATTCCCGATCTGCCGCTGACCATTTTGCTTGTTGCCTTTATGAAGCCGAGCAAATGGAATCTGATTATCGCGCTGAGCATCACGGCATGGACGGGAACAGCGCGTATTCTGCGAGCGAAAACAAGAGAAATCATCACGCAGCCGTATATAAAAATTGAAAAAACGCTGGGCGTATCCAATATCATAATTATGATCAAGCACATCCTTCCGAATTTATCGAATATCCTTTTGATACGAGGGGCGCTGTCGATTGCGGGCGCTATGGTGACGGAAGCGGGACTCAGCTTTTTGGGACTCGGCACCTACGGCGAGAAGTCCTGGGGAAGCATCCTGAGGTATGCGTTTTTCAGAAACAGTATTTTAAGAGGTCAAATATGGTGGTATTTGCCGCCGATCCTGTGTATCTCGGTTACAGTGCTCGGCTTTATGCTGATCGGCTATTATGCAACCGAAAGGGAGCAATAATATGTTAATAAAAATGGAAAATATCGATATCCGCTTTGGAGAGCACGAAGAGTCCGCGGTGCTGAGCAATTTTTCTTTGGAGGTTGCTTCGCTGGATAAGATTGCGATCATCGGAGAAACCGGAAGCGGAAAAAGTGTTCTTATCCAGGCAATTTTAGGACTTTTGCCTGCCAAAACGAGAATAACTGGAACTCTTCTATATAAAAATGAAGATCTCTTGAAGCTCTCAAGATCCGAATGGAACAGAATTCGAGGCAATGAGATATCCTATGTGCCTCAGGGCAGCGGAAGCAGCATGAATCCGTTGTTGAGCGTCGGCTTTCAAGTTGCGGAGCCCTTATTGGTTCATAAAAAAATCGAGCGAGCGGGTATGATGGATAAAGCGATCGAATTGCTCCGCATATTCAATATCGGAGATGAGGAGGCTCGGTGCAGGCAATATCCGCATACATACAGCGGCGGAATGAAGCAGCGGGCATTGATTGCAATGGGAATCTCCGCCGGAGCGCAGCTCATACTGGCGGATGAGCCGACCAAAGGCCTGGACGGAAAAAGGATTGAACTGGTCAAAAACAGCTTTCGGCTCCTGGAGGATAAAGCCTATATTTGCGTTACGCATGATTTGGATTTTGCAAGAGCAATCAGCAAAAGGCTGTGCATCCTATATTCGTCCGAGCTGCTGGAAGAAGGAGATACGCAAGAGATCTTTTCGGATCCGTATCATCCTTACACGCGCGATATTATAAACGCAATGCCCGAAAAAGGTTTGCGGTGTCATCATAAAAGCATGTCAAAAAATATTCCGAAGGCAGGCTGCAAATACAGCGGAAAATGCTTGGAGGCATCCGAGCTCTGTTGCAAAGCTCCTCCGCCGATCGTAATGAAAAACAATAGAAGGGTACGGTGCTGGAAATATGCTGAGAGTCGATAAGCTAACCAAAGCCTACCGCATCACGAGGAGGGAAAAGCTGACGGCCGTAAAAGAGGTCAGCTTTGAAATAAAACAGGGAGAAACCCTCGGCTTGGTAGGAGACAGCGGAAGCGGAAAATCAACAATCGGACAGATGATTTGCGGTCTGCTCAAGCCGACCTCGGGCGAGATCCGCTTCAAAGGGCAAAGGCTGAAGTATCCGATGCAAAAAGATATCCGAAGATCGATTCAAATATTGTTTCAGCATCCGGAAATATCCTTCAATCCAAAGCTGAAAATATATGACAGCATGAAGGAGCCGTACATTCTATATAAAAACAGCCGAAGTCGGCAGGATATCATTGATGATATTGTCGGCATGGGATTGAAGGAGGAGCATCTTTTTCGCTACCCGCGCGAGCTCAGCGGAGGAGAGCTTCAACGCATGGCACTTGCAAGAGTGCTGGCAGTACAGCCGGAGCTGATCGTTTTGGATGAACCGACGAGTATGCTGGATGTGGTCAGTCAAGCACAGATCATCGGGATTTTGAAGGAATACCAAAAAAAGCACCATACATCCTACCTATTTATTTCACATCATCTTATTTTGGCAAAGCAATTTTGCAGCCGAATGCTCCGGATACAAGACGGGGCGATTGAAAATTTTGATATGGATGCGCTCATTTGACAATGAGACATCCTTTTTTTATTGTGAGGAGCCGATGGATAAAAAGTTCCCCGGAATTTCTTACAAAGAAAGGAAGTTATTAAGAAATATTTAACTTTTTTGTAACCTCTTATGAAAAAGAATAAGATATAATATATAGAGTAAATAAGCAATCGTGAAGGAGGGATCAACATTTCAACACAGGAAAAGCCTCTAATTGAGATAAGGCATGTCCGAAAAATCTATCGGATGGGAGAAGAAAAGGTCATTGCGCTGGATGATATCAGCTTGGACATATATCGAGGGGAGATTATTTGCTTTCTGGGAAAATCCGGGTCCGGAAAATCCACCTTCCTGAATATGGTGGCGGGACTCGAAAAGCCGACGAAGGGAGAAATCATGATTGGAAATGTACCGATCCACAAGCTCTCGGAGGAGGAGGTCACCTTGTTTCGGCAAAAAAACATCGGATTTATTTTTCAGGCATATAATCTGCTGCCGATGCTGACGGCACTTGAGAATGTGGAATATCCTCTCGTGCTGCGCGGAATGGATCGGAGAAAAAGGATGAAACGCGCGATATTGGCATTGGAAGAGGTCGGATTGAGCGGATATGAAAATCGAAAGCCGACACAGATGTCCGGCGGCCAGCAGCAGAGGGTCGGGATCGCCAGAGCGATTGCGGTAGATCCCAAGATCATATTTGCGGACGAGCCGACGGGAAACCTGGACTCCAAGACAACGGAGATGGTCATGGATCTGATCATCGAACGAGTCCATGCAAATAAGCAGACGATGATTCTGGTAACACACGACAACTCGATCGCGCAATATGCGGATCGCATCGTCACGATCAAGGACGGGAATATCATCAATATCCAGACCAAAGCGGAATTCAATCCGACAGAGGAAATTGCGGATAGCTGAATATCGAGAGCTACGCTATAAGGATGCGTCAGAGCCGCCGATGCGGATCATGCGCAATAATTTTTGAGACAAGGCTAAAAGGCTTTAATAAATTTTCAAGGACGGGAAGGGTTAATATGAATAAAAAAATCTTGTCAATAATGATGACGGTATGTTTGATAATGGGCATCGCTTTGCCGCTGAACGGCTATGCGGCAAATACAGATGTTGAGATTGTAGAATTTAAAGCAGGAGCGTATAGTCAGTATACTGAAAAAGGGAAAATTACTGCAAAAATAAAAAATACCACAAGCTCACCATTATCCAATGTTAAAGTAGAAATCGCAAAAGGCAATATTCCGGGGGAAATAAAACTAATTTCCAATTTTACAGGAGACATAGCAGCCGGAGAGTCGATAGAGTTGACTTGGGAGGTGGATCTTACACAATTACCGATGGGTCAAAGCAATAGGATCGAGTTATCTGTAAAGGACGCGGGCGGAAACAATTTGGCGACAGAAAAAAGCACCTATGTTTCCGTATCTCCGATAGACAGCGCTGACAGTGGAAAACCGAACTTACCGATGGTTCCGATCGATTATAGCTATAAGCCGGACCCCAATGTGAATTATAATCCGCAAGTTAAATTGGAAGTGATTTCACCATCGGGAGGATTAACCGGAGGCAGTGTTAATAATTTGCAATTAAAAATAAAGAATACGGGAAATGCGCCATTCAACAAAGTGATCGCGGAAATTGTGCTTGGCGAAAAAATGACTCTTCAAAATTCTTCAGTACAAAAGGATATGGGTTCGATGAGCAGAACAGGAGAAGCAACAGCTGCGTTTCCTGTATTTGTAGACGCTTCTCATCCGGGAGGGAATATTCCGATTACCTTTAATGTCAAAGGAACGGATCCGACCGGGAAAGAAACCACTTTCAGTATTACGGAATATGTGAATGTCAATGCGGGCTCTTCGCTTGCCGACCGGTTGAATATCATCAATATACAAAATCCGTCCGCGGTGGCGGTGGATCAAAACTTCAATCTGAAGTTTTCGGTGCAGAACAACAGTGCACGAGCGGCAAAAAACATCAAAGTAACCGTCGAGCCGACAGCTCCGATCGTCAATCGAACCAAAAATATTTTTGTGGTCGATTTGGCAGCTGGAGAGTCCAAAGCCTTTGATGTGCAGATGTTTGCAGTGGGCGGCGCAGAGCTGCAATCCCAAAACTATCCGATCAAGATCACGGCGGAAACGACAGGTACGGATGCAAGCAGCGTCGTGCAATATACCGGAGTGTTCGTGGATGCGGGAAGCAGTGCCAAAACCGTGCCGCAGATCATCATTACCAACTATACCTACGGAAATTCGGCGGTCATAGCAAATCAAGCCTTCCCGTTGTCCCTGGTACTAAAAAATACAAATACCTCCCAGACGCTGAAGAATATAAAGGTATCCCTCACCGCGGAGGAAGGAATTTTTATTCCGCATAATACCAGCAACTCCTTTTATATCGATAAGATCGGGCCGGGCGGCTCCATCAATAAAACAATCGAGCTGATGACCAAGCCGGATGCGCCGGAAAAAACGGTGTCAATCACGGTGGATATGAGCTATGAGGACAGCAAGGGAAATCCGGTTGCGGTAAAGGATACGATTTCCGTTCCGGTCGTTCAGGAAAGAAGATTGGTCATTGACGATATCGTGCCGACGGATGTATTTTTTGTGGGAGAGGCTGGAAATATCAGCGTACAGTATTACAACATGGGGAAAAACACCCTGAACAATTTGGTGATTTCGGCAGAAGGTGATTTTGATTTTCCTCAATCGACAAAAATGTTCGTCGGAAAGCTGGATGCCGGGAAAAATGATTTCTATGATTTCCAATTTATCCCTCTTACCGCAGGCGAATCGAGCGGAAAGGTGATTTTCACCTTTGAGGATTCGTCCGGAAAGCAAATTGTTATTGAAAAAGCCTTCAAGATCGTTGCCGAGGAGATGGTTCCTATCGATCCGAGCGAAGAGATCGTTGAGCCGCAATCCTCCGGCATTCTGCGATATGTCATCGGAGGCGTTGTGCTGGTTGCGGTTATCGGAGGAGCGTTGATTTACAGAAAACGCAGGAACAAAAAAATAAACAGCTTGGATATCGATAGCGAATAGGCAGGTTGAGTATGAATATTAAAGATATCTTGATGATGGGATTAAAAAACCTGCTCAGGAGAAAAACCAGGAGCATTCTCGCCATCACGGGGGTCATCATCGGAACCGCCGCCATCACGGTGATGATGTCGCTCGGTATCGGACTGAGCAAGGGGTTTGAAGAGCAGGTCAAGGGCTGGGGCAATTTGCATATGATCGAACTGATGCCCGGAGGTGGAGTCAATATTCCCGGCCAGCCGAAAAAGGAAGCGAAGCTGACCGATAAGAGCATCAAAGAGCTTGAAAGTCTGCCGAATGTAACGGCGATTACGCCGAAGGTTACGACTTATATGAAGGTGGCGGTCGGAAGATATATTACCGATGCACAGATCATAGGAATTCGACCGGAGGTTTTTGAAAAGTTCAATTTGAAATTGGAGGATGGCCGATATTTGACAAAAGGGGACAAAATGGGAGTCGTCTTTGGAAAGAATGTCGCCAAATGGCTGTATAACCCTTATGATACCGGCTATCGGGAAATGGGTGAGGATGAGCTGCCGGTGGAGGTGGTTAATGCACGAGTCAAAATAACGGGAGATCGAAATTACGGAGAACGCTACCGTCAGCCTTCGGAAACGACACCGGACGGGCAGGCTATCAATTTCACCGTCTATGACGCCAAGGGGATCGGACTGCTGGAAAGCGAGAATGATGAGTTCAGCTATTCGATCATCATGAACATCGATGAGGTCAAGGAGATTATAAAGCAGGACCAGCGTGAGCGAGGAAATAATGCCTCTTCCAGTATCAACGCACAATATGATCAGGCGGTCGTGTATGTTGAGAATACCAACGAGATCAAAAATGTCGCAAAAACCTTGAAGGATTTGGGATACCAAACCTTTTCCCTCATTGACATGCTGGAGGAGGTAAAGCAGGTATCGGGAATTATCCAAGCGGTTCTCGGAGGAATCGGAGGAATTTCTCTGCTGGTTGCGGCGCTCGGAATCACCAACACAATGATCATGTCAATCTACGAACGGACGAAGGAGATCGGGATAATGAAGGTCATAGGCGCGAATATAAGAGATATTCGCAGACTCTTTTTAATCGAAGCGGCGTCGATCGGTTTTTTCGGCGGGATTATCGGCTTAGGCCTGAGCTTCGGATTATCCGCGCTTGCCAATATGTTATTGGGAGAAATGTTTTTGATGCAGATGGGTCTTGAGGAAGGAACCAAAATTTCGCTGATTCCATGGTATCTTGCTCTTGCGAGCCTGACCTTCTCAACGATGGTAGGTTTGGTAGCCGGATATATTCCGGCGAATCGCGCGATGAAGCTCTCTGCGCTTGAGAGCTTGCGTAACGAATAGAATCCGTTTCGGACTGAAATTCAAAAAAATCATCTTTACAAAAAGCCTTTTTGGCGTTATGATAAGAATACAAATTGATATTGTCTTCGGGGCAGGGTGAAATTCCCGACCGGTGGTTACAGTCCACGAGCCGTAAGGCTGAGCTTGTGAAATTCAAGCACCGACAGTAAAGTCTGGATGAGAGAAGATATGTGCATTCAACCTTTCGGTTTGATTGTAAACTTCAAATTATGAGCCTCGGATTTCCGGGGCTTTTTTGGTGCACATCGAAGACATGAAAGGAGCTTTTATGCAAACAAAAATCAATTCGGCCACAAAAAAACCGAGGGCAAACGAAAAGACAAGCATATTGGCAAAAGCGGCCGTTTTTTCCGCGATCGCATACATTGTGATGCTGATCGAGTTCCCGCTGCCCTTTGCGCCGGCTTTTTTGAAATTGGATTTCAGTGACATCCCGGCATTGATTGCGGCATTTGCTATTCATCCGGTGGTTGGAGTGCTGGTGCAATTAGTAAAAAATATCCTGCATTTCATTACGAAGACGAGTACAGGCGGAGTCGGAGAATTGGGTAATTTTTTGGTAGGCGCATCCTTTGTTTTTGTGGCGGGATATATTTATCGGCTCAACAGGACGAAAAAGAATGCACTGATCGGGTGCATAGCCGCTACAATCGTGATGACGGCTACTGCAGCAATCTTCAATATCCTGGTTTTGATTCCGTTTTATGCAAACATTATGCCGATTGAAACAATCGTGGAAATGGGATCTGCCATAACAAGCAAGGTCACGGATGTGAACAGCTTGGTCCTCTATGGGATAACTCCATTCAATATCTTCAAAGGAGTTGTGATTTCCGGAATCGCCATGTATCTTTATCCTAAAATAAGAGTTTTGATCAAATAGAAAGGTGGACGCGATGTCCACCTTTCTATTTGATACAACTGATTCAAAACTGCTGCAGCTTTGGTTGCTAAAAGCTGCAGCAGTTTTGTCGTTGCTTGTA
>JBGZCE010000118.1:0-16362 GCA_041845175.1 Filifactoraceae bacterium
GCAAATCTGTATCTTGTAGCGATCGGATTGGCATTCGTGCCGCTGGTCGTTATGGAGCTTGCAAAAGCGATCTTCAAATACGAAAATTGATTCGCCTGATCATAGTATCCATTCATATAAAAAGCGCGTTGCGAGTAAAACTCGCAACGCGCTTTTGTATTCCCCAAGGCGCAGGATCAGCTGTTGCTCTTATTGAACAACGGACTCAACACGCTCGCATATTTTTCAAAGATCTCTACCAGATAAATATTCCAATGTCTTGCATCTTTTTCGGCATTTCCGAATACATAATCCTCCTGTCCGTAATCGATCACATCGAAGCCCGGCATCGCTTTGCTCGCGCCCTTCAACCGATAGCTGATCGCATCCGGCAAGCTGATCTTCACATTTTTGATATCGCTCGATCGGACAAAGCTGCTGATATCGGTCCCGGACATTGCGGTCGCGGTTCCGTTTTTCGTCTGCTTGGTCGCCGCCGCTTTTTTCACCGGCACGGATCGTGTAACATGCTTCGCGTACATTTGATCCACATACAGCGAGAAGGAATCGCCAAGCGCCTCGGAAGGCACATGACCACCATCCCATTGCCATTCAATATTGGCATCGATTTTTTCATTGAGCAGAGCAAGCTGGAGATTCAGTGAGTTGAACATCGAAATATCGCCTTCAGCTGCACCCGACAAAAGCTTTATCCAGACAGGCTTTTTGGTTTCTTTCGCGCGGATATAGTTCAGTGGATTATATAGTGAAACGATATTGTTTCCGTATTTATCGCCGGCATACACTTCTTTGACATCCGCCTTGTACGCAGCGAGCATTTCGTTGTAGCTTGCGTAGTTCGCCGAATCCACCTTCGAGCTTGCGGATTGTGTCGTTCCGCTATCCGGCGTTCCGACGATCATGCTTGTGCCCGACGCGGTGCCGCTCAATGCAGTCCCTGTCGATGCCGCTCCGGTCGATCCGACTCCTGTAGGCAGCGCTCCGGTCGGCATGGTTCTGCTCGGTCTGCCCGCTCCTCTACCTGTGCTCGGCTTGGTGTACAGTCCCTTCAGAAATGCCTGTGCCTTGTCCTGCGCAGTCATCGCCGCGACCTCTTCATCGCTCAGCGCTTTTCCCTTTTCGTCAAACCAGGTCCAGCCGGATGCATAATCCAAATTGTCCAGATACCATTGAAGATTTTGTGTAAATTCAAGCAGATATAGATCCAAATAGGTGCCGTAATAGCCGTTTGTCTCCGGATATTTTGCCGGATCGTATCCGATCTTCAGCGCGATGCGATCCGTCTTGTCATCATCCATATTTTTTACAAAATTAGCATAAACTAATTGACATATTTATTTTGTTGTAGTATATTAATTTTGTTAGCATAAGCTAACGACATATTTTGCATCGCGAATCGACAGGAGAGATCATGAGCACATATCCTCAAAACGATTCCTTTGAATATCTGGTAGGATTCCATTGCACGCCGACGCTCGCAGGGATTAAATGCGCCAATCTGTTTTCACTGAAGGATCCTGCGCGCTTTGACATCCGAAACGAGCTGAGTCGTCTGAACCGCCATTTCAATCCCAGAGGAATTTATTTGAAAGAGCTTTGTCGTTGCCCAAGCAATATACTTATTCTTGTATATCATCATCGCCTTTTGTGCCAAGCGCTGTCCTACGATCAAACGCAAGCGCTGCTCGCGGAAGAAGGCTATCCTCTGTCGCTCGGTCTCGACGCGCTCTTGGCGCATTTGGCATTGCGCTTGAGCCTGCAGGACGATTTTCCGCACGAGATCGGGATTTTTCTCGGCTATCCGCTCGCGGATGTGATCGGCTTTCGTTCCAATCACGGAAAAAATTACAAGCTGAGCGGCTATTGGAAGGTGTATGGCGATGCGCAGGAAGCAGTGCTTTTATTTGAAAAATTCACTCGCTGCCGCAACAATGTGTGCAGCCGGATCAGCGACGGAATGTCGTTGAAGCAAATATTCAAAACCGCATAGAAAGGAAATACTATGAGCAAAGTAGCAGTAATTTATTGGTCTCAAACAGGAAACACACAAATGATGGCCGAGGCTGTCAAAGCCGGGGTCGAAGCCGGCGGCGCGGAAGCAGTTCTTTTTGAAGTATCTCAAATCAGTCCGAATGACGCGCTCGGCTACGAAAAGCTGGCGCTCGGATGTCCCGCGATGGGCGCAGAGGTTTTGGAAGAAGCTGAATTTGAGCCTTTCTTCGAAGCCTTGGAGGGCAGACTGGCAGGTAAAAAATTAGGCCTGTTCGGCTCCTACGATTGGGGCGACGGCGAATGGATGAGAGAGTGGTACGCTCGTTGCGAAAAAGCCGGCGCAAATTTGCTCGGCGATGCAGGACTGATCGTACAAAACACGCCGGACGCAAGCGGATTGGAAGAATGCAAAGCATTCGGCTCCAAGCTCGCAAGCTATTAAAAACGCAAACAACTAAATCATACTTTACTCCGTTTCATGAACCCCGTCGCACGCGGGGTTCTCTTCTTTGTGTAATTTAATTTCACGCATTACCTTATTTCTTTATATCCGTCGACATATTATTTCTTCTTATTCGTTTCTGTTTATCTATCTCATTTTTCTTACTTGCTTCGTCCTATCGTTTGACGGTTTGGGAAGCTGATTTTCAAAAAACAGTCTGCTGTAGCAACAACGGCCTTAATATTGAAAACCGTTTTTACACGGAATATAGCCATCTCTTGGGCGGATCCATATATTATTGAAAAGGACTCCTTCAAATCCTGAGGGAGTCCTTTCATACTTTGAACTATAATATGTCTATAAGCAGATGCTACGATTCGGCGAGTTTTTCCGTGATCGGTATTCCCATTGAAGGCTGATTACAGGAGAACTTTCATACGCTCCTTACTCCGTCTGACGGATCATTTGTCTGCATTACTTGGGATCCTCCGCGTAGAACAACATCTTCTCTACAGGAATTGACAAATGCACTGCTTTGCTTTTTCGAAAGCTTGCGTACCGGTCGACCGAAACATCCACAGACAACAGTACCCCGAGCACATCGAGCCGGAATCGCACAAAGCTCCCTTGCGGAGTACAGCTTTTGATCTCTCCCGAAAAAGTGTAGGCCTCCTTCGATTTCAAAAACGGCTCTTCGCCAAGCTCGATCGCTTCCGGCCTGAATGCGACTGTCTGATCGTTCAGATATTGTCCCGAGGTGATCTTTGAAAAATCCTTCGCCGCAATGATATTGTAGTTTCCCATAAATGATGCGGCAAATTTGCTGCGCGGAGAAAGATACAGCTCCATCGGCGTGCCAGACTGTTCCACCTCGCCTTCTCGAAACAGAAAGATCGTATCCGACATTCGCATTGCCTCTTCCTGATCATGCGTTACCATAATTGATGTCATCTCATATTGATTATGAATTTCTTTTATTTTCAGCTGCAATGCCTTTCGAAGCTTTGCATCGATCGCATTAAACGGTTCATCCAGCAACAGAACCTTGGGTCTTGTGACCAACGCTCTTGCCAAAGCGACTCGTTGCTGCTCTCCGCCCGATAATTGGGACGGGAAACTGGCGATCTTGTGTTGCAGATCAACCGCCTCCAGTACGCTCATCACCTCACGCGTGATCACGGCAGGCGATTCTTTTTTGAGCCTCAGTCCGTAGGCGACATTGTTGAAAACATTCATCGTCGGAAACAATGCATAGGATTGAAAAATCATACCGATCTTTCGATCTCTCGAATTTTTGTATGTGATGTCCTCCTCGTCCAAAATGATCGATCCGTTGTCAGCGCTCAGTAATCCGGCGATCAAGCGCAGCAAAGTCGTCTTTCCGCAGCCTGATGACCCGAGCAGCGATACAAATTCATTTTTTCGGACATCCAGGCAGATATCCTTCAAGACCCGATTGTTTCCAAAAGACTTGCAAATATTTTTAATCCGGATATACGACATATGCTACCTATTGATTGGCGTTTTCGACAAATTCCATATCGATGATGTTGTCATATCCGACTTCGTTTTTAAGAACACCGGTTTTCAGCGCAAATTTTTCCATCGCTTCATAGCCTTCCTTTGTGATTCTCAGATCCGGAGAATACGCAAATTGGATCAACTCGATTCTTTCCAACAGATCCTCTTTGCTGCTGCCGTCATGATATGGCAACAATACTTCGACGACTTCCTCCGCGCTGTGCGTAGTCACCCACTGCGCGCCCTTTACCGCCGCATTTATGAAGCGCTGAACTGTTTCAGGATTTTCATCGACAAAGGCTTTCGTCGCCGTGATAATGGATCCTTCAAATCTTTCCGACCCGAATACTTTCTTTTTTGTTTCCATATCCGCACCGTCAACGAGGAAGTTCGCTCCGATCGCGGCAAATTTGTTTCTGTTGTAATGATCCATATAGGAAGCGTCTATCGTTCCCTGCTCAAGTGCAGCGATCGACGCACCATACTGCATTTGTGCAAAAGTCACATCCTCGGCAGGATTAAGTCCGCCATCCTCCAAAAGACTCCATACAAACGAATACGGTGCCGATCCCGGTGCCCCGGCAAAGACCGTTTTCCCTCTCAGCTGAGAGATTTCCGTAATGTCTTTCGATCCGACAAAGCCGTACAGTCTCGTGGTGTCGAGCGCCCCCAGCACATAGGATTCCAATCCTTCTTCCGTCGCTCTGAAAACCGGCTCGATCGAGAGCAGGCAGAATTGAGAATCGCCGGCATGCATTCCCTGAAAAGCGACCGGTCCGTCACCATACACGGCAAACTCGACATCCAATCCTTCTTCTTCAAAATAGCCCAGCTCCTTTGCAATATGTACCGCCGCATAATTGATGCCTCTGAATTCGGACACGACTATTTTGGTAAGCTCTTGGTTTTGAGCATCTTGATTTTCTTCGCCCGATTGGCTGCTTGTGTTCGTGTTCATACTCGCGCATCCTGACGCGATCAGCGCCGCGGATGCCAAGGCAAGGATCATTTTCCCCAATTTGAAATTCTTCTTTTTCATTTTTCCTCCTGATTTATTCGATAGTTCCTATCATCTTTGTTCGAGTCTCGATCTTTTTATGCCCGATTCTTGAAACTTTCCGCCTGAAGCGTGGTATCCGTTCTCCAAATGAGCAATTTGTTTTCCATCAGATCCATGATCTTATTGAGTCCCAGTCCGACCGCAAGCAAAATCACGATACAAGACATCACTCTGCCGATATTGAAATAGGATGTCGAGTAAGTGATCATCCATCCGAAGCCGCCCTTGGAGCCGATGTATTCTCCGATGATCGCTCCGATCAGCGCCGAGCTGATGCCGCCTCGCACGCCGGACAATATCCACGGCATACAGGACGGAATCACGACCGTTCTTAGGATCTGAAAATCGCTCGCGCCAAGCAGGTTTGCCGACTCGAGTATCCCCTTGTCCATGGTGCGGATCGCTCGATAGGTCGTCGAGAATACGATAAAAAACACCATCAATCCCGACAGAAATATTTTCGATTTCAACCCCAATCCGAACCACAGTACATAGATCGGCGCGAGTGCAAGCTGTGGAATGCAGCTGATCGCCGATATGATCGGCGTAAAGATCTTCCCGACAAATACAAAGTAGCCGAAAAAAACGGCAAGTGCTATTCCGATCACACTTCCAAAAAGCAATCCCCAAAAAACCTCGGACAAAGTAATCAGTGCATGCTTGTACAATTCTCCGCTCGTGACAAAAATCTTCAAATCCGCAATGATCGCGCTGGGATAGCTTGTAAAAATCGGATTGTACACCTCTCTTGTCGCTTGGTATTCCCAAAAAAACAAAGCTGCTGCGATCAGCGCGCTACGAATCAAAAGAGCGGCTCGCTGATCATTGCGCTCGCGCTTGATCCGCTTTTCTTTTTTCTCTTTTTTCTCTTTCATATTCCGTGTAATAGGTCCTTCCGTAATCCATTGTGATACATTCCAGACCTTGCTCCATAAATTTTCTTTCGATCTCCGACTTTCGATCATCCGGTTCGACCGCATTGACGGTTTGCAAAAATCCGTCGACGATTTGCGAAAACAGCTGTATCGGGATCCCCATCACCATTTCGGTCTGTGCCCAATCTGCCAGAAACCGCGTCCCGGAACACAACAATGAGATGTTCGGCTTACGATGTAAAAAAGGGTACGCCGTCGCTTCAACACATATCCCCTGATTGCCGGACATACTGATTTGTTTGTCGATCCCGTAATGATATGCGTAGCCTTGAAGAATCCGCATCAGGTCTCTCGGCTGTCCGATCACCAATACCACATCCGGCGGTTCTTCTTCGAAAAATTCGATCGGCTGAATAATCAGTCCGTAAATGTCTTCCGTCAGGTTTTGAGTTTGCAGCGCCGCCTGCCTCGCCACCTCTCGGTTTTTGTACAAGCCCAGCTTGAACGGGCTCTCTCCGCTCAAAAACTCCTCCGAGGGTTTTTCCAAGCCGAGCGCTCGAGTGCTACCTCCGCAGCCCGAGTTCTTCAGATTCATTTTCAGCCGATGCCCCAGGCTTGCCGATTTGACCGCAACGCAGTAGGACAACGGTTTCTGCGGTTCGATGCCTGAATAGGATCGATACTGTTCTTCTTCTCTCAAAAATTTCACGCCGATGAGTCTTCTCGGACTGTTGAATAATATGTATGCTTTCTTTACATCGTTGCTGTAATCGTTCATTCTCTCACCTCCCTTCGTCCACCGCCGCATACAATAAAAGTATAACAAGCTTACTTTTTGATGTCTAATAGCTTTTTCTTATGACATTCATTATGATTTTCTATGAAAGAATTTGGCGGCGGCTTTGCTGCACAAAAACTCACCGTTTTCATTCCTCCTGTCCGACGATCCGTCCAATCGCAATTTTATGACAATCATCGTGATCCTCTTGCCTCATTCCATGGAATATCTTTGATGCCGAAAAGTGTATCGCTCATAATGAAATGCTGCGAGTCGATCGCTTTCACCTGTCGCATTTTGATCCGCTTGTTTATTCCCGCTTCTTGGCTTTTAGCACTTAGTGCTTTTGTTCCTTTTATTTTCACTTCGCCGGGTTTTCTTCTCCTGCCTTTCGGATCGAAGGCTCAGCACTAATTTTTTTGATTGTTGTTCTGTTTGATTTTCGCTTGCAATATTTTTATACGACAAAGCCCTCCTTCAAGGAATTATGAAGGAGGGCTCGATCAAAATGTTTTATAGCCGCTTTGTCTACCGACAGTTTACTTTGCTTTAGCTTAATTCGCTTCGCTTTGTTTGGCTCGGGTTTTTTATTTTGTTTTGTTCTTTTAGTTTTGCTCTTTTAATTTTGTTCTTTATGTTTTGTTCGTTTCTTTTTGTTTTGCTCTTTTAATTTTGCTCTTTCCAATTTACTCTCTGCTTCGGTTATTTTGCTTTGCTTCGTGCTCTTTTTCCCGCTCTCGCTTCCTTCCTACGCTTTTTTATTCAGCTCTGTTATGTCAGGATATTTTTTACTTCTTCGGCAATCGCTTCGCCGAGCGCAAGATGGCCTTCCTCCGACAGATGCACATAATCGCGCGCGTCGTTTGCCCTCACGACTTCGTTGGCGTCAAAGCAGCGACAGCCGAGCAGGCGCGCCATCGTCCGATATTCGTTCGCCAGACCCTGTGATTTTTCGGCGCAGCCGGTGCCCATCGTCTTGACCGCCTCCGTCGCTTCGTATTCCTTTTCAATATTTTTCGGCACGACGATCAGGATGTTCGGCTCTGTCTCCCAGCATTCGGTCGTCATCGCTTTTTGCACCAGTCGCTTGAGTCCGAGCGCGATCGCACCGGAGGAGGCGGAGAAGCGCTCCTTCGTATCATTCGTTCCGAGCATGATGATCAGAAGCTCGAGCGGCTTGTGGCTCATCAGGCAGGGCGTGATGTAGGTGAGCGCATTGAGCCCTTCGGTGAACGGATCGTCAAAGCAGGTCGTTCTGCCGGACAAGCCTTCTTCGATCACTTCATACCGATCGCCGAGCAGGGCTGCCAATCTGCCCGGCCAGCGGACGGATCGGTCGTAGCGGCCGTTGTCGCCGGCAATGTAGCCGTGCGTGTTGGAATCTCCGAAGCAAAGTATCTGTTTTTTCATGGTTGCACTCCTTTTTAATCTGTTTGAACGGCATCCGATCGCACCGGCTGTGTCTAAGAGCGGAGAATCTGCCGCATAGTTCTCGCGGCTCGGATGCGCTTGTCGCCGATCTCCTCCGTAATTCTCAAATCTCGCGGCGGACGGCGGGCTCCTTGTCGGCCTGAGCTCACTTGAGCGTCGATGAGCTGACGCCGCTTGCCTTGATGATGGCGGTCCGAACGATGACGACCGATTCGATCGCCTCGGACGCTCTTAGATTCGATTCGGCTACACTGAGAGCGAAAGCTGACGCACAGTTCTCAGCGCTTTGGACGCTCTTAAATCCGATCGCGCCGGCTATGCCCGAGTCTGTGTTCTACCTTCTACCGAAGGCTGCGAACTTGCAAAATGCCCTCCTCGGATCGATTCGGGCATTTGCGCTTCAATGGTTTGGTTTATATTTTGTTTGCTGCGCGCCGATCTCAGATTACTTGATTTTTTTCAAGATATTCCGCGAAATGGTTCAGCGCGTGGCTTGTATTTTTTTGGATGTCGACAAGCGGTGCAGCCTCCGTTTTGATCGGTGCGATCGCTTTCGGCTCGTAAGCCCAGACCTTGTGGGTGTCGATCTTGGAGATGCCGCGATAGCCGTCTACGGTTCTTGAAATTTCCTCCTGGATTTCTCGCACGCTGTTGAATCCGAATTCCGGCTCAAGCACGCGCGCGATTTCCATCGCGATCGCCCAGTTTTCGAGCACGGTCGAGTGCTTGAAGGTCTTTTTGGTTTTTTGGATTCTGCGCTCGGAGCTCGTGAAGGTTCCTTCCGTTTCCGCAAAGCTTGCGCCCGGAAGCACGACATTGGCTTTTTTGGCAAGCTCGGAAAGCTGTGCGTCCTGCACGACGAGGAATTCAAGCTTGGACAGATCCAGCTCCGCATCTTCACCGAAGGATGCGACGGCTTTGATCTCGCCGCTCTCGAGCTTCGCATAAAATTCCGCTTTGTCGGTGTTGATGCCGAGGTCGACGATTCCCTGGCTGTTTGCGTTTTGCTTCAGCTGAATGACGCCGGCTCTCACTTTTCCGATGTTGCCGGTGATCGCGGCAATATTGGATGCGATCGCTGCCGCTTCGTAGCTTGCTTCGTTTTGGTTATATACGATCATCGGCGTTTTGGCGCTGAGGTAGAGCTCTGCGATTTCTTTTGCCAGCTCGGAAATCTCCACCGACGGCTGTTCGCATACGGCGCCGACCTTCTGCGCGATGTAGGCTTGCACTTGCAGAAGCGTATCGGTCGTATCCTCGAGCACCGCGATGTCGGCGATCTCGTCAAGGATCGTTTCGCGGTCGTTGATGATGACGAGCTTGGAGCCGTTTTTCACGGCTTGACGCACTTTGATGCCGACGATGGCGTTGTTCATCATCAGATCGGAGCCGATCACGACGATCAGCTCGGAGCTGAGCATTTCTTCAAAGGAGCTTGTGGACGCGTCGATGCCGGTCACCGCTTTGAGCGCGGACGGCGTGGAGTTGAGACTGTACACATTTTCCGTTGCAAAGATTTTGTTCGCCAGCGTTTTGACCGCAAATACATCTTCGTTGGTGTATCGGTCGGATACGAGGAATGCGACGGCGTTCGGTCCGTAAAGGTTTACGATGTTCTGCAAGCCCTTGGCAGCCTCGACATAGGCGCTCTCGTCGCTTGCCGTGCCGAGCACATCCCCTCGCTTGAGTAGCGGCGATTTGACGCGGTTGAGATTGTGGAACGCGTCGAAGCTGAATTTTCCGTTGACGCAGAGATTGCCGTTGTCCACCTTGCTCGACTGGTCGCCTTCGATCCGGATGATCAGATCGGAGTTGGTGTTGACATTGAGATTACAGCCGACGCTGCATGCCGAGCAGACGGTCTTGGTCACGGTCGGTACGAGCTGAACCTGCTTGTGCATTGCGGCTTTTTCCTGCAATGCGCCGGTCGGACAGACGGAGATGCATTGTCCGCAGGAGATGCAGCCCGATTTTTGCAACGGAAGCTCCATCGCCGGCTTGACGATGGTTTCAAATCCGCGATGCACGAGTCCGAGCGCCGAGATCCCCATCACTTCTTCGCAGGTTCGGACGCAAAGTCCGCACAGGATACATTTGTCGGAGTTGCGGTCGATGAGCGGATGGCCGTCGTCGAGATTTCGATGATGCTTCTCGCCTGCCCAACGCTCCGGCTTGATGTCGTATTCATTGGAGTATTTCAATAATTTGCATTCATACAGATCCATACATCCGCATTCCAGACAGCGCGAGCCTTCTTTTCGGGCATCCTCGTCGCTGAAATTGATGACAACTTCTTCAAAATTGTTTTTTCGAATCTCGGCGTTGATATGCTCACGCTGTACGCGGTAGCTTCGCTCGCGGTCTTCAAAGTCGTCCGCCGTCATTCCCTCAATCACGGAGTAGAACGGCATTTTGTACGGGATCATCGCGCCGTCGAGGTAGGTCTCGATGACTGCTACTGCGCGTTTTGCTTCGCCGATCGCCGCAATCGCGATGTCTGCGCCCTTGTTGGTTGCGTCCCCGATCGCAAAAACACCGTCCAAATTGGTGCTGTATGTGCCTTCGTCGGCTGCGATCGTTCCGCGCTTGGTCAGTGCGATCTCTTCAAAGCCTGCCGGATTGAGGATTTGTCCGATCGCGGAAATGACGCAGTCCACGACCAGCTTTTCGACCTTGCCCTCGACCGGTACCGGCGATCTTCTGCCGCTCGCATCCGGTGCACCGAGCTCCATCACCTGAAGCGTCAGCTCCAATCCGTCTGCGACCTTTTTGATCTCGATCGGGTTGACAAGCTCTTTGAAGATTACACCTTCCTCTTCCGCTTCTTCGATCTCGATCTGCTCCGCAGGCATCTGATCCTTCGTTCTTCGGTAGATGTTGTATACTTCCTTCGCGCCCAATCGCACGGAGGTTCGGCACGCGTCCATCGCCGTGTTTCCGCCGCCGACGATCGCCACGCGCTCGCCCGCCTTGAACGGACGGTTGGTCACATAGTTTTCAAGAAATTCGATGCCGCCGAGCACACCTTCGTTATCTTCGCCCGGGATGCCCAGCTTGGTCGAGCTCCATGCGCCGATCGCGACGATGGTCGCGTCCGCGGAGCTTCGGATATGCTCAAAGCTTACATCGCGCCCGATTTTTGTATTCAGCACGAATTTCGCGCCCATTTTTTCGATGATGTCGATCTCCTTTTGCAGGATAGACTTCGGCAGACGGTATTGCGGGATTCCGTAGCGCAGCATTCCGCCCAGCTTCGGCATCTGATCGTAGATCGTTACATCATGTCCGTTGACAAGCAGAAAGTATGCCGCCGTCAAGCCGCCCGGCCCGCCGCCGATGATGTTGATCTTTTTGCCGGTTTTTTCCGCCAGCTCCGGAATATACGGCTCGTCCAGCGCAAGATCCTTGTCGCCCGCAAAATATTTCAGGCTCGCGATTTGGATCGGCTCCTCCACCAGTCCTCGTCGGCATTTGGTCTCGCAAGGATGCGGACAGACTCGGCCGATGCTCGCCGGCAGCGGCAGCTTGTCCTTGATGACCTTGTTCGCCAGCGCGTATTGCCCGTTAGCGATCAGTCCGACATATGCCTGGCAGTCCGTTTGTCCCGGGCAGGCAAGCACGCACGGGCCCTGACAGTCGCCCGAGTGATCGGACATCAGCATTTCAAGTGCGATCGTTCGCGCTTCGACAACGCGCTTGGATCTTGTTTTCAAAATCATATTATCCATCGCCTCGGTCGAGCAGGAGCGCATCAACTTCGGCATACCGACGCCCTCCACCACGCACAAGCCGCAGGAGCCGTATTGCTTCACACGCTCGTCGTGACAGAGCGTCGGGATCTCGATATTGTTTTCTCTCGCGATTTCAAGAATTGTTTGGCCTTTGCGTCCGACCACTTCAACTCCGTCTATATTTAATCTGATAACTGACATCAGCGCCTCCTAATCCTTTAATATGGCATCGAATCGACAGCTGTCCAAGCATTTGCCGCATTTGATACAGATCGATTGGTCGATGTGATGAATTTGTTTCGGCGCACCCGCGATCGCATTCACCGGACAGTTTCTTGCACAAGCCGTACAGCCGATACACTTGTCCTCTTTGACGGTGAAGGTGATCAATGCCTTGCAGGAATGCGCGGTACATTTGCGGTTTTTGATATGATCCTCGTACTCGTTTCGGAAGTATCGGATCGTACTCAATACCGGATTCGGCGCCGTTTGTCCCAAGCCGCAGAGCGAACCGTCTTTTACATTTTCGCCGAGCTCCACGAGCAGCTCGATGTCGCCCTCTCTGCCCTCGCCGTTGCAGATCCGCTCAAGAATTTCGAGCATTCGGGTCGTTCCGATACGGCAATGGATACATTTTCCGCAGGATTCTTTTCGTGTAAAGTCGAGGAAGAATCTCGCCATATCCACCATGCAGGTCGTTTCGTCCATAACGACCATCCCGCCCGAGCCGACGATCGCGCCGGTCTTTGCGATGCTTTCGTAGTCGACGGTCGTGTCGATGATCTCCTTCGGAATACAGCCGCCGGAAGGTCCGCCGAGCTGAACCGCTTTGAATTCTTTGTTATCCTTGATGCCTCCGCCGATGTCATAGATGATCTCAGAGATCTTCATGCCCATCGGAACCTCGACCAGACCGCCCTTTGCGATCTTTCCGGTCAATGCGAATACCTTTGTTCCCGGACTTTTTTCCGTTCCCATTGCCGAAAACTTTTCGCCGCCCTCGCGAATGATCCAAGGCACATTCGCCAAGGTCTCGACATTGTTGATATTGGTCGGTTTGTCCCAATATCCCTTTTGTGCCGGGAACGGCGGCTTCAAGCGCGGCATTCCCCGCTCGCCTTCGAGCGAAGCGATCAGTGCCGTTTCTTCACCGCAGACGAACGCGCCCGCGCCCGCTTTGATCCGCATATTGAATTTTGCGCCCTTGATGCCGAAAATATCCTCGCCCAAAAAGCCTTTTTCCTTCGCCTGCTCGATCGCGATCGAAAGGCGTTTGATCGCCAGAGGATATTCCGCGCGCACATACACGACGCCTTCCTCCGCGCCGATCGCAAAGGCGCCGATCATCATGCCCTCGATCAGTCCGTGCGGGTCGCCCTCGATGACCGCACGATCCATAAACGCGCCCGGGTCGCCCTCGTCCGCGTTACACACGAAATACTTCGGCTTGTCCTGCGACGCAAGTGCGGCATTCCACTTGAACCAGGTCGGGAAGCCCGCTCCGCCTCGTCCGCGAAGTCCCGATTTTTTGATCTCCTCGATCACATCCTTCGGCGTTCTGTTCAAATAACAATCCCTTGCCGCTTCGTAGCCGCGCACGGCGATATATTCGTCGATATTTTCCGGATTGATGATCCCGCAATTCTTGAGCGCGATCTTGATCTGTCGGTTCTGCGCCTCCAGATCCTCCTGCGAAATGGTGTTCTCCACGCTTGCCCTGTTGTTTCGGATATGCTCGTCAACGATTTTCGCTGCAATTTTTTCATCCACTTTTACATATGTAGTCTTATTGCCCGAGTCGTCGATCACATCCACGATCGGCTCAAGGTAGCAGTTTCCGATACAGCCCGTCACATCCAGCTCCACCGCCAAATTGCCTTCCGAAATTCGGTTCTCAAAATAGCTGAAAACTTTTCCCGCGCCGGCGGCAAGACCGCAGCTTCCCTCTCCGACTAATATTTTCATACCGCAACCTCCTGATCTCTTTGTCTGATTTCTCCAAGAATCTTCCGTACACTTTGCGATGTCAATTTTCCGTAGGTCTCGTCATTGACCATCATCACCGGCGAAAGACTGCAGCAGCCCAGGCATGCCACATTGATCAGCGTAAACAATCCGTCCTCGGTCGTCTCGCCCTCGTGGATCCCCAACTCGTCCACGATCGCCTCCTCGATCGCCTCCGATCCGTTTACATGGCAAGCGGTCCCCTGGCAAAGCATGATCAGATATTTTCCGACCGGCTTCATACGGAATTGCGTGTAAAAAGTCAACACGCCGTAAATTTTTGACGGCTTGATCCCCGTCTGCTCCGAAATATATTCGATCGCTTCGACCGGCACATAGTTGTACACCGCCTGAACCCCTTGCAGGATTGTGATCAGACTTCCTTCGATGTCTTTGTATTTTTCAACCACATCTTTGATCAGGCTGAGGTCGACACTTTCGTTTTTTACCCTTTGTTCACAATTGCACTCCACAAACATCATCCTCCTTACATAATTATACTAAATACATCTATATGTTACCATTTTTATTCCTTTCAGTAAATACAATTTTGCAAAATACTTCGCTCAAAGTCGTTGCAGCGGAATGCTTTCGGTTATTATACGCTAACCCGTCGCCCCGCATTTGGGCAAACGCAACGATGCGCCGCGAGCAAAGCCGTGAGCGTTCACGGAACTGCGCGCTCCGCTTCGGTTTCGGATCCGCTGTCGACAGAATGTACGAGAGCGCATTACAGTCCGAACAGGTCCGAACGCTTCGACAACTTCGCCGTTTCGGATCCGCCTGCGATATGATATACTGTCGGTAAGGAGGCGCTATGCACTTATACATTCACATTCCCTTTTGCAAACGAAAATGCTCGTACTGCGATTTCGTATCGGGTGTCTATCCCGATTCGGTGCAGACAAAATATATCTCCGCGCTGATCGCCGAGCTGGCACACATTGCCGCAGCAGTCGATCTGTCGCGCACAAAAACGATCTACATCGGCGGCGGCACACCGTCCTGTCTGAGCTCCTTCAACCTTGAGCGGCTGCTCGATGCCCTCGGGCGACATCTCCCGATCGATCAGCTCGACGAATACACGATCGAGTGCAATCCCGAGTCGGTGGATCGGGACTTTGTTTCCGTCATTTCGCGTTACGGCATCGACCGCGTCAGCATGGGCATCCAAAGCGCGCGCCGGGAGGAGCTTTTGTTTTTGAATCGTCTGCACGATTTTGAAACGGCAAAAAAAGCCGCGTCGCTTCTTCGCGCGGGCGGCATCCGAAAGCTCAGCGTCGATCTGATCTTCGTTCTACCGGGACAAAGCCTCGCGCAGCTTGCAGAGAATCTGCGCGCCTTTCTCACGCTCGAGCCGGAGCATATCTCCTGTTATTCGCTGATCGTCGAAGAGAATACGCCGCTGATGAGAGCGCTTGACGAAGGGCGCTTCGCCGAAGCGTCGGATGAGGAGTATGTCGAGCAATATCGCTTCGTCATCGACTATCTTGCCGCGCACGGCTATGCTCAATATGAGATCTCCAATTTTGCCAAGCCGGGCTTTGAGTCGATCCACAACAGCGCATACTGGATCGGCAGCGATTATCTCGGGCTCGGAACGGCGGCGCATTCCAAATTTCATAATCACCGCTTCGCCAATGTGCGCGATCTTGACGCATACATCGCCCGTTTTGAGCGCTCGGATAAAACGGAGCAATGCTCGGACAGTCGTATCGAGGCGGACAATCCGCGCGCCGGGCAGACTTCGGAAAATGGTCGGGATGAAACGGACGATTTATTTTTTTCAGCTGCAGCGCCGACATTTCCCGCTGTCGAGCCACAGAGCATCGAGCAGCTCACGGCGATCGATCGGTTCAACGAGGCGATCTTTCTCGGACTGCGCCGAAATATCGGGATCGATCTGAACGAGCTGTATCAAAAAGCGGCTCAAATCGCCCCGCTCGATAATTCCGTCCGCAGCAGGCTTGATGAAACGGTCGCGCGGCTCGTGCAAGAGGGCTTGCTCAAAAAAGACGATCGCATCGCTTTGACTCAAAAAGGCAGAGAGCTCAGTAATTTTGTCTTTGTCGAGCTGATGATCTGAAAAATCTGTACGGCTGCCGCACTTTTTGCTCGTCCTGCAATGCTGCGGCGATCGAATACAAGCAAGCCCGTCACACACAAACAAATAAAAAATCTGAATGCCCCGAATCATCCACGACGCAAAGGAATGATCGGATAAAGCAGCTTACGATAAATCCTCTTTCGTAAATGATCCGGCGCTTGCACTTATCGGCAACTCCGAGAGAGCTACCGATCAAAAGGTCCGTCGATCAAAACACCTTTGCTGAATAAAGCAATCCGATCAACATAATCTGCTGATCACACGAACCGACCGATCGGCTCAATCTGCCGTTCACGCAAACTGACCGATCGGCTCAACCCGCTAATCACACAAACCGACCGATCGGCTCAAATCCGCTGTTCACACAAACCGACCGATCGGCTCAACCCGCTAATCACACAAACCGACCGATCGGCTCAAC
>JBGZCE010000119.1:0-4815 GCA_041845175.1 Filifactoraceae bacterium
CAGCATGACCGCCGCAAACACGATGGACAAAGACGCCAAGCTGACCATCGGCCGCACAAACAGATAGGCTCCCGCCAAAACGGATCCGATCCCTACAATCAAAGAAATCCACTTGATTTTTTTTACCATGACAAATCTCCTTTAAAATCTTAAAATATCAAAACCCTTTTTCTCGGCATTTCGCCCAGCCGTAAAATCCTCCGCGACAAGCTCCTCGACTCCGGCGGGCGGAGTTCCCGTCGCGTCGCCCCTCGCATCGCGATGCGATACAATCCGTTGCGGCAGATGGTCGCTAAGCCTGTTTCTTCGGCATTTCCCCCGCCCATTCAAAGGCTTTTTTCGCCATAATGACCGCTATGATCTCGTTGATGATCGCCGCAGCCGCAATCGTCCCTTGAATGATCAGTGTATATTCCGAATCGAATTTGTTCAAAACGCTCACCGCGATTCCCGCAAAGACGAGCGATACGCCGGAATGCGGCAGCAAGGTGAATCCCAAATACTTTTGAACGGTATCGGGCATCCCCGTGGCTCTTGCTCCGATCCGCGCCCCGTAATATTTTCCGATCGCTCGCGCTAAAATATACACGACCGTAAACAATCCCGCTCCGAACACCGCCTTATAATCCAGCGGTACGCCCAGATTGACGATTACGATCATCAGCGAAACGACCAGCACCGGCTCAAAATATCCGATGATCCGCTCCAAATGCTCCTCGTCCACCATATTTGAAAACACCGCCGAAAAGGACATCCCCATCAGCATAAAGTTCAGCACCGGCGCAGGCAATAAATATTCATTGCAGACAAAGCCGATCGCCGAGGTCGCCAATATCGCGAGGATCAAAATCACCAGCACCGACTGCCGGCTCTTGTATTTCCGCAACAAAATACCGGCAGGATAGCCGCTCAAAAGCCCGATGAGGATCGGCAGCACGATCATGACCGGAACGATCAACAGCGGGACATCTCCGCCCGAAACATTCATCACAACGACCGCAATCGTTGAGAAAAAGCATACCACTCCGACGACATCATCCAAAGCGGCCATCGGGATCAGCGTGCTTGTTACAGGACCGGAGGTCTTGAACTCCTGCACGATCGACAGGGCCGGCGCCGGCGCCGTAGCCAACGCGATCCCGCCGAAGATAAAGGCAATATAGATCGGAATATCCATCAGGATAAAGAGAATCGAAAACGCCAGAGAAACAAACAGATATGTTCCCACCGATTGAAAAATCGTCGTGACGATAAGCGCCTTTCCGGACTCCTTCAATCTCTTAAGCACCAATTCCGTTCCGATCATAAACCCTACCGCGCACTCCAGCACCTTCAAGATCGTTTCATAGTTGTGATTGAGTATCAGCTCTTCGCTCATCAGTCCCAGTGCATAAGGTCCCAGCAGCATTCCGCCGATCAGCCAGCCCAATAAAGATGGCAATTTTGCCTTTGACACCGCCGCTCCGATCACAAACGATATTCCGATCGCCACAATCCATCGGATGACCAAAAAAATATCCACAATAACCCTCCTTTTCCATCCGCTTCATCGGATCAAAATCACGGCGCAGGAAGAGCCTCCGCCACCCCATACAACATAAACTCCAAAAATTTTTCCAGTCGATCCTCATGCTCATTTTCGAGAAAATCGATCCGATCCCCGCGGATCGCCGGACTGCTGTAATAGGCGTTCAGCATCTTTTGCACCAGCTCGAAATATTCGACCGCCTCCTGCTCGTCGACACCGCTGCGCAAATTCGCGCTCGATATGAAATTCTCGTACACCTGCTTGTTGAAATCCGTCAGCCTTTTCCGAATGGCATGCACCTCGCGAGCGAGCCTTTCGTTGACCTGTATCAGGGATTCAAAATAGATACGCGACAGCTCGGGATTTTCTTTGAAAAAACGGAGCCGGCGCTGAATATAGATTTTGATCGTCGGAATTTGCGAACCCTCCCGCAAGCTCTCCAGTAATTCGTGATAGCACCTGTCCACACAATGCAAAAACAGCTCCTCCTTGCCCGAAAAATTGTGATACAAAAGTCCCTTCGAGATGTGATACTCCTTGCACAGCGCATTGATCGTAAAATTGTCGTAGCCGATCTCCCCGAACATTTTCAGCGCGGATTGGAGGATCTTGTCGCGACTGATTTTTGTTTTTTCTTCCTTCTTCATTCCTTGATCCGATCCTTTCCGTTTTTATTATAGACCGATCAGTCTGTAAACAGAATCATATCATTTAAGTTTTTGGTTGTCAAGCAAATTTTTTTCGAGAGTCCCGGCGCAAGAAAAAACAAATAATTTTTCGGACAAAATTTTTTCCATTTTATTTCGTTCCTGCATATAGATTGTTGTAAGCAGAAAGGAGGTACTTATGGCGAACACGACGCACAAGAGCACCGCGCTCAAGCTGGTGTATGATTTCGGAATGTCCGGCGACAAAAAAATCGTCAAGAGCAAGCTGATTTCGGGCATCAACCCCGCCGCGACGGACGATCAGCTCCTGAACTTTGCCAACGCAATGTTTCGCGTTCAGGTGAAGTCCGGCGAGATCCAAAAAATCAGCACGGCCACCATCACAAACTAACAAAAGATGAACATTTCGGAAAGGAGGATCTATGAACAGCGAGAAAATACTCATTTTGGTTTTCAAAAAGAACAACGGAGCAAGCTTTCGCTTCGGCGTGGCATTTCCGGATCCCGCAGTGGAAGCTTCGGATGTGAAGGCACTCGGCACGGCGATGATCTCGAACGGCATCCTGAGCTTCGCCGACGGTTCGGCGCTGGCAACGCTCGATAAAGCATTTATGCAGGAGACGACCAGCAACGCGATCTCCGTCAATTAACCCACCCGAGCCTTCGAGCGAAAAACATTCCGATCGAACGATCGGCAGTCTGAATACTTTTCACTCATCCGATCTCGATGAGCGACACAAAAAAATCACGCGAAGGCGTGATTTTTTTGCGTAGAGTTTATGTTATGTGTTCTGTGTTTGCGTTGTTCTGTCGGTTTTCTGCACGGATCTCAGCTGCTTTTTTGCTCTTTGCAGCTTGCGTCATGCCGGCGCATCGACCGAGGTTTCTCTTTTTCGTGTCTGCCGGCTCGATCGAATTGATTTTTTGTTTCAATTGTTATGTTATGTGTTGTTCTGTCGGCTGACCATGCCGATTGTATTTATTTTTTTGTGTTTTGCAGCTTGTGTCGTATCGCCATTGCTCCGTGCCGACCGGGTTTCTCCTTTTCATATCCGGCGGCAAGCCTTTGATTGCCTGTTCCGATTGTCCGTTCATCGGATTACTGATATAATGAAAAGGGCGCGATCGTGCCGACGACGAAATAACCGAAAGACGCGATCGTACAAAGACAATGCCGACGCGCTGCCCGTACAGGCGATTTCAAAATGCGGCTTGACACGCTCCTTGCAGCATCCGCCGCTATGCCGCCGGCTGAATAACCGATGGAGGTCATTATGAAAAAAATCGATGCCTTGCTTGCAAAAATACCGACCTTGCTTTCTTCAAAGCTTTCCATATTCATCTATCTTTTTTTATTCTTCTATCTGGTCTGCTTTCCGATCATCGGCACCCTGATCCCGATGCTGAAAGGCTTGATTCCGACGGATACCGTTCAGCTGATCCTGGGAAATTATACCAATGTGCTGAGCGCACTCGGCGCTTCGATCGCCGCCGGTGCCGGCATGGTGACGCATCAAGGGATCAAGAAGCTGCACAATAACCATGAGAATCTGCGAAACGATCTGGCAGAGTTGCACAAAAAGCTGGATGCTTTGGAAGCCGCCTCCAAAGGCTCGGATGAGCCGGCTGATGATCTGTAAACGGATTACACAAAACCGCTTTTATATCGCTGCCTGCAACAGGCTTCGGCGGTTCGTTCGAGCGTTCGGAGCGTATGACGCGCGATTTTCCCGAAGTGTGTGGTATCGCTCGATGAATTCGATATGAGCCGAAACGGTATCACGCATCGCAGCATTTGTGATTTTCTTCGGACGAAGGATTGGCTCTGAGAATATGTCGGACTGTTTTTATTCTGATCCGAACACATGGCTACCTACCGAAGAGTTTGACAAAAAGCTCGCGGCAGATTATTTCCTTTCGGCTGTTCGGGTTTGCAGGTTGTCTTTTGCGCCTGCAAATCGCTCGGCGCTCCCGCAGCGTTTGACGCTTTGCCTTGAAATTTCGCCGCAGGCTCTCGGCACCGGGGCATTCGGATCCACACTTCGAATTTCTTCGTCCGGATATTTGTGCCGACCTTTCGCTTAAAACTTCACCGTTTCGGAAACGAATCCCGCAATGTCGGTATTCACCTGCCAAGCCATCCCGAATCGATCCACAAGGTTTCCGTATCCCGGACTCCACGGCACCTCCGCAAAATCCAAGCTGACGCTCTGCGCGCCCACCTTCAATTTGTCAAACACCTTTTTCGCTTCCTCCACGATTTCAAATTGCAGACACGCCGACATATTCGTCCCCTGAACATAATCGTACTCCGGCGAATTGTCCGAGAGCTGGAGTCGGATGCTGCCGATCCTCAGTTGCGCATTCATCACATAATTTTTCAGCTCCTCCGGCGTGGACGGTATGACTTGCCCGAAGGTGCTGCACCTGATCACCTCCGCGCCGAACGCTTCTTTATAAAACTCCACCGCTTCCAATCCGTTAGGCACAACGCTAAACACGTTTCGGTAAAAGTGAACGATGCATCGCTGATATTTTGCCTTTGGAAAGACTTGACCGATGGCTTCGACCATTCCAAGCGCCTTGTCACCAATGACGAGCCTTACGCCGCTTAATCCA
>JBGZCE010000120.1:0-4656 GCA_041845175.1 Filifactoraceae bacterium
GAATCATCGTCTTTGCGATGAATCCGATAATGAAGAAAAGGATCTCCAACAATTTTTGTGAGGTCGTAACCTCCGCGCTTGTAAAAAATTCGATCATATTCCCCTCCTATTTGCCGTAATATTTTTTGCTCAGCTTACGATCCTTCCACACAAAGTACACGATCGCAACGAGCACCGCGAAAATCGCTACCGGAAGCTCGACCTTTGCCAGCTCGATCAGATCGACCTCGTAGCCCAGATCCTTGAGCGTCGATTGCACCAGCAATGCGCCGGAGCCGCCGACAAACAGCACCTGACAGAAAAACCATGCGATGTTTTCCATCCCTGCCGCCATTCCCTTGACTTCTTCCAAATGCTCTTCGTTCGCTTGCTTGCCGTCCTTCTCGATCGCTCCGGTCGCCATCGGCAGGATCACCGGACGGACAAAGCCCGCCACGCCGCCGAAGCCGACATTGAAGGCGCCGAAAAATCCGCGCATGATGCCGTAGGCGCCGATGATCTTTCCGGCGGTCGCACCCTTGGCTTTTGAGATGAGCTTGGTCGCCGCCTCTTTGAGCCCGTTTCTTTCCAATGTGCCCGTTACGAGCATGATCAGAATGAAGATCGACATCGCCCGATTCGCCACAAAGCTCGCGCCGAGCGTTTCAAGCAGTCCGTCGATGCCGAGCCCGCCGACCAGTGCGGTGACGACCATTGCGCTGATGATGATCAGGATCGAGTCCAGCTTGAGTGCAAAGCCGATAATGACGATCAAAATTCCTAACAGCTTTAAGTATTCCATAAGTTCCTCCAATAAATTTATATTTTAAGCCGCAAAAAGCTTGCTCGTGAGAATGCGCGCTTTTCACAGCGGCTCAACCGGTTCAGGCGCAAAGAGCGGTCTTTCTCTGCGCAAAACGGCATATTCCTCGCCGCTTGTTTCATAATGCTGATGATAGCTGCTCACCGAGCGCATCAGCAGCTCGATCGTTGCCGTATCGTGCAGGCGGTGCGCTCTTGCGCAAAGCCCGAGATATTTTCCCTGTGCCGTTTCGTCCGCCACCTCCGAGGTGTAGCCGACCGTTGTGATCCACGGAAAGCGGATCGAAAAATATTTGTGCTCCGGCTGATACGGAAAATCGATCCGGTAGTTGATCATATTCCGATAGTAATCGGCAGGATATTGCTTCGGCATCCAGCGATGTGCGTAGGCTTCAAACTGTCCTATCCATTCTTTATTCAGCGCGGAGATCTCTTCGTCGCTTTCGATGCTGCGGGCGATGACCTCTTCGAGCCTTTTGTTGAGCGGGATGTTCTGCGGATAGTGCTCACACGCGCGCCAGAAATAGCCGTACAGGATGGAGCGCGGCAGCCAAAAGCCCTTGTATGCCGGCGCGGTATAGCCCGAAAACGGCTGCGCCCATTCGTGGCTCGGTACGCCGTGATTGTCTACATGAATGTCCGGCAGCAGTCGCTCCCACATGCGCGTCTGTGCAAGCGCTTCCGTGCTGAGTGTGTCCGGATCGAAGAAGTCGCGCGAAAATTCGCGCCCGATCGCATTGAACCTTGCCGTATGCAATATCCAGTTCGGATTTTGTTTTTGCAGCTCGTAATGGATCGCCGCGCCGTCCACATTTTCCATCGGGATGATGCCGAGCGATATTTTCTCGGAAAATCCTTCGTATTTCGGATCGGTCAGCAGCTCCCGTATCAGCTCGAGCGCCGCGTTGGTCGAGGATACCTCGTTGGCGTGGTGGCGCGCGTTGATCAGTATGGACGGATAAAGGCTCAGCTTTTTCGTTCGTGAGATGTAGCCGTCAAACGATTCCTTCGGCTCGATCGCATAGATTTTTCGTCCCTCAAAGGAGGAGGCGATATGCGATATGCGCAGCGCCTTGACCTTTTTCAGCTCGTTGATGATCGAAAGATGATCGTCATAGCCGATCAGCCGTTCGGTGAACAGGTCGATCTCGTCGATCCCGAGGCTTTCGCGCGGCTCGTCCTTTGCTCTGCACAGTATAAAGTCTCGGCTCTCGGATCTCAAGAGGATCCTCTCCTGCGCAAACGGCGGCTGCACGATCCTGTTTTTTACCAGATGCTCGTATGCCGACAGCAGCGTTTGCTCCACCCCTTCGATCCGGATGACGGGCACAAGCCGTCCATCCTCCCAAAGCAGCTCCGTCAGAACGCAGCTCGCCTGTGTCTGTGGGATAACAACGCGCTTTGCTCCGCTTTCGACAAAGGGCTTGTCCGATTCAAAATCCCAAAGCTCGAATGCGATCGTCGGCGCGCCTTCCCTTTCCGTGATCTGCGGGTGGATCAGTCCCGGCGCATCGACGAGCACGCCGGCATTTTCAAGCCCGACGCATTTGAGATATTCGATCGCGGTAAAATAGATGTCCTCGTGCAGCGCGTCCAAGGACGAGATCATATCCTCGCGGTTGTTCAATCGTTCGTCGGGCTCCGACGCGGCGATCTTCAGGCGAAGCTCGCCGAAGTACGGCTGATCCTTCGCCGACAGCCGATGATCGTATTTATCGAGAATGTATTGCTTGAGATACGGCAAAATGCGCGTTTGAAAAATTTCCCATATCGCTTCGACATCGCTCGGGATCCGTTTTTCAAACGAACGACTGCCGCCTGCGCCCTCGATCGTCGCACGGATAAAGCCGGTCGGCGGATGCACCGTTCCCATTTGCGGATACTCGTCCAGATAATTGCGCTCGGAAACATCCATGCACAGCATTTCCTCCAGCAGGATCTCTTCATTTGAAAAGGCTCGGATCCGATAGTCCGCGTTCGCATCGCGCGGGAGCTTGACGATCCCGATCCGCTCCTTGTCGAGCGCGAGCCCTTTACAGAGAATGTCTGCTGCGGGATAGAGCTCCTGAAGCGGTCGGATCGGCAGATCCAGCCATTTGCCGAGCTTGCTCCGATCGGCGCCGTAGGTCGGGATCGCACCGTCCTCCTCGACAAATTCCGTCACGCCCGGCGGCAAAAAATCCTTGAAGGCGATCTCGATCCCGGTGATGTCGTTCTTTTTTTCAAGAAGCCGCGGAAGGATCGTCTCCTCGATCCACGAAAAGCCTTTTTTATAGGTACACAGCACGCGCACCTCCGCGGTCGCGCCCTTTGACTCGATCGCCTGCACAAGCTCCTTGCGAAGCTTTTCGCGGATCCTTTTGTTTTCGCTGACAGCAATATCCGCCGATACCACATCCCCCGCGGCGAGGTCGTTCAACAGCTCGCGCAGGATCGCGCGCAGCTGGTCCGCCTCCCAGGGCAAAGAAAATTCCTCCGAATGCTTCAAGCGCTTTTCGCGATGGGATCGAAGCGTGAGCCTCGGATACGCGCGGCTCAATCGGACCAGGTCCGCATCGGCTTTGAGCGTTTCCAAAAACAGCGGATGCTCCGTGAAGCCCTGTCCGATCGCATACGCCAGCTGTCCGATCGCCGTCTTTTGAGCAAGAAGCGCTTGCAGCTCCCGCAAGCCCTCCGACAGGGAGCCCGCCTCCTTTGCGGAGCAAATATGATTGCAGATCGCCGCCGAAAATTCCTCCAGTGCTTTTCCGCTCCCTCTCAGCAGGATGTGCAGCGGCTCGTCGGGAGCCGGCTCGCCCTCGTGCCGGATCGACAGCGAGCAGCTTGGCGCTTCTTCAAAAATCAGCAGGTTGCCTTCGTAATTTTCGTCCGCAAGCATCGAGCCTTCGTATTCCGTCGTGTCCATTCCCAACCGAAATGCGAGATTGCACGCGGCGACGAGTATGGACTCGGACGGCGCATCGGGCAGAAGAAATTTCAGCTCAAGCGCGTCGGGCAAAAAGTCATGATCCTTATCGGGCAGGATCCTGCCGATGCCGAACAGATGCTCCAGCCCGCTCGGACGGCGCTCAAAAAAGAGCTCGGTATAATCGCTCGGTGCCGCGCTGCGAACAAATGCCGACCGATCCTGCGGCTTTTGCGCTTCGCGCGTCCTCCGTGCGTCCGCTCGCTTCGGCGCGTCTGCCGGCTCGCCTTCGCCATTCGCGTCCGTCCGTTCGTTCGCCGCTTCGCTCTCTCCGCTTTCGCCCGTTCTTTCGCATTCCTCACCGAATGCGTCGTTCTCGAACAAAAAATATTGTCGAAATTCCGATCGGTCGCCCGGCACCTCGAGCTCGCCGTCCTCTCCCGCGATCGGAAACCGCGCCCGGATCGACTGAAATCCGAGCAGCCGCGCAAAATCGATCGTGTTTCGGATCTGCTCCTCGCGCATTGCCGGCGCGATCCTGATCTTTTGTAAAAAAGTCCTTTTCATATCCATTCCTCCCTACATCGGAATGCACTTCGGGTCGTTCGTCGTTATTATGGTTCTGCCGGTATTCTCGTTCCTGTCGGCGATCATTCCTCACTTCGCCGTCCTGTGTCCGTGCCGATCGTTCGCGACTCGGCTCTATGCTTTCCGCCGCAGTCACGGCTCGTGCGTTGTTCGCTCTCTTTGCTGCTTGCTCCGTATTGCCGCTCGGCGCGCCGAATTTCCCGCCGCGATTTTGTGAACAGCGATCACTTCCTATTTATATTCTATCAGATCCTTCCATTTTTTTCATCAAAAAACGACAAATATCCTTTTCATTTTGAACTTTTTTTGATCGCCTGCCGCCATTTTTTTCAGCGCTTCCAATTTTCTTAACCTTTTCTTCA
>JBGZCE010000121.1:0-9192 GCA_041845175.1 Filifactoraceae bacterium
AGTACGGTTGGCGAACCAATACTATATTAACACATCGGAGGTTTTTTCTTAAAGCTAAAGCTACTTCTCTCCACTTGCAGAGCAAGTGGTTTATTTGTTTTGCGAAAGCTTCGCAATCGCAAAACAGGCTTAAGCCTACAAAAATTCCCTGCGGATCGTTCTGCTCCGCAGGGAATGAAAATACTTTTTCGATCGTCTGTGCGATCCGGCTCGTATCGCGCTTGCTGTCCGCGCTTATTTGCCGACACTTCCCGCAAAGTGGCACGCCACCTTGTGATCCGGCGCAATCTCTTTGAGCTCCGGCGTGGTGCTCAGGCAGACCTCTTGTCGATAACGGCATCTTCCGTAGAAGCGGCATCCGTCCGGCGGATTGATCGGCGAAGGCACATCGCCCTCCAGAATGATTCTGTTCTGCGTCGAATGCAGATGCGGAACAGGTATCGCCGAAAGCAGCGCCTGCGAATACGGATGCAGCGGATTGGAGAAGATCGTTTTGTAGTCGCTGATCTCAACGATCTGTCCGAGATACATGACCGCGATATGATCGCTCACATGCTTTACGACGCTCAGGTCGTGCGAGATGAACATATAGGTCAGCCCGAATTCGTCCTGCAGATCCGCCATCAGATTCAGAATCTGTGCCTGAATGGATACATCCAGTGCCGACACGGGCTCGTCCTGCACGATGAATTTCGGATTGAGCGCCAAGGCACGCGCGATCCCGATACGCTGTCTGCGACCGCCGTCCAGCTCATGCGGATAGGTGTTGACCAATCGCTGAGCCAAGCCGACCGTGTCCATCAGCTGCTTGATCCGTGCCTGCATATCCGCTTTGTTCGGGAACTGCTTGTGTACGATCAGCGGCTCCGCAATGATCTCCGACACGGAAAGCCTCGGATTGAGCGACGCAAAGGGATCCTGAAAAACGATCTGCATCTGCTTGCGCATTTCGCGCATTTTTTCCGGAGAATAGTTCAGGATGTTTTCGCCCTCAAAAAGGATTTCTCCCGCCGTTGCCTCCAGTAAGCGGAGCACGACTCGACCGGTGGTCGATTTTCCGCAGCCGGACTCGCCGACCACACCGAGGGTTTCTCCTTTGTTAATGGTAAAGCTCACATCGTCGACCGCATGCAAAAGGCCCTTTTTCGTATTGAAATATTTTTTTACATTTCTTACTTCAAGTAATTTTTCCGCCATTTTCATACCTCAACTATTTCTCTTCATAAAGAAAGCATTTTACCATGTGATCTTCTTTTACATGCACTTCCTTCGGCTCCTTTTCCTTGCAGATGTCCATCGCTTTCGGACATCGCGGGTGGAAAGGGCAGCCCGAAGGCAGGTTGGTCGGATCCGGCATCAAGCCCTTGATCGGCTTCAGACGAGGCTCATCCTTATCCAGATCGGGAATGGAATTGAAGAGTCCGACGGTGTACGGATGCAGCGGCTCGGTGTAGAGATTCTGCTTGTTGGTGTATTCTACGACCGATCCGGCATACATGATCGCCACCTTGTCGCATACCTCAGCCACGATACCGAGGTCATGCGTGATCATGATCATGGAGGTATCAAAATCCTTTTTCAGCTTGTTCATCAATGCAAGCACCTGTGCCTGAATAGTCACATCCAGTGCCGTCGTCGGCTCGTCGGCGATCAGAAGCTGCGGATTGCATGCCAGCGCGATCGCGATCACGACCCTTTGCTTCATTCCGCCGGAAAATTGGTGCGGATAATCCTTGAATCTGTCCGCAGGAATCCCGACCGTTTCGAGCATGTCCTGCGCTTTTTTCATCGAATCCGCCGCGCTGAGCTTTTGGTGCAGCGCAATGACTTCGGCGATTTGTTCGCCGACCGTCATTACCGGATTCAGCGAGGTCATAGGATCCTGAAAAATCATGGAGATTTTGTTTCCCCGTACCTTACGCATTTCCGCTTCGCTCACCTTCAAAAGATCCTTGCCTTCATACAAAATCTCTCCGCCGACGATCTTTCCCGGAGGATTTGCCACAAGACGCATGATCCCCAGCGCCGTGGTGGTCTTACCCGCGCCTGTTTCTCCGACAAGTCCGAGCGTTTCTCCTCTTTGAAGCTCCAGATTCATCTTGTTGACCGCACGAACGACGCCCTCTTCGGTTTTGTATTGTATATCAAGTCCTTTGATCTCTAACAAATTCTGCGGCATAGCCTGTGTATCAAGTTCTTTGTTTTCTAACGAATTCTGCGACATAACCCCTCCTATTAATTCTTGAGTCGCGGATCCAGCGCATCACGCAGACCGTCTCCGAATAAGTTCAACCCGAAAATGGTGATCATGATAACAAGACCCGGGAACATCGTGATATGCGGATAGTCTCGGATATATTGTCGTCCCGCGGAAAGCATCGCTCCCCACTCCGGAGTCGGAGGCTGTATGCCGAGCCCGATAAAGCTCAAGCCGGCAGCCGAAAGAATCGCGCCCGCAACGCCCAGCGTCGCTTGAACGATGATCGGCGCCAGGGCGTTCGGGATGATGTGCTTCGTGATGATCCGGAAATTGCTTGTTCCGACCGCGCGAGCCGCTTCAACAAATTCCTGATCCTTCAGCGTGATAACGGATGCACGCACGATACGCGCATACGAAGGGATCGAAGAAATCCCGACCGCGATCATAACATTGACAAGCCCCGGTCCGAGTGCCGACACGATCGAGATCGCAAGCAGGATCGAAGGGATCGCAAGCAAAATATCCATTGCACGCATGATAAAGTTGTCCAGCTTGCCGCCGAAAAAGCCGGCGATCGCTCCGAACGCTCCGCCGACGATCATCGAGATGGAAACCGCGACAAAGCCCACCAGCAGGGAAATTCGCGATCCGTAAATGATACGGCTGAGAATATCCCGTCCGAAGTTATCCGTTCCGAACGGAAACTCGGAGCTCGGCGTAAGGAGCATTTTCTTCAAATTCTGATCGTCGATGCCGTACGGAGCGATCACATCCGCAAAGATCGCACAGAAAAACAGCAGGAAGATGATGAATAATCCGAACATCGCCGACTTGTTTTTTACCAGTCGCATCCATACATCCAGCCATTGACTACGCTTTTTGTTCGTAGTCGTTATCGAATTGGTATTTGTATTATTACTCATCTTGCCTCCTATTTGTATTGTGACCGAATTCTCGGATCAACATATGCGTACATAATGTCTACAAACAGATTTACCAAACTGAAGGTAATCGCAATAAACAGCACCGCTCCCTGAACGACCGGAAAATCTCGCTGCTTGATCGATTCTACCATCAGTCGTCCGACACCCGGCACGGCAAAGATGGATTCGGTCAGCACGGCGCCGCTGAGCAAATAACCGAACTGCAGACCGACAACCGTAATAATCGGAATAAGTGCGTTTTTGAGTGCGTGTCGGTTGATGACCTTGGACTCGACCTGTCCCTTGGCACGAGCCGTCCGGATATAATCCTGCCGAATAACCTCCAGCATACTGGATCGCGTCATACGCGTGATGACCGCAACGGTGCTCGTTCCGATCGTTACCGCAGGCAATATCATGTGCTTCCATGTCGAAAAGCCCGATGCCGGAAGCCAGCCGAGCGTAACGGAAAATAACAGAATCAAAAGCAATCCCTGCCAGAAGTTCGGCATGGATACCCCCAAAAGTGCGACGACCATCGCCACATTATCGAACAATGAATATTGCTTGGTCGCCGAAATGATCCCGATCGGGATTCCGAGCGATACCGCAATAAGAATTGAAAATGCCGCCAGCTTCAGCGTTACCGGAAATCTCGTCATGATCTCCTCGGTTACCGGGCGCTTTGTCACATACGATCTTCCGATATCCTGCTCCAATACCGCTTTTTTGACATAATTTCCGAACTGAATCAGATAGGGCTGATCAAGCCCCAATTCTTCACGCAAACGCGCAACATCCTCCGCCTTTGCGGATTCACCGAGCATGATTTTTGCAGGATCCCCCGGCGTCAGATACATCATCGTGAAAATGATAAAGGTTACGCCGATAATAACGGGGATCAGCAGCATCACCCTCCGAAGAACATATTTGTACATATTCCCTCCAAAAACTAACTGAAGTAAAAATCCCTTGACAAATAGCTTTTCTTACAAAGAATGTAGGGAGTATGTCCCCCTACATTCCTTAAAAGAGTCAATTCATTCGACTGAATGATTTTATTCAAAGTAAACCGGATACAGTCTGTAATGTCCTGCCGGATGCTGTACGAAGCCCTTTACATTTGCAGCGGTCGCACTGATGTTCTCTCCGTAGTTCATAAATACCCACGGCGCATCGTCTCGGATAAGCTGCTGAACTTCCATATATGCCGCTTCACGCTCTGCCTCGTCCGTCGAATATCTTCCTTTTTCAAGAAGCTCGTCAACTGCCGCATTGGAGTAGAAGGTTCTGTTTCCTGCATCGCCGAAGGCGGATGTATGGAACAGTGGGAACAGACCGTAGTCCGGATCTCCCGTAACGGTTACCCAGCCGAGGATGAACATATCATGCTCTCCTTTAGCCGTTCCGTCAAGATAAGCTCCCCACTCCATAACCTTAACCTCTGTCGTGATGCCGATCTGCCCGAGCTGATTTTGAATGATCTCGGCAGCAGCCATTCTTTGAGGGTTCTCATTTGTCCAAAGAGTCGTCGTAAAGCCGTCCGGATATCCTGCCTCCGCAAGAAGCGCTTTTGCAGCCTCCGGATCGTAAGGATATTGCTCAAGATTTTGGTTGGATGCCCATACCTGCGGAGTAAGAGGCCCCTTCGCAACGCTTCCTACACCCTTGTAAACCGCTTCGATGATGGATTCCATATCGATCGCCATATTGATCGCCTGTCGAACCTTCACATTGTCGAACGGCGCCTTTTGCACATTGAAGCCCACATAGCCTGTCGACAAGCTCGCATCTCGGATCAGCTTAAGATTTGAATCCGCTTCAACGCGCGCAATATCGTTAGGGGATACATCGTATACGATATGCACTCCGCCTGTTTCAAGCTCAATCGTTCTGTTCGTATCCTCAGGGATCGCCCGGAATGTAACCTTTGTCAGCTTCGCAGGCTCTTTATGATAGGCATCGTTTCTTACAAGCACGATGCTGTCTCCGTTTGTCCAGCTTTCAAATTTGAACGGCCCCGTTCCTACCGGATTTTGTCCGTAGTCATCACCGGCTTCGGTAACCGCTTTTTCATTCAATATTGATGATCCGGTATGCGACAGATGCGCCAGGATCGGTGCAAAAGGCTGCTTTGTACCGATTTGGATCGTATAGTCGTCAACCACCTTGATTTTGTTCGCGTCGATCGCTTCGACGATATGTCCTACATTCGCAGACTCAAGCGCTCTTCGGATCGTAAATTCCACATCGCTTGCTTTCAGCTCTTCGCCGTTGTGGAACATTACGCCCTGCTTCAGCTTGAACTCGTATGTAGTGTCGTCGATTTGCGTCCAGCTTTCCGCCAGGCCCGGCACCAATTCCATCGTTTCGGTTTGATCAACCAAAGTTTCATAGATCTGTCTCATAACTCGAGAGGACGGCTGGTCATTCGTTCCGTGCGGATCCAGCGATTTTGCGTCCGCTCCCTGAGCAACGATCAGTTCCATCGCAGCGCCAGCATCAGCCCCCGTGTTCGTGTCCGTGTTCGTGTCCGTTCCCGTATCCGTGCCGGTCGAACCGCCGCAAGCGGTAAGCACCAACGCGCTGACTGTCAACAAACTGAGGATCGACAATAACTTTTTCTTCATATTTTTTACCCCTTTCCTTGTCTTTCGACATGTTTTGAAGCGGAACACCGGCCGGGAAGATCGCACATTTCTTACTTCTTTCCCACATTTTTTCCAATATTCCACTCCTTGATTATATATGAAGCGCCGAGGCTTTGTCAATCAAAATGAATGATTTTGCGGGAAAACGGTTTTCGTTTCGTTCATTTTTCAGTATTCGTTTTTCTGCGCGTCAGTGTACGCGGCGATACGCAAAAGTCGAAGCGGGATCCCAAAGCGCGCTTGCCTTCCCGCTTTCGCAGGCAAACATTTTTTGCGACGCCGAAGATCCCGCTTTCCCAAAAGCATTTTCGCTTTTACTATTTATTCATTTTTTGCATCAAGTTGTGCGTACAGAATTATTTTTTACAAAATTATTTTTATTCGTTCCGAAGTTTCTCTTGTTATTTCGTATTGCCGTCCGCCATGATCGGGACTCATTTGCAAATCGCTCGTTCGTTCGGATCGTCCGGCGGTCTTCCCGCGCCGCTGCATTGCCGGCTTATATTTTTTTCAGCAGCATTTTTTGCAGCCGGACGGCAATGATCGCGCATGCCGTGCCGATCAGAATGCCGGCAAGCACATCCGACGGATAGTGGACATACAGATACAGTCTCGAAAAGGCGATCAACGACGCAAGACACAGCGCCGCGATCCCTACGGCTCGACGATTCAAAAAAATCGCGACCGCAGCCGCAAAGCTTGACGCGCTGTGTCCCGACGGAAAGGAATAATCCTGAAGCATCGGCACCAACAGCTTGACGGAGTCCGAAAGCTCATAGGGTCGTATCCGCGCGATCAGCGGCTTCAGCGTGACATTGACGATGAGATAGCACAGCGCCATCGCGAACAGCACGCTGACTCCGGTGTTGATCGTTTCGCTTGTGCCCATACCGGCGGAGCCTTGCTCGCCATCGACGCGATAGAGCTCGGTGTAGCGCATTTGCTTTTGTGCCTGCCGTCGGTCGTAGATCAGCAGCAGCAGTCCCGCCGCGATCCATACCTCGGAGCGGTTGGCAATCAGTGACGCATAGACCATCACCGTATCGAGTATCGGTGTGCGGATCCTTTGGATCGCATCCAGGATTTGTAGTTCAAGTGCCTGCATCGTTCGTTCGTACTCTCGCGAATACTTCCTCCTTTCCGAAAAGCTTTGTTTCCCGTTTTGCTTTGTCCGTTCATTTTTGCGGCACCGCTTTACCGCTTCATTCGTTATCCTGCCGCAAAATATTTCACTTTGCTATTATCAGGGCTTGTCGACTTTTTGCTTTCCGCGTTTTGCTACCCGGCCATTGCCTCACTGCAAAATGTTTTGCTCCGTTTTCACCAAATTTTGCCGTCGCATCGTCGGCTTCTTCCTTGCCGCGCTTTACTGCTCCGATCCATCCGCGCTCCGGGCGCCGAGGATCCGCTCAAAGGCAAAGTGCAGGATCCGCTCGAGCCGGTCCTCCCGCCCGCTCAAAAACAGATAGCCGATCATCGCTTCAAAGCCGGTCGCATAACGATAGTCGTTGACATCGGCATTTTTCGGCGGCATGGATTGCGTGTTGCGCCCGCGCTTGACAAAATACCATTCCTCCTCGCTCAACAGCTCCGCCGCCCGAAGCGCGTGCACGATGTCCGCCTGACTTTTGGCTTTGGCGAAGGACACCGCCTTTTTGTGCAGCTCATGGATCTTTTGATTGGGATAGCGGCGGATCATTTCCAGCCGGACCTTTTGCTCGTAGGTCGCGTCGCCGATATAGGCGAGCACGATCGGATTCATCCTTCGTATCGTTTCGTATTCAAACTCCGATGTCAACTGCGTGGCTCCTTTCGTTGCTTTGCAAAAAAGGCAGTGTCTTCCGCCTTTTTCGTTGTCTTCATTCATTGTCAGTTGATCCGCTTGTAGGTCGTGCCCGCTCGCGTATCGAGCAGCTCGATGCCCATTTCCTTGAGACGGTCGCGGATCTCGTCGGCTTTTGCAAAATCCTTGCTTCGTTTCGCCTCCGCTCTTTGCTCGATCAGCTCCTCGATGGCTCTCTCATCAAAGCTCTCTCTTTTTTGAATGATATTCATCACGCCGGTCAGCTCCGAAAAGATCGCGCTCGCCTTTTCCAAATACTCCTTCGAGCTTTTTTCGTTTGCAGTCGTATTGATATGGCTTACAAGCTCAAAAATCGCTGCGAGTGCATCCGCCGTATTGAGGTCGTCATCCATCGCGCGGATAAATTCGTCCTTGAAGCTTGCGAGCCTTTCATAATCCGCCCGCTCGTCCTCACGAAGCGCGCCGTCCGCGTTTTTGATCAGAAACTCAAGCATATCGCGCGAATTGTAGAGCCTTTCCATCCCCGCCTTCGCCTGATCGAGCATTTCCTTGGAATAGTTGACCGGCCCGCGGTAATGCGCCGCCAGCATAAAGAAGCGCACGATCTCCAGATCCATCTGTTCGCCGATCTCGCGGACGGTGAAGAAGTTGTCGAGCGATTTACTCATCTTCTCATTGTCGATGTTGATGAAGCCGTTGTGTACCCAAAAATGCGCGAAGGGCTTTCCGCTGTGCGCCTCGCTCTGCGCGATCTCGTTTTCGTGATGCGGAAAGATCAGATCCTGTCCGCCCGAGTGGATGTCGATCGTATCGCCGAGGTAGCGTCTGCTCATCACCGAGCATTCGATGTGCCAGCCCGGTCTGCCTTCGCCCCATGGACTTTGCCAGCCGATCTCGTTTTCTTTTTTCCTCTTCCACAGCACAAAATCCATCGGATGCTTTTTGCTGCCGTTGACATCGATGCGCGCGCCGAGGTTGAGCTCCGCCAGATTCTGACGGGACAGCTTGCCGTATTCCTTGAATTTTTGCGTATCGTAAAAAACATCGCCGCCCGCCTCGTAGGCATAGCCCTTGTCGATCAGCACCTGAATAAATTCGATGATCTGCTCGATGTTCTCCGTCACGCGCGGATGCACATCGGCGCGACGGATTCCGAGCCCGTCGGCGTCGACAAAGTATTCCGCAATGTATCGGTCGGCGATCTCAAACGGCGTGACGCCTTCTTCATTCGCTTTTGCGATGATCTTGTCATCCACATCGGTAAAATTTTGAACGAATGTAACCTCATAGCCGCGGTAGATCAGGTAATTGCGCAGCAGATCGAACAAAATAAAAGGTCGGGCGTTGCCGATATGAAAATAGTTGTAAACCGTCGGGCCGCAAGAGTACATCTTCACCTTCCCCGGCTCTACGGGAATCAATTCTTCCTTTTGTCTTGTCAATGTGTTATATAATCTCATACATCCTCCGATCGGTTTTCTTCCTTATATTAAAGTATAATTTATTCGACCCCCGCTGTCAAATTTTATGCGTTTTCGAGCTTTGGCTTCTCACTTTTTTCCAAAATTCTTGCCGGTATGCCGACCGCGGTCGCTCCTGCCGGCACATCCTTCA
>JBGZCE010000122.1:0-4669 GCA_041845175.1 Filifactoraceae bacterium
CCGTTTCGTTTTTACCAGTTTCTTGCATGAATCTGGAAGTATGCTTGCGGATGATCGCAAACAGGACATTTCGGAGGAGCTTGCTCCGCTACCACGATATATCCGCAGTTGTCGCAGAACCACTCTACTTTGCCGTCTCTTTTGAAGACCTCGCCGTTTTTGATATTTTCGTTCAGTTTATTGTAACGCGCCTCATGCTCTTTTTCGATCGCTCCGACCTTTTCAAACAAGAATGCCAGCTTGTCGAAGCCCTCTTCCTTTGCTTCCTTTGCCATTCTTGCATACATATCGGTCCACTCATAGTTTTCTCCTTCAGCGGCAGCCTTGAGGTTCTCCATCGTGTCCTCGCTGATTCCGCCGAGAGCTTTAAACCATAGCTTCGCGTGTTCCTTCTCGTTGTTCGCCGTTTCTTGGAAGATGGCTGCTATTTGCTCGTAGCCTGCTTTTTTTGCGACGCTTGCGAAATAAGTGTATTTATTTCTTGCCATGGACTCGCCTGCAAAAGCATCCCACAAATTCTTTTCCGTTTTTGTTCCCTTCAATTCTTTTCCGTTCAACATAATCCTTCTCCTTAGTTTTTTATTTGAATCCCGAAAGGGGAATTCCCTAATGCTTTTTACTTGCTTTGCGGCAAGAGGGGCAAATTCCGTTAAAAACGATCTCATAGCCCAAAATTTCAAATTCCGCCGTTTGTGCAAGCTCCTTATTCAAACGAACGATTTCATCAAGCTCGGCATTGCTGACTGCCGGTGCGTCAAAAATCTGTGCGCATTCGGAGCATTTGATATGGTTGTGCTTGCCCAGTCTGTAATCGAATCGGTCGGCGCCGTCGTAGAGCGAGACCTTGCTGATTTTTCCTTCTTCAACCAAAAGATTGAGATTTCGGTAAACCGTTCCTCGGCTGATGCTTTTGTGCGTCTGCACGATTTTTTGGTATACATCTTCCGCCGTAGGATGATCATGCATACTGAGTACGGCATCCAAAACCAATTTACGCTGTATCGTATTCCTTTTTTGTGGTGCGGACATATAGACCTCCGGTTCCTAATTAGTATTAACTACTAATTAGTCTAACAAAGCGGAGCAAGGTTTGTCAACGCTAATGTTTTGAGGGTATTTTGTATTATTGTATACATGTTTTTCGATCGGATTTTTGCAATTTGCGAGCTACCGCCACCGATGAGCGCGGAGGGGTATTCTTCGAGGAAGGCGTATCTCTTGATAAGCAAGAATTTGTATAGGAACGGGATATGATTAATATTGCTTGAAAAAAGAAAATGGTAGTGTCATAATAAAGAAGGTACGATTGAATACGAAAAATAAAAAGGAGGAGTCATGGATATCATTCTTTTTAACGGAAAGGTATATGCGGGAGAGGAGCTGAAGGTCGCAGAGGCGGTCGCGGTCAAGGGGAACAAAATTGCGGCAATCGGAAGCTCCGAGGAGCTGCTGGCGCTCAAGACTTCCGAAAGTCAATTGATCGATTTGGAGGGAAAGGCGGTATTTCCGGGATTCAACGACTCTCACATGCATCTTTTGAATTACGGGTACTCCAAGACGATGATCGATTTGATCGGAGCAACCTCTATTGAAGATATTCAGAGGCGTTCTGAAAGTTTTATCGCCGAAAACGGCTATGAGGAAGGCGAATGGATCATGGGAAGGGGATGGAATCAGGACTTTTTTACGGGGAAAAAGGAATTTCCCACAAGATACGATTTGGATAAGATCTGCACAACGCATCCGATGATTTTTCCGAGAACCTGCGGACATATTGCCGTGGTCAATTCAAAGGCGCTGGAAGTGATGGGCGTGGATAAAAACACGAAGCAGGTGGACGGCGGGCATTTCGATGTTGATTCAAACGGCGAGCCGCTGGGAATATTTCGGGAGAATGCTCAAGCGTTGATTTATGATAAAATTCCCGCTCCGAACATCGAAAAAGTCAAACGGATGATGAAGCGCGCGTTCGCCGATCTGAATGCGCAGGGAATCACATCGGTCGGATCGGATGATTTTACCGCGATGCCGGATAATGATTGGGGTAAGGTGATTCAAGCCTATCAAGAGCTGATTGAATCCGGCGAGATGACCGTACGCGTCAATGAGCAATGTTTACTTCCGAAGCTGGAGCTTCTGGAGGATTTTTGTCAAAAAGGCTATCGAACGGGAAAAGGCTGCGACAAATTCCGAATCGGCCCGCTCAAGCTGTTGATCGACGGTGCGCTCGGCGCGCGCACTGCCGCGCTGATGGAGCCGTATACGGATGCTCCGATGACTTCGGGGATTACAACGGCCACACAGGAATATTTGAACGAATTGGTATGGACGGCGCACAGCAACGGCTTGCAGGTCGCGATCCACGGAATTGGAGATCGCGGGATGTATATGGCCTTCGAGGCGATTGAAAAAGCATTGGAAAAACTGCCGAAGGAAGACCATCGTCATGGGATCGTTCATGCACAGATAACGGATACGATCCTTCTGGAAAAATTTCGGACGCTCGATGCATTAGCCTATATTCAGCCGATCTTCCTGGATTACGATTGGAAGATGGTTCCACTGCGGATCGGAACAAAGCGAGCGCAAGCCTCATATGACTGGAAGGGGATGTATGATCGGGGGATTCATGCAAGCATGGGATCGGACTCGCCGGTCGAAACCTTCTCCGTGACGGCGGGAATCTATGAGGCGGTAACACGCAAGGACCTGAAAGGGCAGCCGGAAGGCGGCTGGATGCCCGAAAAGGCGGTCAGCGCGAAGCAGGCGGTTATCGGCTATACGCTGGAGGGAGCCTACGCGAGCTTTGAAGAAAATACCAAGGGGACGATCGAAGTCGGCAAGCTGGCGGATATGGTCGTGCTGCAAAAAGACATCATGGAAATATGTCCGGACGAAATCAAGGATGTTGCCGTGGATATGACCGTTTTTGACGGGAAGATCGTATATAGGGCAATATAGAATTCAGATTGGAGGAGAATAATTATGAACATGATTCAAATGCAAGCTGCAAAGCAATCCATGTCGGAGTGGCTTTCGCACCCGCAGGAGCTCGGAAAGGCTCCTTCAAAGATCGAATGTGTCGGTACATTCGATCTGCACGAAATGAAGTATTATCTGTTCAAATATAAAAACGGGATGTTCGGCAAATGGCTGCTTGGTGTCTGCGGAGGCTTTGAAGGAGACAGCACAGAGCATTGCGGACATGTTTTCAGCGAGATGGAGGAATATGACGAACGCACGGCGGTCGAAAAGGCGACTGAAATGGTTGAAATGATTCGAGCATATTGGATGGAAGAGGCGGCACGGGAAGAAGAGAGGGAGAAGGCGGCAAGGGGATCCTTTGTCGGATTTGTTCTTTTGTCCGAGAACCGATGGGATAAAACGCAGCTGATAAAAAATCTGACGGAGGATTGGGATCTGGAGGTGGCAAACGAGGAAGGCGGCGAGGATAATCTGATCTTTTCCATAGGCGATGCGATGGTGTCGGTTGCTTTGATGCCGGCACCGATACCGAATCAGGAAGCGGAAGAAAATGCCAAGAACAATTATATGTGGCCGGAAGCGTTTGAAACCGCGAAATCACACAAAGCGCACTTAATGGTAGCGGTTTTGGGAAAAGATGCGGATCTGTATGAGCGAGGAAAGCTTTTTGTAAAAACCGTTGCAAGCTGCTGCAAGCAAGATGCTGCGCTGGGAGTATATGCCAGCGGGACGGTATTTCAGCCAAGCTTCTACAAAGAATTTGCACAAATGATGAAAGAAGGGCAAATGCCGGTCTACAACTGGATTTGGTTTCAGCTTTATCAAGGGGAAAAAGGAGTTTGCGGATATACTTACGGGATGAAGCTGTTCGGAAAGGATGAGATGGAAGTCCTCGATGTAGATGCACCTCCGGCGGAGGTACAGAATTTTTTATACAGTATTGCGGCGTATGTGCTGGAATACGATGTTGTTTTGAAGGACGGAGAAACGATCGGCTTTACCGCCGAGGATAAGCACAGCATTGTCCGAAGTGAAGGGGTTTCTCTGCCGGGGATGACATTAAAGGTCAGCTATTAAAATTTTTCTTTATTTATTAAAAAATTTTATTTGATACAAATTCCTAATAATGATATAATAGTAAGGTAGGCAGTTCAGGAATGAACAGGTATTTTTTTATTATAGCGTTAAGAAAGGATTTTAAAACCATGTGCCAATTTATCGGTAAAAAAATTGAGGATTTTTCGGTTCCTGCATTTGTTAACGACAGCTTTACGACCATTACAAAAAATGATGTGCTTGGGAAATGGGGCTTGTTCTTCTTCTATCCGGGAGACTTTACCTTCGTTTGCCCGACCGAGCTGGAGGATCTGGCGAAATTCTATCCGCAGTTTAAAGAGCTCGATTGTGAAGTGTATGGAGTTTCAACGGACAGCGAATTTGTTCACAAGGCATGGAAGGATGCCTCCGAAGCAATTAAAAAGGTGGAGTATCCGCTCATCTCGGACCGTTCTCTCGTATTGTCGAGCTTCTTTGATGTATTGATCGAAGGACAGGGACAGGCTTACAGAGCGTCCATTTTGGTTAATCCGCAGGGAGAGATCGTCGTTTACGAGGTGTGCGCGCCGGGGATCGGAAGAAATGCGAAGGAGCTTTTCAGAAAGGTTCAGGCAGCCCAATTCGTAGC
>JBGZCE010000123.1:0-3226 GCA_041845175.1 Filifactoraceae bacterium
ACGACCGTGTTTTTGCTTTTCATAAAGGGCAGCTCTTCCTCCAAAAAGGCATGCACGCCCGGATTCTCAAGCCCGATCGAATTCATGATGCCCGACGGTGTTTCAATGATCCGAATGCCCGAATTGCCCTGTCGCGGTTCGAGCGTCAGCCCCTTGGAGGAGATTCCGCCCAGGATCGACACATCGTAAAAGCGATCAAACTCGCGCCCGAAGCCGAAGGTCCCCGACGCGCCGATCACGATATTTTTGAATTCCTTGCCGAACACCTTCTCCATCAAAATACCTCCCGTCCGAAAAATACCGGCCCGTCCTGACAAACCTTTTTGTTTTTGCCCGCCACCTTACAGCTGCAGGACAGACAGGCCCCGACGCCGCAGCCCATGTGTTTTTCCAGCGACACATAGGTGTTCGGATGCTTTTTCACCACCGCCGCCATCATAATCTCCGGCCCGCAGGTGAAGATTTGCTCATAGCGTTCAAAGGGCACGAAGTCGGTGATTAATCCCCCGATCTTAAGCTCCATATCCACCTCGCCGAACAGCCCTCGGATTTCTCCAAGCTCCTCCTCGGTGTACAGATTCTCGCGCAGTCCGATATAGACCTTGCAGATCGGATTCCTTTTGGCGGTCAACAGCAGCGGCGCCATCCCGATCCCGCCGCCGACGAGTGCGAGCCTTTCCGCTCCCGGCGGAAAGCCGTTGCCGTATGCGCCGTGCAAAAGAAGCTCGTCACCCTCGCACAGATGCGAGAAGATTCGCGTGCCCTTGCCACGGACGCTATACAAAAAGCTGACCGACCGCTCATCCGCATCAAAGACACTGATCGGACGGTACAGCGTCATATCCGCATCGGGCACCTTGAGCATAAAAAACTGTCCGGCTTTTACTTCAAATTCGCCTGCCACCCTCATCAAAAGCATATCGCTCGTGATGCGGCGATTCTCCAGCACCCGTCCCTTTCTTATCTGAAACATTGTCCCAATTCCTCCGCCAAGTCGACTGCGCGCATGCGCAGCTCTCTTCTGAAATCCTTGCCGATATTTGCGGTATAGCCTCTGGAAACATTGATCACGCCATTTTTGTTTTTTTGCACCAATGCCGCGATATCCTCAATTTTCGCTCCCTGCGCGCCGTAGCCGGGGATCAGCAGAAACAGTCCGTCGGTCGCTCTTTTGAGTCTGTCCAGCTCGCCGGCATGATTGACGCCGACCACTGCGCCGTAGCCACCGTAGCCCGCCTGAGCATCCACCGCCTTGTTCCATGCGTGGATTGTTTTCAGCACACGCTCATACACAAATTCGTCACCGAGCGACAGATCCCGAAAATCCGCCGAGCCGGCATTGGAGGTCTTGCCCAAAATAAACGCCCCTTTATTTTTTTTTCGAATATATTCCGTGTACGGCGAGATCGCATCATGCCCCATGTACGGATTGAGCGTCAGGATGTCCGCCTCAAAGTCGCCCTCAAAATGTCCCTGCGCATACATCTGAGCCGTCGAGCCGATGTCGCCGCGCTTGATGTCCGCGATCACGATATGTCCCGCTCGGCGCACGAGGCTCAGAATTTCCTTGTAGGCTTGTAATCCTTGAAGTCCGTATGCCTCATAGCATGCGATCTGCACCTTGTAACAGGACGCATAGCCCGCAGACGCTTCGACGATCTCCTTCGCATATTCGACAAATTGCCGTTCAAGCGGGAGGCTCTGCAGCTCCTCCGGAATATGATCCTCGCGCAGATCGATCCCCACGCACAGCGGGCTTGCCTCGATCGCTCTCCTTCTAAGCTCGTTCATTATCATACAAAATTCCTCCCACGATCGTATATAAAATTCGCCCCTGCGCTGTCATCTTGTCAAAGGGCGTATTTTTGCTCCTCGTCACAAAGCTGTGCTTGTCAATCACATATTTTTCGTCGTCGAACAAAATCAGATCCGCGCGCGCACCCTCACGGATGCGATTGTCTTCTCCGAGCAGCTCGGACGGATTGTTGCTCATCAGCTCGATCTGCTTTCGGATCGAAATGCCGTTTTGCGCAAAGATTCTTCTGACCATCCCGAATGCCGTTTCGATCGTTGCGATTCCCGGCGCGCCCTTCTCCTTGTCCTCCTCGGAATGCGGCGCATGATCGGTTGCGATCGCGTTGACCGCGCCGCTTTTGATCGCCTCAAGGATTGCCTGATTGTCCTCCTCGTCGCCGATCGGCGGATTGACACGGTAGGTCAGATCCGATGCAAAGATGTGATGCGGCGAAACCTCGAAGCTGATCGACGGGCATTCCTTCATCGCCTCCGCGATCGCCGCGATCGATTCTTTTTTGCTGATATGGCAAAAATGAATGCGTCCCATCGTACGCTTTGCCAGCTCGATATTTCGGATCACCATTTCCGTTTCCGGCTCATCGTGATCCATGAGGATAAAATCCAACTCGCGCGATCGGATCAATGCCCGCTCCATCACCTCGGCCGAATCCACATTGCGTCCGTCATCGGAAAACACGAAGGTCTTTTCGCGGAGCGCCTCAAAATCGACAAGCTCCTCCCCTTGTAGCCCGACGGTGACTGCCGCCGCCTGGATGACCTCAAGCGGCAAATTTTTCATCGCCTCCTGCACCTCATCGATCACCGCCGCGCAGTCCGCTGCGGGCTTCGTATTCGCCATTGCCACCACCTTGGTGTAGCCTCCTCGAAGGCACGCCGCCGAGGCCTCCTCATAGGTTTGCTTGTATTCCTGTCCGGGATTGCGCAGATGAAAATGCAGATCGACCAGGCTCGGCGCCAAATATTTTCCTCTGCCGGAAAGAATCCTCGCCTCGCCCGGCGCAGTCCGCAGATACGCATCGACCGCCTCCTTGCCGATCCGCGCGATCCTGTCGCCGACGATCAGCACATCGTCCACGCAGTGAATATATTTATCGATTATCGTTGCCTGATTGATTCGAATCATCGTTCTCCCCCCTTATTCAGCCTGATCAGCGTCAGGATCAAAGCCATCCGGATAAACATCCCGTATTTTGCCTGGTCGAAATATTTTGCCCGCGGATCCTCGTCCACCTCTTGCGCGATCTCGTTCACGCGCGGCAGCGGATGCAGCACGATCATATTCTGCTTTGCCGATCTCATTTTTTGCGCGTCCAAAATATAGGAATCCTTCAATCGCTCATACTCCGCCGGATCCTCGAAGCGCTCCCGCTGAATGCGCGTCATATACAAAATATCCGCCTTTCCGATC
>JBGZCE010000124.1:0-15311 GCA_041845175.1 Filifactoraceae bacterium
CCGCCGCCGCCCGGTGCGTCAACAACGAAGGTCGGAACGCAGTATCCGGAGGTATGTCCGCGAAGCGCTTCGATGATCTCGATCCCTTTGGACACGGAGGTTCTGAAGTGAGACAATCCGAGCGAAAGGTCGCACTGATAGATGTAGTACGGTCTTACTCTGATTTTCACGAGGTCGTTCACAAGCTTGAGCATAACATGAGGACAGTCGTTTACTCCTCTCAACAGCACGGATTGGTTTCCGAGCGGGATTCCGGCATCCGCCATTCTTTCGCACGCTGCTGCGGTTTCTTCGTTGATCTCGTTCGAGTGGTTGAAGTGTGTGTTCAGCCAAATCGGATGATACTTCTTCAACATATTGCAAAGATCGTCCGTGATCCTTTGCGGAAGAACGACCGGTGTTCGGGATCCGATACGGATGATCTCGACATGAGGAATCGTTCTGAGCTCCTTGATAATCTCTTCCAAACGCTCGTCGCTCATCAAAAGCGCGTCACCGCCCGAAAGAAGCACATCGCGTACCTGCGGTGTGTTGCGGATGTATTCGATCGCTTTTTTGATGTTTTCCATCGGAACCGCCGAGTCGTTTTGTCCTGCAAATCGTCTTCTGGTGCAATGTCTGCAATACATTGAGCACTGATCGGTCACGAGCACGAGCGCTCTGTCCGGATATCGATGCGTAAGTCCCGGTGTCGGAGAGTCCACATCCTCATGCAGCGGATCCTCTTCGTCCTCCGGCGCACGGTAAACCTCCGGCGCGGTCGGGATCGCCTGCAATCTTACCGGATCGTTCGGATCGTTCGGATCGATGATCGACAAGTAGTACGGTGTGATCGCCATACGAAGCATTTTCAGCGATTCAGTCACGCCTCTTTCCTCTTCTTCCGTAAGAGGGATGTATTTTTTCAGCTCTTCCACCGTTTCGATTCGGTTTCTTACCTGCCATTTCCAGTCATTCCAGTCTGCGTCCGATACATTCGGAAACAGCTCATGTCTTCTGTAAACTTTCATTTCATTCTCCTTTTCGATTGATTTCTAACCTTGTTTTGCACAGATCATTTTTTATACATACTGCTTTTCAAAAATCTCTCTCAGCTCTTTGGATTCTCTCAACTCTTCCAATGTGATCGCTGCATGATCCTTTGTATATCCGTTTCCGATAATCATGTTGACATCCTTGCCGACTCCTTCCGCGCCGAGCGCAGCTTTTGTGAAGGAAGTCGCCATCGAGAAGAAGTATACGATTCCGCCGTCACGAACCGGTAGGATCGAAGTCATTTCGGTGTTCTCGATGTTTACGCAGTTAATCATGATATCCACCTCTTTGCCGTCGTTCGCTTCAAGCACCTTGTCGAGCACTTCGGTCGGCATGGTTGCGCTTGCAACGACTACCTTGTGGCAGAATCCGGCAGACATGAGTTTCTCAACATCGGATTCCTTACGAACGACACCGATCACATTGCCGGTAGGGCCTACGCGTTTTTTCGCTTCGTATGCGCACATCATACCGGATTTTCCTGCCGCTCCGAGGATCACTACCGCATCGCCCGGCTTCACGAGCTTCGCAGTTTGAGCCGGCGCGCCCGCTACATCCAGCGCCGCCAACGCAAGCGTTTCGGACATATCCTCCGGAAGCACGGAATAAATCCCGCTCTCGAACAGGATCGCCTGCCCTTTGATCTCTACACGGTCGATATCCGGATGGATCTTGATGATCTCTTCGATCTTCAGCGGCGTAAGCGATAATGAAACCAAAGTAGCCAGCTTGTCGCCCACCTTCAGATCGGTTTTGCCGACCAAGTCTTTTCCGATCTCTTTTACCGTTCCGATCAGCATTCCGCCGGAGCCGGTCACCGGATTTTGCATTTTTCCTCTTTCCGCAACGATCGAAAGAATCATCTCCTTGATCTTTTCAACATCATGTCCGCAAGCCTCTTCGATTTGTGTAAAGCTTGCCGAGTCGATGTTGAGCGCTTTCACATCGATCAGGATCTCGTTATCGTAGATCTCCATCGTGTTGTCGATCTTCAACGCCGGTTGAGGCAATACTCCTTTCGGCTCGATGACTCGGTGTGTTCCGTATTTGTTTCCTTTCATAAGTACCTCCCAAATTTTATTATTGTTGTAAGTAATCCCGAATTATTTTTTTCTTTGTTTATCCTTCGGCACGACGCAGGTTCCCACCGCTTTGCAAACGACGACCGGCTCCTCCAGAACATCTGCCGCGGAATCGTTGATGTCCGTTCGCGGAACGATCACCTTTCTCGCTTCAAACACCATTTTTCTGGAGCTGTTTCCTACCTGCACGATCTCGCCGACCGCTTCAATATAGTCGCCCGCAAACACCGGTGCCATAAATTCGACGGACTCGTATGCCTTAAACAGACCTTCGTCTCCATCGTGTCGGATTAGCAGCTCCGTCGCCACGTCCCCGAACAACCCGAGCATTCTTGCTCCGTCCACCAGGTTGCCGCCGTAATGCGCATCGTGCGCGCTCATTCTCAACCGAATGATCGATTTCATTTTTTCTTTACTCCTTCCTTTAATAAAAATCATAAAAAAGCGCCGCTATGCAATTCAAATTGCATAAACAGCGCTCCATAGACAAGCTATGACAGTAGCAAGCTATCGCTTGCCCACCAGGACGATATGCATTAGGGCCTGCATACGCCTTCGGCGATTGACAAATTCATACACAATATCGACACTCCTAATCTTTACAATTATGTACTACCTATTCAAACGCACCTCTATTTATGTATAGATACATTATAAATCCGTAAGCAAATTATTGTCAAGGAAAAAGTTTTCATTTCGTGTACGATTACCATATTTTTTTCAAGGGCTTCGCAAAGGCGCGCGATCAGGCGATCCCGTTCGAGAGCAGGATGCCGAAATAGACGGCGAAGAACTGGCAAAGGCTGCCCGCCAGCACAAAGAGATGAAAGATGTCGTGAAAGCCGCATTTGGAAAAGGACGGCTTTTTCAAAATATAGATCACGCCACCGATCGAATAGCTCAGCCCGCCGAGCGCGAGCAGCAGGATATAGCGAAACGGCAGGATCTGCGCGATGTCTCGGATAAAGAAGATCACGAGCCAGCCGAGCGCGATGTACATGATCGTGCTGACCGTTCGCGGCAGCCGAAAGAAAAATACTTTGAGCACGATCCCGGCGATCGCAAGCCCCCAAACGAGGATCATCAGCCCGATCGAAAATTTTTTGTTCACAAGCGCCAACAAAAACGGCGTGTAGGATCCCGCAATCAGCAGATAGATCATCGAATGGTCGATCTTGCGAAAGATAATCAGCTTTTCGTCGGATACATTGACGCTGTGATAGATCCCGCTCGCCAGATACAGCAGCAGCATCGTCGCGGTAAAGATCAGCGTGGATACCAGATCCACCGTCTTGAAAGAAAATCCGAAAACGCCCGTCAGGCTGACGATCACGATCGCCAAAAGTGAAAGTCCTGCGCCGATGTAGTGGCTGATCGCACTCATCGGGTCACGCAATTTTACAGACATGGGAGACCTCCTTCCCTATCCCAAAAGTTCATAGATCTTTTCAATATCGATATTTTCACGGAAGAGCTTTTCAAGCTTTTGAAATTCCTTCTCTTTGAATTCTTCATAGCTGAAAAGGCTTTGCGATGCGGCAAGTCCCTTTTTTCGCCGGAGATTGTTGATCAGCGCGGTCGTAAAGTCCGCATTGTCGAACAGTCCGTGCAAATAGGTGCCCATCACATCGGCTTGAGGATTCAAAATGCCGTCCGTTTGATCCTTTTGCTCGCCGAGCACCTCGGTCAGTCTGGTAAACACGATGCTTCGCTCCGTGTCCACCGGTGTGCGGCCGCTGTGTACCTCGTAGCCGACAAGCTCGATGCCCGCCATGCCCGAGAACGGACTGTCCGTCGGCAGCTCGATCCTCTGCACCGTCGCCTTCGCCTGCGTCGTCACCTTTTCGTGTTCAAAGATCGTTTCATGCTCCAGCAATCCGAAACCGCTGATTTCATCGACGGTATCCTCCAGATGATGCGGATCGCGGATCGTTTTGCCGAGCATTTGAAAGCCCCCGCAGATGCCGATGATCGGCGTCTTTTTGTGCTTATGCAATTCGATCAGCTGCCTCAACAGCTTGCTGTTTTTGAGCGTTCGCAGATCCGCGATCGTATTTTTGGTGCCCGGGATCACGATCAGATCGGGCGTTGAAAAAGCCCCCGTCGGCTCGACATACCGAACCGTTACGCCGTCGATATGGCGCAGCGCTTCAAGGTCCGTCGCATTCGACAGATGCGGATGACGCACCACCTCGATGAGAATATCCTCCGCAGCGCCCGCATCCCAAAATCGCTTTTCGCTGATCGAATCCTCATCCTCCAGAGCGATCCGCTCATACGGCAGGATCCCGAGCACCGGGATCCCTGTCAGGCGCTCGATTCGTTCGATCCCTTCCGCCAGCAGCTGCTTTCTGCCCTTGAATTTGTTGATGAGGATGCCCTTGATGCGCGCGCGGTTTTCCTCCGACTGGAGCATCACCGTCCCGTAGATCGATGCAAACACGCCGCCGCGATCGATATCCGCGACCAAAAGCACCGGCGCTTCAAGTCGCTCGGCGGACTTCATATTGGAAATATCCGTCTCCATCATATTGAGCTCCGCCGGACTGCCCGCGCCCTCGATCACGATAATGTCGTTCTGCTCGGCAAGCAGGCGAAAGGATTCCTCGATAACAGGCAAAAGCTCAAGCTTTTTCTGCTTGTAGGTATCGCTGTCCATATTGGCGATCGCCTTTCCGCGAACAATCACCTGCGACAGATTGTTGCCCGTCGGCTTGAGCAGGATCGGGTTCATGTGCACGGTCGGAATCTTTTTCGCCGCCTCCGCCTGCACGACCTGCGCTCGACCGATCTCCAGCCCTTCCGTCGTCACAAAGCTGTTGAGCGCCATATTCTGCGGCTTGAACGGAGCGACCGCATAGCCGTCCGTCGTAAAGATGCGGCAGAGCGCCGTCGCCACGATGCTTTTCCCCGCGCCGGAGGAGGTTCCCTGGATCATAATTTTTTTAGCCATTGTACACCTCTTTTCGGATCGCCTCGATCAACCGCTCGTTGCTCGACCGCTCCTTGATATTCACTCGGATATGATGTGCGTCCAGTCCGTCAAAATTCGAGCAGTCGCGGATCAATATCTCGTGGTCGAGAATCAATCTTTCCTTGAAGCGCTCGGCAGTCCAACGCTCGGGCAGCCGGATCAGAAAAAAATTGCTCTCACTCGGATAGACAAAGAGCCCCTCGAGCTTGTCGAGCTCCTCTTTCATCCACGCGATCTCCTCCCGGTAAAAGGCGACTGAGCGCTTTTCAAATTGCTCATCGAAGATCACATCGACCAATCGCTCGGCAAAGGCATTGACCGTCCACGGCTCCTTGATCGCCCAGAGCTTGGCGATGAAGCGCTCGGACGAAAACGCATAGCCGAGCCGCACGCCGGTCAGTGCGTAAAATTTGGTCAGCGCCTTGATCACGATCAGATTGTCGCAGCGATCCAAATATCGCATCGCCGACCGGCTGCTGTCTCCGACAAAATCCATAAAGGTCTCATCGACCGCAACGAGCACATTTTTTTGCTGCGCGCGGCGGATCAGCTCCGACAGATCGTTGCTGCTGCCGGATGGATTGTTGGGATTGCACACGAAGAGCAGATCGACCCGATCGAGATCGATCCGATCGAGATCGATCTTGAACTCCTTGTCATAATAAAAGCTGACCGCCTCCTTCCCCGACACACGACAGGCACGGTGATATTCGGCAAAGGTCGGCTGAATCGCGCCCACTCGCGCGACCTCTCCGAGCCGCGTCAGCAAAAACATCATCTCGGTCGAGCCGTTGCCGACGATGATCCGCTCCGCATCCACAGCGTATTTTTTTGATAATTTTTGCCGAAGCGCGGTGTATGCGATGTCCGGATAGACCGCCAGCTCCTGCGGCCGGATCTCATTCAGACGCTCCGCCACGCCGCTCGGCGTAAAGATATTGATATTGGCGCTGTAATCCAGCAGCCGCTCGATGCGGTACTTCGCTTTGATGCGCTCGCTGTCCGCCCCATGTTCAAACTGTTTCATATATTATCCTTTATTGAAGTATTTTCTTTTGTGTCCGATCGGATGAATGGCTTGACCTCTCTGTTGCCTGCAACAAATCATCGGCGCTCTCGCGATGATCCGCGATGATTTTCTCATAGCCGATAAATTGCTCGGATCATTTCTCTCCGACTTATATTATAAACGAATATGCCTTTTCTGTCATTGCCGTCAAAATTTTTGCGCCGCCCTGCTTGATTCCGTCGCTGACTTGCTCGATCGCCTTGCGACTGTCCAAGCTTTTATGCCGTATCGAGATCGTTGTATCGCTATGCGGATCGCTTGCGCTTTATGCACGGCTGTCGAAAGCTTCGCGTGATCCCTTGCGCTCAATCAAGCGCAGAGAACTTTCGCGGTTCAAAATTTTTGTGTTTCTTCTTCTACTATATCAGAAATTTTGTCCGAAGCAAGAACTTTATACACTCAATATCACAAACGCCGCAGGATCACACTCTCCGAAGCAGGAATTTCACACCAATATCACAAACGCCGCAGGATCGCACTCGCCGGAGCAGGAATTTCACACCAATATCACAAGCGCCGCAAGATCACACTCGCCGAAGCAGGAAGTTCATGCTGAGAAAGCTTTCGTAGAGGTTTCTCAATGTTCAGCGCGCGAAGCGGAAATTTCGGGCAACAAAATACCGACTCCAGCATTTGAAGTCGGCATTGTATTTGTATTTTGTTTTCAGCGAGCAGCTTCCTACGAGGCTTTTACCTCTGTCCACACTCGATCGTATTCGACCGTGAACTCGCCCATATCCAAAAACACTTCGCCCAGGGACATGATATCGCCCTGCGGATACAGATTCTCATTGCTCGAATCCTCCTCCGGAAGCAACGGCACCGCTGCCGCGTTCGGCGAGGAATATTTGATATAGTCGCTGTTTTTCGCCGCCACATCCGCGCGCATCAGGAAGTTGATAAACTCATGCGCCAAGTCGATGTTCTGCGCTGTTTTCGGAATCGCTACCGCGTCGAACCAAAGATTCGTACCCTCTTTCGGGATCGCAAATTCCAAATTTTCGTTCTCGGAGATCAGCAGATACGCATCGCCCGACCAGGTCAGCGCCATCGCGGCTTCCTCCGCGATCATCTGATCCTTGTAGGTATCGACCTCATACGCCCGAACGAGCGGCTTTTGCTTGATCAGCTCATCTCTCGCCGCATTCAGCTCGTCAATATTTTTCGTATTGATGGAGAAGCCGAGCTTTTTGAGCGCCGGCACAAGCGAATCTCTCGAGGAATCCAGCATCAAAATTTTTCCGGCATATTCCTCATCCCAAAGAATCTCCCACGAATCCACCGTTTCCGTCACCATATTCTTGTTGTAGACGATTCCCATCGTTCCCCACATGTACGGAATGGAATGGGCATTGTTCGGATCATACGCCAAATTCAAAAATCGCTCATCCATATTGCCGTAATTTGTCAGCTTTGAGTAATCGAGCTCGTTCAGCATATCCGCCGCGATCATATATTCGATCATATATTCGGATGGAAAGATCACATCATAGGCTGTCCCGCCCGTTTTAATCTTCGCAAGCATTTCTTCATTATTGGCATATTCCTCGTAGTTCACCTTGACATCGAATTCTTCTTCAAATTCCTCGATGACCGACGAGTCGATATAGTCTCCCCAGTTGTACACATTCAAAACCTGTTTTCCCGAATCGCTTGAACAGCCTACCGCTGCAAAAACCGTTACGGCCGCCAAAGCCGCCAACAAAATTTTTTTCAATTCCTTTTTCTCCTTCTTTCTAATCATTCTGACGAAGCCGCATCTCCGCTCTTCGCTTTTCATCTTCACGATATTGCTTGTACTGGACAACCAGCACGACAACAATCGATACCAAAAACAGAATACTCGACAGGGCATTTATCATTGGACTGACCCCGCGCTTTGTCATGGAATAAATCTTTATAGAAAGGGTTGAAACCCCCGATCCCGTTGTAAAAAAGCTGACGATAAAATCATCCAGCGACATCGTAAACGCCAGCAGCGCACCGGTCAATATCCCCGGCACGATCTCCGGAAAGATCACCTTCCAAAATGCCTGCGACGGCGTCGCCCCCAGATCCAGCGCGGCCTCCTCCATGTGCGGATCAAGCTGCTGCAGCTTCGGCAGCACCGCAAAGATCACATACGGGATGTTGAAGGTGATATGCGCCAGCACGAGAGTGATCATCCCCTGCGGAAGCTTGAGCATTACAAAGAGCGTCAGCAGCGAGATCCCGATGACGATATCCGGGCTGATCATCGGAATATAGCTCAGATTGATGAAAATCGCCTTATACTTCGGCTTCAAATTGTGGATGCCGATCGCTGTGATCGTGCCGATGATCGTCGCAAGCAGTGAGGCGGCGATCGCCACAAACAAAGTCGTATAGATTACGGAAAGAATCTCCGGATCGGAAAACAGATCCGAATACCATCGGAGCGTAAATCCGTTCCAGTTGCCCCGATATTTCGAGTCGTTAAACGAAAAAATGATCAAAACGACGATCGGAATATACAAAAAAGCGTAGATCAAAAGACTGTAAAGGACAGCCGCAAGCTTTTTCAATCTTACCATAGCCGGCCACCTCCGTCTTTGGAGCTGTTCTTAACAAAATAGGTCATCGAAACGATGAGCATGATCATCATCAAAACGGAAACCGCCGAGCCGAACTGCCAATTTCGCGCGCCGATAAACTGATTTTGGATCAGATTGCCGAGCAAAATGGTCTGTCCTCCGCCCAACAGATCGGAAATGACAAAGGTGGAAACGGCGGGCATAAACACCATAATAATCCCCGTCGCAACCCCCGGAAAGCTCAGCGGAAAGATTACCTTGCTGAAAACCTTCGCCTCATTCGCGCCGAGATCTCTCGCCGCTTCGATCAGACTCTTGTCCATTTTCACAAGCACGGAATAGATCGGGAGCACCATAAACGGCAAAAAGTTGTACACCATGCCCAGAATCACAGCTCCGTTGGTGTACAGCATTTGGATCGGCTCGGAAATGATGCCCAGCTTCATCAGGATCTCATTGATAATCCCCTGATCGCGCAAGAGCCCCATCCATGCGTAGGTCCTTAGCAAAAAATTCGTCCACAGCGGCACGACGAAAAGCAGCGCCATCATATTCTGCGTCAAGCCCTTCGCGCGCGAAATGATAAAGGCCATCGGATAGCCGATCAGCAAGCAGATGATTGTACTGTACACCGAGAGCTTGACCGAGCGCCAAAGCACATTGAGATAGATCGGGGTGAAAAAATTCTTGTAATTGTCCAGCGTAAACTCAAATATGATGTTGCCGAACGCATCGCGCTTTGTAAAGGAGTACATCAGAATGATGATCAGCGGAACCACCGTAAAGATGATCGCCCAAGCCACATACGGGATCGAAAGGTATTCCTTCTTATTGTTCAATGACGGTTTCCCCCTTTCTCATAATGTGTATCGCCTCCGGATCGAAGGTCAGCCCGACGATCGAATCAACCTCCGCACTATGAATGGAGTGAATCATCCATTCCTTCTGATCGAACTCGTCGATCACGATGATCTCATAATGAACGCCCTTGAACACGACATCCGTCACAAGCCCTCTGATTTTTGCGGCATCCTTCGCGACAATCTCCACATCTTCCGGTCGGATCACCACATCGATCGCTTCATTCTTCTCAAATCCCTTATCGACACAGGCAAACTCGACATTATTGACTAACACTCTGAGGTCGTCGATCATCGTGCCCGTAAAAATATTGCTCTCGCCGATAAAATCAGCAACAAAGCGATTGATCGGTTCATTGTAAATATCCACCGGACTTCCGATCTGTTGGATCTTGCCTTCGTTCATCACGACGATCCGATCGGACATCGTCAGCGCCTCCTCCTGATCATGCGTCACATAAATAAAGGTAATCCCAAGCTCCTGCTGCATGGTCTTAAGCTCATACTGCATATCCTTACGCAGCTTCAGATCCAGCGCACCGAGCGGCTCGTCCAAAAGAAGCACCTTCGGCTCGTTGATGAGCGCCCTGGCGATTGCGATCCTCTGCTGCTGTCCGCCGGACAGCGATTGGATGGCTCGATTTTCAAAGCCGGATAAATTCACCAGCTTCAGCATCTTCTTCACCTTCTGCTTGATCGTCGCCTCATCCATTTTTTTGATTTTCAAACCGAACGCGATATTTTCATACACATCCAGATGCGGAAACAGCGCGTATTTTTGAAAAACCGTATTAATCTGACGCTTGTATGCCGGAACCTTGCTGATTTCCTGCCCGTCAAAAAGAACATCGCCCGAAGTATGATTCGTAAAGCCGCCGATCAACCTCAATGTCGTGGTCTTGCCACATCCCGACGGACCCAAAAGAGTTACGAACTCCTTCTCCATGATTTGCAGATTGATATTGCTCAAAACCTGCTTTCCGTCATCCTCAAAAATTTTGTTAACATTGACAAGTTCAATAAGGGCTTTCTCCATCATTCTCCTCCGTTTCAAAAATATTTACCGCTTCGATCCGAGCAAAAATTTTGCCCGCCTCGAAACAAAATGGGAGCCAAAAAGCGTCAACATTTGCAAACACACGAGTTGAACGATGTATAATGCAAATGTTTTTGTCAGGAATTTTATATTTTTTTCTTAAGCATTTTTTTGTGCTTACAAGGCAACATTTTACGATGAATCACCAGATTTGTCAATAGCTTGGACAGATTTTGTCTTCGTTGTTTTCTTAGCTGTCAAGACATATGTTACACTTTTGAGAAATACTCCGATACTACTTGATTCGGACTTTTGAAGTTCAAACAGGTTTTCGCCGTAGCGTTATACCGTTTTTGATGGTTTTCGATCGCTTTGCAGCCATAGCTTACAGATCCATCGCCGCCGAGCGGCCCGCCAAAGCGCCGGTCGAAAACGCGATTTGAAGATTGAATCCGCCGGTCAATCCGTCCACATCGATCATTTCTCCGGCGACATAAAGATTCTTCATCCTTTTCAGCGCCATCGTTGCCGGATCGATCTCCTTCACCGAAACACCGCCGCGCGTGACAATCGCTTCTTCCATTGTGCCGAGCGATCGAAGCGTTATTCGCATCGCCTTCAGCCGATCGGCAAGCTCCTCATACTGCGCTTTTTTCAAATTGCGTCCGTCCGCCATATCCTCTGCGTCCGAAAAAAGGCTTTTCAGCAGATTTTTCGGCAGATGTGCCGAGAGCAGATTCGTAAGGCGCTTGTCCCTTTTCATCCGGATCAGCTCGATCAATGCCGCTCTTTCCACCGATGGGATCAGATCCAAAGCGATCTCGATGCTTTCGATCGGTCTGCCCGAAAGATAAGCCGAAGCATCCATCGCGACCGGGCCGCTGATGCCCCGATGCGTAAAGATCATCTCCCCGCGCAATGTCTTGAGCTTTTTGCCGTTTTCAAAAATCGTCAGTCCGACCTCATCCGGCGAGATCCCCGCCCACTGCGAGCGAGCATTCTTCACGACAAGCTGCGTCAGCGACGGCAACGGCGGATGAACCGCGATCCCTTTTTCCGACAAAAGCCGATTGACCCGCCAGTCGGAGCCGGTCCTTGGAAAGCTTGCGCCGCCGGCTGCCAGAATCAGCTTTTTGCAGCGCATTTTCCCTCGAGTCGTCAGCAATACTATTTTGTCGCATGCTTCAAAATCCGTCGCCATACAGTCGTAGATTATTTCGATCCGCTCCCTTGCGAGCATTTTCAGAAAAACCGTGATAATTTCATCCGCTCGCTCCGAATTCGGATAAAATTTTTTCCCCTCGATATGAAATCGAACGCCCTCTTTTTCAAAAAAAGAAATCGTCGCTTCATTGTTGAACTGATGAAATGCCTTGTAAAGGAATTTCGGATTTTGCGGGATATAGTCCAAAAAATCCTTTCCCGAAACGGCGGTGGTGATGTTGCAGCGGCCGCCACCGGTTAGACGGAGCTTTTTACCTGCCGAAGAATTTGCCTCCACCAGCGCGATGCTCGCATTCCCGCTTACTTTTCGCGCCGAAAGCGCCGCCATCATGCCGGCAGGGCCGGCGCCGACAATCAGAACATCATGGTGCTTCATTATTCATTCCTCAAATAGTAATAGATCAGCCCCTCCAAATTGTCATACTCGCTGACCGTCACTTCCGAAATGTTCATCAGCTGCATCAGACGATGCAAGATATTGATGCCGGCAACGATGATGTCCGCTCGCTCCGGCTGCAGGCCGACTACCTTTTTTCTTTCCTCCGGGCTGAGCTGAAGCAACGATTTGAGTATGGCCTCCGCCTGCTCGATGCGGATCCTGCTGTTGTGTACCAGATCCGAATCGTAGCGCGACAGACACAAATTGATCGCCGACACCGTGCTGATCGTTCCGCCGATCCCGACCACGCATTTGACCTGATAACGCGATGTCAGATCCGATATCAGCTCAAGCTTCGAGAGAATGTATTCGCTCATTTTGGCAATATCCTCGCCATAGCAATCCGTCAACCGCACTGCGCCGATGTCGATGCTTTTCTTGAACAATATCCCTTCGATCTTCGAGCCGACCACCAGCTCCGTCGAGCCGCCGCCGATGTCGATGATCAGAATCCGTCCATTCTCTTTCACGCCCTGCGATACGCCGTAAAAGCCCAGCTCCGCTTCCAAATTTCCGCTGATGATATTGATTTTGATCCCCGTGTTTCTTTCCGCCGCCTCGACAAATTCCTTTGAATTTTTGGCATCCCTCAGCGCAGAGGTTCCGATCGCGAAGATCCGGCTTGCATTTTTCTCCTTTGCTTTCTGCACGAAGCGTTCAAAAAAATGCAGATTGGTGTCAAAGGTTTTTTGCTCGATCAACCGATTTCGATTGACGCCCTTTCCCATTCTGGTGATCTGAACCTCTTTACTCCTGTTTTCAAAAACGGGATTCTGCTCCTTCTCCTGCTTGTAATCCGTCAGCAGCAAACGCATCGAATTTGTTCCGATGTCAATTCCGGCAACCTTCATATTCTCTCCTTATGTCTTAGCGGCAACGATTCCTTGAACACTCTGCCGCTTTATGATCCGTTCGATCCGTACCCGTGATTTTTCCGCTTCGCTTCCAAATTTCATTTCTGAAACTACACTGCTGTTTCTACTCTCGCGGCTTTCTTATATCGTTCATCCGAGCCAAATCTCGCCATTATGTGTGAGTTCTTCTGTCTCTACTCGCACCTTAGCGATTTACGGATTCTTCCGCAAATCATTCGTTCGATTGTTTCATCGCACATTTTCTTCCGCATCCGACCGTTCGCCCGGCAAGTTGCTTCACAACAATGCCGATCCACTCCTTTGATTTTTCATCGCGCTTTTGCTTCCGCATCCGGCCGTTCGCTCTGCAAGTTACTTCACAACAATGTAGACCGTCTCGTTCGGCTTTACCATTTTTAATTTTTCACGCGCCATCTTTTCGATAAACTCCGGATCCTGCGCATGCTCGATCTCCTCGTTCAATTTGTTGATATCCTCCTCCAATTTGGCAAGCTCGAGCATTCTGCTTTGCTTCTCTTTTTCATAGCGCTGTATCGTAAAATATTTTGAGACCAAAGCAGTCGTCAAATAAACCAACACAAAAATAATTCCAAGCGTGACCAATCGCGTAAAACTCCACGGATTCTTTTTCGCCGAAGGATCTGTCGAATAAGATTTCTGCTCTGCGCCGTTTGAATGAAATTTTTCCATAAGCTCCTCTAATCAATCACCGAATACATGGATTGCGCATCTTCCTTCTTCGTACTTTCCGTCAGCTGATCCACGCGCACCTTGATTACCTTGCTGCCGAAGGTGATCTCCAAAATATCGCCCACCTTCACCTGTGTCGAAGCTTTGGCTTCTTTTCCGTTGACCAGCACCACACCCGAGTCCGACGCATCCTTGGCGACCGTTCTTCTCTTAATAATTCGTGATACCTTCAAATACTTATCCAATCTCATGTTCTGTCTCCGATCTTCCCGTATAATTGTTTGTTGTTTGTTGTTTGTTTGCTTCTCTATTTTTAATTTATTCTTTTTATTCGCTTTTGCTGTCCTTTCTTCTCTATTTTTTGTTATTTTTCGCTTTTTGTTCCTTGCTCACTGTTCTTTATTATGTTGTTCATTCTTCGCTGCTTTGTTCTGTTTTCTTTTTGCTTGTTGTTTGTTCTATATTCTTTATTCTGTCTTGATATTCGTTTTTTGTCCTCTCCACTTTGCTCTTTGTTCTTTGCTGTTTCCTGTTCTTTCTTTTCCCTTTGCACCTTATGTCTATATTTTTTTCTATGTATGTTTGTACGCTCCGGTCCGGCGATCTTCCAAATTCTTTCTTTTGTTATTATAATACAGCAAAATTCTGCTTTTTTCAACAAAGTATCGCTCGATGCACGATAACATTTTCACTCTTCAAGCTCGCAAATTACAGAAAAGTTTTTTCTTCCACGACAAAGTTCCGTTACTATTTGTTTTCTGCATACAAAAATAGTCGGCTCATTTTATGAGCCGACTACCTCTCCATACATTGTGACCGAAAGTCTATTTTCCTCGATCAACCATGCTCTTTAATTCTACCAAATTCCTCCGCGGATCTTATAGCTGTTGTAGAACACCGCCTCCGGAGTGTAATCGGTTTGGGTTACTAATGTTCCCGATCCGTCATCCGTTACGGTAACCGTAACCTTGATCACCTTTTTCGTATCATAGGTCATATACTTATCCGGATTCTTTGGCAATAGCTCTCTGACCTCAAATTTGTACACACCCGGATCCTTGAACTCAATATCCGGATACAGGATATCCCCGTTGTTCAAGTTTTGTACAACAACGGTTTCTCCGGTCTGCATATCCTTCAGCTCAAAGTCGAATCTCAGACCGTCCAAGCGCATTCCTGTCAACACCTTTTTCAAGGAGATTACGGACTTCACCGGCGGATAGAAGAATTCATTTCTAAATATATTATCCGGAGTGTAGGATACATCCGCCACAAGATATCCGCCCGCATCCGTTACTTTTACCGTGACATTTTTAATAGTCATATCATATCGGATATTTTTATCCGACGGTGTCGGCACGGCCTCGCGAATCGTATACTCGTATTCTCCTACTTTGGTAAACTTGATCGGATCAAAGGTGACATTCCCCCCTGAGGTATTGCGTTTTGATTGAAGAACCGAAGATCCCGCTTGC
>JBGZCE010000125.1:0-3848 GCA_041845175.1 Filifactoraceae bacterium
CGTCATAGTGAATGCTCTGCGCCACCAGCTCCTTTCCGGTTCCCGTTTCGCCGAAAATAAAGACCGACGCGTCGTTTTTGCTCGCGCGCTTGGCGATGTGCAGCGTTTTTTCCATCGCCGGACTCTTTCCGACGATCGAGTCGAAGGTGTAGTGACCGAGCTTCTTCTTTTTGTTTTCCGCCGGCAGATCACCCGCACCGCGCAGCTCCATGATCGTGTCGCTCATCTCCTGAATGCGCGTCACATTATGCGCGATCTCCATAACGGCGATCACCTCGCCGCTCTCCACGAGCGGGATCGTCGTATTGACCGTCGTGATTTGCTTGCCGTAGCGATTGATATAGCTTTGCAGCTCCTCCTTGATGATCTCTTTGCTTTGCAGCGAGCGCAGCATCGTGCTGTCGCCGATGTTCTGAAACACCTTGTCGAAGGATTTGTTGATGACATCCTTCCCCGTCAAGCTCTCCAGCTCCTGCATTCGTTTGTTGTAATAGATCGTCTTGCCGTCGCCGTCAATGACATGAACGCCCTCGCTCATATATTGAAGCAGCGCCAAAAACAGTTTCTTGTAGCTGCGCAGTTTCACCCTTACTCCTTATCATCCACTTCCAAATCATTGTTCCGCTCGCGGCAAGCACATCGGCTGCCGTTTGAAAAATCGTCCCCCGCCCGCTTGAGCGCGCCGCGTCCTTTCGGCGCGATCCGCCCCCTGCGCCGGGCGTGTATCTTTCTCCATAGCCGATTATATCATTTTTTCGCGCCTTATGCAAAAATTTTTGCTCCTGTCCGCTCGTTTGCTTCGACAATTCGGAGCATCGTTCGAGGTTCGACCTTCGCTCGCTTCGGATCCGTTCAGCCGAGCTCGTTTTGTTTTTCGGTTTTTCGGTTTTTCGGTTTTTCGGTTTTTCGGTTTTTCGGTTTTTCGGTTCACGGCCTTTTGACTCAGAGCTTATTGCTCGCTCGCCTGCTTTACCAATTCCGCATTGTCCATAATGAAGGCAGCTGCCGTTTCCTGCCCGTAATCCGTCGCGTATTTGTTCAACAGATAATCGTATGCCGCCTGAGGAGTGTCAAACCGGATCGCCTGATACGGCTCCTGAAAAGACAGCTTCTCGACAAACAGATAGCCGTTCCCGCTCGGGAGCAGCACGCCCACATGGCCCACAAACAGGTGATCTCCGTCCAAATTATCGTGCATCACCACCGAAAGCATTCGCGCCTGATTATCAAATTCGATTTTTTCAAAATGCTCCTTCATCTTTTGGGCATGGATCCGTACATCCTTTGTCGGCTCGGTGGCAACGCGCGCAAACAGCGTATCGAATCGTTGCTTCTCTTCCGCTGAAAAAAGCGACCTGCTCTCGATGGCTTCATGATCCAAAAACAACAGCTCCCGATCCGCCTGCGCATCCGGCTCGATCCCGATCGTATCCTTCAGCAGCGTGAAGGTATTGATCCGGCAGTTCGTTCCGATATAATCACCCATCTTCTCCGCCCACAGGATATCCGTCTGCTCGACCGGGTAGACCGGCTGCTGCGCGGTGACAAATTCATCCTGCAAGCCCGTGTTTTCGATCGCCGTATTGTATTCCTCCACAAATTCCGCAAAGCGATCGACGCTGACGCTCGGCAGATGCGACAGCAGAATATCTTGTACTTCCTGCCGGCTCTGCTCGCCCGCCATATTGGAATAGGTAATGACGGCTTCGGCGCTTTGCGATTCGTCCGGCGATTGCGGATTCTGCTGCGCTTCGTTGTTCGTTCCGCAGCCGGCGCAGAGGATCGCCAGCAGCAGAAAAAGTATACTTCTTTTTTTCATCTGTACTTCCTTTAGAAAATTTTTTATTTCCGATCGTCGCTTCTCCGATCAACCGTAGCTTATCATATTGCTTCTCCGAGCGATCGTCGCAACAACCCTCCCCGAGATTGCTTCTATTAATACAACGGATTATAGAATTTCTTCAAATCCCGTTCTATATATAACGGATCCTTGCGGGGCTGCGCGGCGCATATTTTCTTTTCAGCCGCAAGAATCGCCCGCGCTCGATAAACTCCTCCACTCGATTGAACTCGCCCATCTCCTTGATAAAATAGATGCAGTCGTCCGACAAATGGCTGTCCGGTGACAGCTCGAGCGATCGCAGGAAGGAATCGACCGCGATCGTTTTGTAGCGCTCAAACAGCTCCGGCTCCTTTCGCGACTGCTCGGCGAGCCAAAAATACGCGTAGCCTATTCGATAGCTCCACCTGAAATCGCGCGCCTCCTCCGGCACTTTGTTCAGGGTCTCGATCGCCTTCTCATATTCCTCGTTGTTGTTGTACGCAACTCCGAGCTGACCGACCAGCTGATCGGTCAGCTGCTCCGGCTTCAAGTTCAGGATCAGCGAAATGATCTTTCGATGCTCGTTGTCGTCATGCAGGGCGCTGATCATCTCCAGCTGTTCTTCTTCCGTCATCTCAAAAAAAGCTTTTTCATCCATCGCATTCTCGTCCTTTCCATCCTTTTGAAATTACTCTTGATCCTTTCGGATATTTTTGATTATACGCCGTTTTTTCGCGAAATTCAAGAAATCGACGATTTTTCAAAGAGCAACGCAAAAAAGCGACACCGATCCTCTTTCCGATCCGTGTCGCTTCAAATCTCATATTCAGTTGTCATTCGATTCCTTTCCGCAAAGATTCCAAGACCTCCGAGACATGACCCTTTACTTTTACCTTTCGGTATTCCTTGACGATGTTTCCTTTTTCGTCAATGATAAAGGTGCTTCGTTCGATCCCCATATACTTCCTGCCGTACATACTCTTTTCTTTATATACTCCGTAGGCGTTGCATACGGTAGTTTCCACATCACTCAATAAAAGGAACGGCAATTCGTATTTGTCTTTGAAATTTTTGTTTTTCTTCACCGGATCTTTGCTGATACCGATTATTTGTGCATTGCACTTTTGAAACTCCTCGTAATGTTCCTTGAAGTCGAGCGCTTCGCTCGTGCATCCCGAGGTATCCGCTTTCGGATAAAAGAATAATACGATTTTTTTGCCCTTGAAATCCGCAAGGCGAACAATCTCTCCTTCCGTGCTTTCAATTGCCAATTCAAACGCTTTTGGCGGACTCACCCCTTTCGTTTCCTGTTGAGCTTTTCTGCCCGCTCGGCAATCCGTGCGATCCTTATGAACGAGTTCTCCGGTAAAAATATCTTCCCGACTTCAATCCGGATCCTTTGTCGATCGCGATCCGATCGGCCGATGCCTTCTCATCTTTTGCAAGACTTATGCTTTTGGCGGACTCACCCCTTTCGGTCTTTGTACAAATAAAGCGACAACCCTCGAGCCTTTCGCTCGAGCAAACATGAAAACTCGGTCGCCCGAAGCGCCGCTTGCCGACGCGGTACCCGTATGCCTTCGGATCCGCTTTTTCCGACCTCGGCAGGTTAACACATCTATGTCAACTTTACTTACCTATATTATAGCACAGCCCTTCAAAAAAATAAACAGAAAATTTTATTTTATTTTGAAAAATTTTTCAAGCCGATCGGCTCGGCAAAATTTTCAGCGCGAGCGATCGGCTTTCGTTCCCTTGAATTTATGATTTGATTTTCAGAAGCAGGTCGACAATTCGTTTGTCGCTGATCTTGACCGCTTTCAGCTCGATGTTTCCGAATACTGCCGAGGTCGGATCCTTGTCGCTTTTCGGCAGCTTGCCGAGCTCGCCGAGCAGGAGCGCACCGATCGTTTCGGTGATATCGGTCGGCAGCTCGATGTCCAGCTCATCGTTGAGCTCGTCGATGCTCACCAGTCCATCCACCCGGTAGGTCGTCTCCGAAATTTTTTGGATCTGTTGATGCTCC
>JBGZCE010000126.1:0-20539 GCA_041845175.1 Filifactoraceae bacterium
CTATAGATTGCTATAACAAAAGAAACATATACTATGATATTGTAGATTAATTCTTTTATCATTTCTGCCACCTCGTAAAATACTCTTCTAACATCCTAATATCTGCTTCACTTAACCCTTTAAGTCCTGCAAATTGTCTAAGTTTTGGAAGTGGAATTCCTTTTACCGATATCCCTCCATATTGCATATTCGAATTTTTAAGAAGATAATCTACTAACTCTCCCAAAAGCATATCCATAGCATATGAACGAATTGTCCCTTTCATCTCTCCTAAAACCGATTCTCTTGTGAAATCTCTCAAGATACGCTCCGTGCCGTTTCGAATCAGAACTTGGTTGAGGCGCAGAATTCGAGGACGCATACTCATTGTAATCTCATCTAATGCGTCATCCCACACAGTATTGGCTAAATCTTTCAGTTGCTTTATCGTACCTGAGGAGTTTCCTCCGATTAACGCTGAGACTGCGTATGAAATTCCTGTTTCTGTCCCGCGATAAATATGTTCTCTCGCGCTTCGTTGCCCCCACTCTTTGTTGAGTGTTGTTTTTAGACTATAGTTTCCGGCGCCGATTCCAAAGCTGGATGTCACTAAAGTAATCATACCAACTCCTGAGCCTGCAAGCATACCGGCTCCGGCTCCGGATAAAGCATCGACTGCCACATTTTTAAAGTTGACTCCTTTTTTCCCATCGGTTAATTCTGAAATCATTCCATCGACTGTGCCTCCTGCAAAACCTATTATCCCTCCGATTACCATCGTCGGTATCTCTCCGTTCGGATCGATGTATCTCATCGGGTTGCTTCGGCAGTATTCGTACCAGTTCAGTCCGTCTCTGATCGGGTCGAGACTTGTAAAGCGTTTGTCGTTCGGACTATACATTCTCGCTTTGGCATAGTATTGCTCGAGCATCGGATCATACCGATGGCCTGTGTAGCTCGGTTCACTTATCAAGCTGTTTTCGTAGCCGCTCCCGATTTGGCTGCTCACTTCTCCCCATGCGTCGTAGTCGTGGGCTACGATTCTTTGCCCGTTCGGATCGGTGATGGCTCGTATGCTGCCCAATCGGTCTTTGGTGATGCTGTATATTTTGTTGTCTTTGCAGATTCCGTCTTGTCCGTTTGCTCCGTACAGGTAGAGGAGCTGCTCGTTTCCTCGCCGGATTTTGAGCGCGCTGTCGATCGGGGCAATATAGTTTGGCGTAATGCTTGTTTCTATGGTTTGCCCGTTTGTTTTGTGCTCTTGTTTGACCAAATGACTCATGGCGTCATAAACATAGCTTGCTTCTCCTTGCTCGGTCTTACCCCAAATCAGTTTATTTTGACTGTCGTATCGATAGGCTGCTATGGTCGTTTGCTCTTGCCGTTCTTCGATCAGATTGCCGTTTGCGTCATAGGTGTAGCTTATGCTTCCTTTTCGGATCATTTGGTCCAGGTCGTTGTATTCGTAGCGGATGCTGCTGAGCTCGTTTCCGAGCGGATCGATCCGGCTTTCTTTTGTCAGGTTGCTTTGGCTGTCGTATTCGTAGCTTGTTCGTTGTACTTCGTTGCCTCGGACTACGGTTTGCAGGGTCAGTCGATGCCCTTGATCGTAGTTGTAGCCGTTCATGGTTCTGATGCCTGCGTATTTTTCAAAGCTGCTGATCAAATTTCCGCTTCCGTCGTATTGGTAGCCTGCGATCATTTGCCGATTTTGGCTGATTCGGGTGAGCCGATCTCGGTTGTCGTATTGTCTTTGCTCCCGGCTTCCGTCGGCTTTGCGGATCAGCGTCAGGTTGCCTTTGGCGTCGTAGCCGTATCGGATGCTTTTTGCGTTGGCCTGCTCGGACAGACTGATTTTTGTGATACGATTCATGTTGTCGTATTCGTAGAGGATCGTCTGTTGTCCTATTCGGATCTGTTGCAGGTTGCCGACGGGATCGTAGCTGTATTGAACTTGCTCATGTCCCGCTTTGCTTACACTCGTGATTTGTCCGAGGGCGTCGTATTCGTAGCTCGTTTCGCCCAAGTTGTCCTTTGTTTGAATCAAGCGATTTTGCGCATCGTAGCGGTAGCTGCTCGTTTTGCCCAAGTTGTCGCTGATTTCAAGAAGATTGCCGCTTAGATCGTATTGATAGCGGATAATATTGCCGTTCGGATCGCTTTTGGCTATTCGGTTGTCGTTTTTATCGTAGCTGTACTTTGTCTCATTTCCGATTGCATCGATTTCCTTTGTTAATCGGTTTTTGGCATCGTATTCGTAGCTTGTCGTAATCTCTCTTGCTTCTTTTTCTCGAATTATTGCAATAAGATTGGCATTTTGATCGTAGCTGTAACGGGTCGTTGTCCCGAGCGCATCGGTTTCTTGGATTCGATTTCCGTTGGCATCGTAGGCGTAAAGTATACTGCTTCGGACCTCATCCATGATTTGTGTCAGGTTGTCCGTCGCGTCGTATTGATAGCTGATTTTGCTGTTATCCGGATGAATCACTTGAATCAGTCTGCCTTTGGCATCGTATTGATAACGGCGCTTGTTTCCGTTTTGGTCGATTTCTTCGATCAAATTGGCGTTGCCATCGTATTTCTTGATGATCCTGCCGTTGTCCGGATAAATGATTTCGCCGATCTCGCCATGGTCTTCATATCGATATCGGATCGTATTGCCTTTGGCATCGGTTATCGCAAGCAGGCGTCCGGCCCGGTCGTATTCGTAGTCGGTGTTTCCTCCAAGTGCATCGGTTTTGCGAATCAGGTTGCCGACTGCGTCGTAGGTGTAAAGCGTGCCGGCTCCGAGTGCGTCGGTCTCCTTCGTTTTTCGCCCGAGCGGATCGTAATGGTAGCTGACCGTATTTCCGTTTTTGTCGGTTTGCCGGATCAGCTGATTCTGAGCGTTATATTCGTTAATGACGGCATTTGTGTCGGCATCGGTTACGCGAAGGATATTGTCGTTGTTGTCATAGGTAAAGCTCGTGCTTTCGCCGTTTTGGTCGATTATCGCGCCGAGTCTGCCGAGCGCATCGTAGCGATAGCTGATTGTGTTGCCTTTTTTGTCGATTGTTTTTATCAAATTCCCATTGGCGTCGTATTCATTTTTTGCACGATTGCCAAGCGGGTCGGTTATTTCGATCAATCGCCCGTTTTTGTCGTAGCCGTATCGGGTTTCATTTCCGAGGGCATCCGTTCTTTTTATCGGTAGATTGACGCTGTTGTATTCAATCGTCGTAATCGCTCCGAGCTCGTCGATTTCTTTGATCCGGTTGCCGTTTTTGTCATAGGCATAGAGTGTGCTGCCTCCGAGTGCATCGATCTTTTTTGTCATTTGCCCGAGCAGATCGTATTCGTAGCTGATGCTTTGTCCTGTTTTGTCGTTGGTGACTCGGATCAAATTGCCTGCCGTGTCATAAGCGAAGCTGATCTGTCTGCCGGTCTCGTCGGTTTTTCGACTGACCTTGTTCATCACATTGTATTCGGTGGTGCTTGTGCTTCCGTTGGCATCAATAACGGCGGTTTGATAGCCGTTCGGATTATAGGTGTAGCGTGTGATCCCTCCGAGTGCGTCGGTCGTGCTTATGAGCTTTCCTGCCGATGTGTAGGCGTAGCTTGTCGCCGCGCCTGTCGGGTCGATTTCCTTCGTCAGTCTTCCGACCGAATCATATTCGTAGCTTGTCGTATAGCCGTTGGCATCGGTAAAACCGAGCACATTACCTCTCTCGTCGTGAGCATAGCTTCGGGCGATCCCGTCCGGATATTCCTCTCTCACGAGGTTTTGATTTGCATCATACACGAGAGTCAGGGTGTTTCCGAGCGCGTCGGTTTTCGCAGTCATGCTGCCTGCTTCATTGTATGAGAGGCTTGTGATCCCTCCCTCGCCGTCGACGGATCGGATGATTCTTCCTTTTTCGTCGTAATCATAGACGGTTTTGCTGCCATCGGGATAATTGACTGCAGTAATGTAACCCCCTTCGTTGTATTCATAGGTGGTCGTATTTCCGTTTTTGTCGGTTTGGCTGATTCGCTGATGCTTGTCATTGTATATATAGCTTTCTTCACCGGAGTTGTCGATTTGCTTAATGATGCGATTTTTGTCATCGTATTCGATGCGAACGACTGCGCCGTTATCCTGAGTATAGCTGTTGCTTCGGTTGACATCATCATAGCTGTATTCAAATTCACCCATGTCAACCACGCGCTGATGGATGACGCGATGTGCCGCATCGTAGGTATTGGTGATGTATTCGTTTCCGTTGAGGTCGCTGACGGTTTTGAGCAGCTTGTTTTGGTCGTAGGTGAAGGTAAAGCTGTCCTGATCGGGATTGGTAGCTTCGATCAGGCTGCCGTTTGTATCATAGCTATATGAAACGCTCCTTCCCGCGCTGTCCGTGAGCATGCTCAACAGACCCTGTTCGTTGTATGAAAGGGTAAAGCTTCCCGAACGGTTTGATATCGTGCTTATTCTTCCGAATTCGTCATGAGTATAGGTTGTTTTGTTGCCGCCCCCGAAGTCGGTTTCGATAATTTGTCCGTTTTTGTTGAAGCTCAGCGTTCTGCCTCTGCCTATATCGACAAGATATCCGCTTTCTTCTTCTCGGATATTCCAGGCGGAGCCGGCCGCCGAGATGAAGCGGTCACCTTCTTTTCGGAAGAAGGAGCGTTCGCCGGCAGGCATATTGAGAATCGCAAGTCCGCCACGAATGATGAGCTCGTAATCGTGGTTGCTGCTCCAGCCGTAGCCAAGCATGGTTTTTCCGGTTAGCTGTATATTTTGCGTTGGCGAATTTGAAGCGATACCGGTTACTTCAGTGGCCGCGCCCGCGGTCAGCGATGCCGAATTTTGAGCGTCCGGTCCTTCGCTTTGCTCGCTGCCTTCGCTTGCCGTCTGAGCTTGCGGCTCTTCAAGCGGCGTTCGATAGGTGCGCGTGAATTCCAAATTATGCTTGCCCATCAACGCCAGGTCGCGATATTCCCATGTGAATTGCCCTGTCAAAAGATCTACCGGATCCCCGAAAAGACATTGCACGAGTGTTTCAAATTCCGTAATGCTCAAATATTTTTGGTCGAAGCTCCCTTTTTTCATTCGGAAGCTGTGCGGTATCCTCGTCGTACTTCCTTCCAGCATTTCAAGCCATTTGTCGACAAGAATGTATTCGGGATTGTTATGAAGCTCGGATTCAAATTCAATGACGGTTTCAAATTCAATGAAAAGGCTCTCGCCCGGCATCAGCTTTTCGACGCTGACGCGATGACCCGCCAGCTCGGAAGCCTTGTATTCTTTGAGAATTTGCTCGCCGTTTTTGTGCGTGATTCGGTACTGCTGCTCACGATCGAGCGCGAGGCTGATATTGTTGACCGGTCGATCGGATTCGTTGACCAGCTCGAAGCTTACATGGTACAGATCGCCTTGCCATGTTTTGTCTTCGACGGTGATGTACATGTGCATTGCGCTTCCGCCGAGCACCTTGAACGGCTCTTTGGTCTCAAAGGTATTGACAAAGCTCTGCCCGCCGCCGCTCATATCGCCCGTTACTTTCCCGCTGATATGATATTCGCCTTCCTTATCCCCTCGAAGATACCAGTTGACGGTGGCCGATTTGCCCGGTGCAATGTCGGCTATGCTTTGTGTAGAGGATTGCATCGCTTCGTTCATATCGGCAAACGAAAGCCCGTCCGGCAGCGTGTCGAGCGAGGCAACGACATTTTGCAGGGATTCGAATTTTGAATTATTGATCACTACGAGCGATACATCATACATTTCTTTGAGCCATTGGCTGTGTCCGTAGATCACAAGGTAGAAGCGCTCGCTGATCGGCTGTACTCGGATCGTGTCAAAGCCCGCGCCGCTCTCCGGCTGTACCGTGATCGGCTTGAGATGGTATGGCGCTCCGCCCCCGTGTCCGATGTATGTAAACTCGATCGGCTGATGCGCGGCAAATTCAAGCACAACCTTGAATCTGAACAGATGTTGATTGCCTTCGGCATCCGGATCGATGCCTGCCTGCAAAATCTCCTCTCGGCTCATCGGGGTAACAGTTACTTGGGTTTCGACCACCTGATTGCTGTTGAGGATGACCTCCTGTACCTTGCTTTGTCCCGCTTCGATCGTAACGGTAACCTCTCGGCGATAATAGCCGTAGGATGAAATAACGGCCTGATAGGTTCCGTCCTCCAGCCAGATCGAAGCTTCGGCATTGCTACGGTGAAGCAATACTCCGTCCCGGTACAGCTCGACCCGGGCGTGGCTGATGTCGCTGCCGTTGATCCCGTCTATGATATGGAACCGAACGCTTCCTTTATCTCCTGCATTGTCCCCGAAGTAGAGGGTCTGAACATGATCTCCGTAGCTGATGCGGTGAAAGCCTTCCGAAAGATAGAGGTATACCCTGTGATCGCCGTCGATCGATTTGCCGATCGGATAAGGCTTTCCGTCTACAAAGAACTGCTCCCTCAAGTTTTCAGCTACATTTTCGATGACTTTAAGATATACCCGGTTGCCGTTTTCGTCGGTCGGATGCACCCATGTGCCGTTGCCCGAATTGTAGGAGCCGATGTCGGCCGCGCTGCCGGCGCCGCCTTTGGAGTAGATGCTCCCGCCGGTGAGGGTCAATGATTTGAGCGGTATTCTTACGCTTCGGTTCCCGATGCCGGCACCGGCGGATTTGGCGTAGATGCTTCCGCCCCGGATGGTGATATACTCTGCACCGATCGCGGACGAATAGTATCCGTGCATGCGATCGGCGGTCGCTTTGATTTTTCCGTCGAGGATCTCGATCTCCTTCGCATTGATCAGCGAATCTTCAACCCATAAATTGCTTCCGTAGATGTTGATGTCGGCTTGAGTGATTTCGAGCTTTTGGGCGACGCTGAATGCAGGATGATCTCTTACCGTAATATCGAATTTTCCGTCACCGATCCGCATATTCTGCGCTGTAATGCACGCCATCCCGTTTCCGCCATTAATCGAAAAGGTTCCTCCGAGAATATCCAATTCCTTTGCCCGAATGGCGTATACCTGATAGCCCGAAGCAATATGTAGCTTTCCTCCGCTGATGCTGATGTCGCCGTGATAGATGCTTGAGGAAAAATCTGATGCGCCGATGCCTGCGCCGCCCCAGCCGCCTTGCAGGGTGATATCGCCGCCGGTAATTCGGATCGGTTCGTTATGCCATGCATTGCCGAAGCCGCTGCCGATGGAGGCCCCCAGACAAACATCCGTTTCGGTGCGGAGGTCGAGCCTTCCGCCGTGAATTTCGATCGCTCCGTAGCCGCTGTAGTAGCCGCTGCCGATGATGGCGCCCTCACTTCGACTGTATGCGCTGATGCTTCCGGATTCGATACGGATCGTTCCGTTTTTTGAATGGCTCTTTCCGCCGATCAGCGCTGCTTTGGCTCCTCTGGAGCGGGATTCCATCGACAGCGCGCCGTCGCCGGTGATGGTCAGGCTGCTGTTTTGCGGGACATGGATGATCGGTTGCTCGATGGAGCTTGTGACGGCTCGCGTGCTCCCGTCGAGCACCAGCATCAGCTCGGAGGAGGACAGGTCGATGAAGCCGTCGCCTCTCCAGTTGATATCTTTTATGATCAGTCGCGCCGATGTCGATTGCAGACTGATTCGATGGGCGGTCTCCGCCGCTGTGTCATTTTGTGTGATGACGATATCCGACAAGTCGGTGAGCATGCGCTCGATCGGCGCACCGCTTGCATCGTATCCGGATATTCGCTCGGCTGTTAAGCTGATATTTCCTTTATCCAAAAAGAGCGTCACGACCGCAGAAGTCTCCGCTCCCGGTACGCCTTCCGCCGGAGCAGCTGCTTCGGGCGGCACTGCCTGCCCTTGCGTTTGTGCGTCCGCTACGCTTTGCTGCGGATCTCTTTGCGGATCCTCATGCGGATCATTTGGATGATTCTCCTGTGTTTGCTCATTCCCGGGATCGTCCGCACTCGAATCGTCGACGGATCGGGCAGCCGCGGCTGTCTCCGGCAATCGCTCAGTCTCCTGCGCAAAGCTTGCAAGAGAGAGATTCTGCACCAGGAGCAGCACGGTCATCAACCATGAAATGCTGCGATACAGCTGTTTTTTCATAAAGCCTCCTCTGTTTAATTTTTTTGATTTTCCGAAGCCGTTATTTTTTTACGGCATTTGATTATATGATATCATAAGCCATAAAAAAATCAATTGTCTGATAGCATAATATTTTTTATTCGTTGAGGAAAAAATCGAAAAAAGAATTTTTTTGATCTCTGTCGTCGCTTGCTCGGCGAGCACTCCGCGCGTGCAGATTTTTGCGGCGGAATTCAAGCTCTTTCAGATGTTGTCTTCTTGCTCTTCTTAATACTCTCTGCCTTTTGCCTTTTGCTTTTTGTTTCTTACTGCTTGAACTTCTCTTCGTTTTTCTTTGCTCCTTGTTCTTCTTGCTTTTCGTGGTACTCTCTGCCTTTTGCTTCTTGCTCTTTGTTTCTTACTCCTTGAGCTTCTTCCTCGCTGCTCGTTGCTTCCTTACTATTCTCTGCTTTTATATTGTCGCTCCTTTTCTTTCTTCTTTACTATTTTTTGCTTTTACATTTTTGTAATTTGCAATTTTATTTATATAAATCTATTTACAATTTATATTCTCCGTATTATAATTTTGTCAGGAGGGATTTATGAAGAAGAATATGTACAGCCTGATGCTTTCGCAGAGCATTATGCAGGAGATCGACAAAATGGCTTATCGCCTGAATACGAATCGAAGTAATCTGATCAACCAGATTTTGGCGGAGTATGTTTCGTTTGAAACGCCGGAGAAGCGGATCAAGAGTATTTTTGAGCGCATCGCGCAGCTGATCGAGAGCACGGATTTCGTTTTGCTTTCGGAGGGTCATTCGACGCTGTCGCTCAAGAGTCCGCTGGCGTACAAGTATCGTCCGACGATCAAGTATTCGCTGGAGATGAGCCGCACGCCGGAGGATCGGTATATCGGTATGCTCAAGGTGAGCTTTCGGACGCAGAGCGCGGAGCTGTTGGCGCAGCTGGATGCTTTTTTTGCGGCGTTTATCGCGCTGGAGCGGGCGTATATCCATCCTTTGTTTGAGGAGGGTCGCATCCAATACGAGATCGAGAGCGGACGGTTCAGGCGCAGCTTTCCGATGCCGATCTGCGAGGATGAGGACAGCATCGCTCTGATCAGTACGGCGATCAGCTCGTATATTTCGACCTTTGATGATTTGTTGAAATGGTATTTGTATCATCCGGATGCGGCTTTTGCAAAGTTGGAGAAGCAGTATCTCGCGTTGATAAAAAATAAGATCATGATTTAGGAGGGGATTGAATGAATACACAAAAATTTACACAAAAAACGATTACGGCGCTGTCGGAGGCGCGCAGTCAGGCGATCGCGCTGGGCAACAGCCAGGTGGAGCCGGAGCATTTGCTGTATGCGCTGATCGCGCAGGAGGACGGCTTGATCCCGAAGCTTTTGCAAAGGATCGGGATCGATCCGGCGTATGCGTTGTCGGTCGTGCTGGATCATATCCGGCGTCTGGCGCGTGTGGACGGCGGCTCGGAGATTCAGGTCTATTATTCGCCGACGATCGAAAAAATATTGGTTTCCGCAGAGGCGAAGGCGGCGGAGTTCAAGGATGAGTATATTTCGGTCGAGCATGTCCTATTGGCAATGCTGTCGGAGAAGAATCCGAAGGTGCGCGAGCTGATCCGTCAGCTGGGCATCAAGGAGCAGGAGTTTTTAGCGGTGCTCCGAAGCATTCGCAGCAATAAGCGCATCGACAATGACAATCCGGAGGATTCGTATGATGTGCTGAACAAGTACGGCTATGATCTGGTGGAGCGTGCACGAAGTCAGAAGCTGGATCCGGTAATCGGGCGGGATAACGAGATTCGGAATCTGATCCGGATTTTGTCGCGAAAGACGAAGAACAATCCGGTTTTGATCGGCGAGCCGGGCGTCGGTAAGACGGCGATCGTCGAGGGCCTTGCGATCCGTATTTTGAAGGGGGATGTGCCGGACGGTCTGAAGGATAAAACGATTTTTTCGCTGGATATGGGCGCATTGATCGCGGGAGCAAAATTCCGCGGTGAGTTTGAAGAGCGCCTGAAGGCGGTTCTCAATGAGGTGAAGGAGGCGGACGGTCGCATCATCCTTTTTATCGACGAGCTGCACAATATCGTGGGCGCGGGCAAGACCGAGGGCGCGATGGATGCGGGCAATTTGCTGAAGCCGATGCTGGCGCGCGGCGAGCTGCACTGTATCGGCGCCACCACGCTGGATGAGTATCGCAAATATATCGAGAAGGATGCCGCTTTGGAGCGTCGTTTCCAGATCGTGATGGCGGATGAGCCGTCGGTCGAGGATACAATCACGATCCTGCGCGGTTTGAAGGAGCGCTACGAGGTGTTTCACGGCGTCTCGATCTCGGATGCGGCGCTGATCAGCGCGGCGACGCTTTCGCATCGTTATATCAGCGACCGATTTTTGCCGGACAAGGCGATCGACCTGGTGGATGAGGCATGCGCGATGATCCGCACGGAGATCGACTCGATGCCGACGGAGCTGGACGAGATCTCCCGCAAGATCATGCAGCTGGAGATCGAGGAGGCGGCGCTCCGCAAGGAAACGGACAAGCTGAGCATGGAGCGTCTGGAAAATACGCAGCGGGAGCTGGCGGAGCTGCGCGATGAGTTTTTGACAATGAAGGCGCAATGGGAGTCGGAGAAGGAAGGTATCGGCGCGATCCAGCGCATCAAGGAGGAGCTCGGACGAGTCAACGCCGAGATCGAAGCGGCGGAGCGTGCCTATGATCTCGAGCGCTTGGCGGAGCTCAAATACGGCGTTCTTCCGAAGCTTCAGGCGGAGCTGGCGTCGGCGGAGGCGGCAAACGAAAGCTCCAAGGCGCATACGCTGCTGCGCGATCGTGTGACGGAGGAGGAGATTGCCAAGATCATCGCGCGCTGGACGCGGATCCCGGTCACCAAGCTGCTGGAGGGCGAGCGCGAGAAAATCCTGAATATGGAAGGCATCCTGCATCAGCGGGTGATCGGGCAGGATCAGGCGGTGACCAAGGTCGCCGAGGCGATTCTCCGTTCAAGGGCGGGCATCGCCGACCCGAATCGTCCGATCGGCTCGTTTTTGTTCCTCGGTCCGACGGGAGTCGGTAAGACGGAGCTGGCGAAGGCGCTTGCCGAAAGTCTTTTTGACGATGAGCAGAGCATCATTCGGATCGATATGTCGGAGTATATGGAAAAGCATTCGGTTTCGCGTCTGGTGGGCGCGCCTCCGGGCTATGTCGGCTACGATGACGGCGGCCAGCTGACGGAGGCGGTTCGCCGCAAGCCGTACTCGGTCATCTTGTTCGATGAGATTGAGAAGGCGCATCACGATGTGTTCAATATTCTGCTCCAAGTGCTCGACGACGGTCGTATCACCGACTCGCAGGGCCGAACGGTCGATTTCAAAAATACCATCATCATCATGACCTCGAATATCGGCTCGGAATATCTGCTTTCGGGCATCGATGCGGAGGGCAATCTGATGCAAAGCGCGGTGGATCAGGTGAACGATCTGCTCAAGCTGTCGTTCCGACCGGAGTTTTTGAATCGCCTGGACGAGATCGTATTTTACAAGCCGCTGGCGAAGGAGGATCTGATCGCGATCATCGATCTTTTGATCGAAAAGCTGGCACAGCGCTTGAAGCAGCAGCAGATCGCGCTTGAGGTCAGTCCGGCGGCGAAGGAGTATATCGCGCGCAAGGCGTATGATCCGCTCTACGGTGCAAGGCCGCTCAAGCGATATATCCAAAGCAAGCTGGAAACGCTGATCGCCAAAAGGATCATCGTCGGCGACATCAGTACGGAGCAGCCGATCGTGGTCGATGTGGCAGGCGACGAGCTTGTCGTTCGATAAGACGCGGCGCTTGACGATCCGGCGGATATGCCGCTCGGCGATCATGACAGGATGAAGGGCTTCAAGCGGCTCGTTCAATCGGGCAGCTCGCGTCAGGAGAAGCCGCTTCATCGAATCTGCCGGCACGATCCTTGCAAAGTCTGAAGCAATACAATACCGACCGCCATCGGTCTGACGCTTAGTCTGACTTTTGGCGGTCGGTATTATTTTATGTTCCCCGGAACCTATTCGTCTTTTTTCGATTTTCGCATATAGCAAATTCTTTCGCAGGCGATCCGCTTGCTACGGTTCACGCGGCATAACGATCGCAGCGATGATGTACGCAAAGATTCCCGTTCCGAAGCAAAGCACCGCGATCACCCATGCCAACCTCACGAGTGTGGAGTCTATTCCGAAATAAGCGGCGATCCCGCCGCATACGCCGTCGATTTTTTTGTCGGTTGCTGATTTATACAATCTTTTTTCCATATTCTCTCCTTTTTTGAATGTGCGCTTCTTTGCGCGTTTTTTGGTCTAAGCGAATCCTTCTCCATTGATTTTATTGTAGCTCCGACGAATTTGTTTTGTCAAGCGGCGGTGCAAAAATTATTCATTTTTCGTCAAATTTCGGTTTACAGAAACGCCCAACTGTGGTATACTCATATTCGTTATTAATGTCTATTACATAATAAGGAGGTGGGACCATTGGCGAATATTAAATCTGCAAAGAAAAGAATTCTTGTAACGACCAAGAAAACAGCGATCAACAGAATGCGAAAATCTCAGGTTAAAACTGCTATCCGAAGATTTGACGAAGCGCTTGCTGCAGGAAATATCGAATTGGCGAATTCGACATTCCGTTATGCTCAGAAGAAGATCATGCAATTGGCTGCAAAAGGAACGATCCATAAGAACGCAGCTTCCCGCAAGGTGGCAAGACTTGCCGCAAAGTTGAATGCTGCGCAGTAGCGGTCTGAATAATATAAGGCGAAACAACCATAGCTTCTATGGTTTTTTGTTGAAAAAAATCCCTTGATGAGGGATTTTTTTTGCTCCGATAACGGCGGCTTACGCTTCTTCGGCTCGATCAAGCAGCTTTTTCAGCGTCAGCTCGCCGTAATATTTTTCGTCGATCAGTCCGCTCTTCATATTATAATCCTGGGTTACGATGATTTCGAGCATGTCGATCAGCTTGGCTCGTCCCAGCCTTCGCAGCAGCCCCTGCGCGCTCCGCACGGCGTAGGGACTTTTTTTGAGCTCGGCTGCGATCGCGTCGGCGGTATAATTTTCTTCCATATAATAGGAGACTCGCACGGCGGTTGAAAAGAGCTTGCCGACGGTTACAAAAATTTTGATATTGGCCTCCCCTTTCGCCTTCAGCCCCTGATAGTGCAAAAAGGCTTGCCTGCCGTCGGGCTTTGCGATCGCATCGACCAGCCTGAACAGATCGCCGCTCTCGGATTCGCCGAACAAAAAGTCGATGTCGTTTTTGTCCGGTGCACCCTTTTCACGGCAGTAGGCTTCCACCTTTTTGACCATGTTATCAATGTCGTAGAGATTGATTTTGGCATCCTTTTCCAAATAGCCCGAATGGTCGATCAGGCGCATGATCAGCGACGGCGGCATTTTACTTTTGCCGCCCTGCTCGAAGCGCTCCGCAACAAATTCCGCCAGCTCCTTTTGGTTCAAGCGCTCGAAGGATAGGACACGCATCGTTTCGCCGAGCGTTTTGGTCAGCTTGGCGCTTTTGCTGCGCGCGGACGAATGGTTGACGAGGATGCAAACGGTGTCGCCCGCCAAGGCTTTCATTCGTTTTTCAAAGTCAGCCAATTCGCTTTTGCTCCACACATTCCCCTCTTCCGCAAAATGGAAGCTCTTGACGAGGACGACGCGCCTTTGGTCCATAAAAGGCACCGCCTCGAGCATCGGCACAAAGTCCGCGTAGGCGATCTCTTTGTGCTCGAGCTCTACCATATTGAGCGGCGCAAATTCGCGGTTGAGCCCTTCCTTTAATATTCGGATCGCAAGATCCGACCAGTAGGCTTCTTCTCCGATAAAAATAAATCTATTCTCCTTCAAAAGCATTTCGGTAAGCTTTTTTCGGTTCATATCGATTCTCCTTGATTTTGTGGATCTCCCACCGCAGATAGACGGCGAGGATGACGAGATATGTGGCGGCGACCTCAGCCGCTCCGAGCTCGAGCTGCCGATATGCCCACGCAGGCTCTGCAAAAAAACCGTTCACCGAGATCAGCAGATCATACAGCCCTTCGACCAGCGCGATCAGTCCCCGATCCGCCGTATAAAAAAGCGGCAAAATGCCCGCCGAAATATGCAGAAGCACGGACAACAGCGACAGGCTCATCAGCGCGGATACGATCGGGATCACGAGCAGATTGGAAGCTGCGGCAACGGTCGAGAAGCCGCCGAAATAGTAGATGCCGATCGGCAGGGTCAGAATTTGCGCCGACACGGTGAGCAGCAGTGCCTTGAAGATCGTATGCTCGCTGAATGCGAGCTTTTTGCCGTAATCGGTGAGCATCGGATAAAACAGCGCGATCGAGATCACCGCGGCAAACGAGAGCACGAAGCCGCGGCTGTAAAGCTCATACGGATCCAGCGCCAGCAGCAAGGCTGCCGTCATACAGCTTGCGCTAAACAGATTATACCTCTCTGCGCGCAGAAAGGAAAGATAATACAGAACAAAAAACAGGCAGGCGCGCAGGATGGATGCGCCGAGTCCCGTAAAAAATGCATAGGCGATCAGCAGCAGGCAGACGATGAGCCCTCTTTTTTTGACCGGGATTTTTGCGAGCAGAAAATTGAGCAGCCCGGCGATGATGCCGACATGAAACCCGCTCAGCGCCAAGATATGTAATGTCCCGCTTCGGACAAAGGCCTCCTCCGTCTCCTCGGGCATCGTGCTGCGATCGCCGTAGATCAGCGCTTTGATTACGGGCGAGCGCTGCGGATACATCGCGTCGATCGTTTTTCCCAAACGGCTCCGCAGCTCATAGCGCAGCGTGTAGGCATCAAAATGCTTTTCGACCGGCTCGAGTTTTTTCGCTTCGACAAGATAGGCGATCCCCTCCGACTTCAGATAGTCGATATAGCCCTGCGAAAATCGTTCGCTCGGCAACTCGCGGATCGCGGTGTATTTCCCAGTGACCTTGATCCGATCGCCCGGCCGGATCTGCGAGACATCGCCGTAATAACGGATCAGCAGTCCCTCCGCCCGAAGCTCGTGCCTGCGCTCGTCGGTTCGCATATCCCGGATCGATACGATCGCTTCGGCGGGCGCAGACACCTCCGTCCGCAAAGCTTCCCGCTCCGAGATCCGCGTAACAAAAAAGGAGGCTGCTATAACCGATACCAACACAATCAGTGAAAGCTGTCTGGTCATAGCCCTTCCTCCTAAATATATTCGTTGATAAAGCTCGGGCTCACTCTGTTCCCGAAAAGACTCTCGAAGCATTCGATCGTTGCGTTTTCGATCTGCACCTTGCCCGTCCGGTGCAGCTTACGCAGACTCACCGCCTTCATATACAGCTGCGCCAGCTCGGATACCGTCATCATGATCCTTCGCTCCGGCAGCTCGGACAAGTCCGCCCCCTCTTCGAGCCGGATCGTTTTGATCACTCTTCTGCCGTCGCAGATCGTGATCAGATTGTTCTCTTTGATGATCTCGTCCCTGATCTCGATCGCCAGTCGCTGCGAGCATTCGCACCCGCCTTCTTCCTCACAGCAGAAAAAGCTCTTTTTGTACAAAATCACATCCAGCACCTTTTCCGCATTGATGACCCGTCCCATCATAAAAGGAAGAACGCGATGCTCCATCTGATTGTTGAACGAATTGAGTATCTCAAATTCCTCAAACTGCGGCGTGGCGATCCGTGCGCGCTTGAACTGGGTCGCGTGGGATCTCAGCAGCCCGACGATCGCATAATATGCTTCGCGATTGCCGAAGCCCATCTCCAATACATGGGCGATCCCGTCAGGCGTCTTGGGTACGGTGAACACCACATAGCCTGTGACCTCCTTGCCCTCGTAGACAAGAAAGAACTCCGCACCGTCCAGCTTGTATTCCGCGAATTTGTTTTTCCATGATCGGGTGTTTCGGCTGATGTAGCTGTGGTTCTCCGCCACCACCTCATAGTATATCTTATTCAGATTGTGCAGCTCTTTTTCAAGATTTTCCGAATTGGCAACATTCATACGCTCGAGCCGGCAGGCGCTTTTTTTGCTTTCCAGCATCTGCGTGTCCACCAGAAACTCGTGCTTGAAGAAGCAGTTCGCATAGCCGTAGCGCGTATAGATCTTGGTGTCGATCGGCATTAGGATCGAAAAATCCTCTCCGTTTCGATATTGCTCATTCAAGGTGTACCCGATCAGCTCCGACATATAGCCTCGGCCTCTGGATTCGGGCTGAACGGTCACGCCGACCACATAATTGACCTCGCAGACCACATCCCCGATCACCAGATTGTACGGATTGAGCTGGAGCGCCGCCTCCAAATTCTTTTCTCTGAAAAGAACGACGGTATGCTCCGGTTTAAAGCGCTGTGAGAAATAGTAGGAATTAAATTCATCGTTTGCATCGGAAAAGCAATATTTCCACAAATCGAGAATTTGATTTTTATCCTGCTCCTTGGCGCGACGAATTTCAAATTCGGCCATTAATTTTTTCCCCTCCACGATTATAATTCAAATGCCGCGTATTTGTCGACCAGCCTGATCGGCTTGTAAGACAGCTTTGCCGCCCGGAGGCCCTCGATCCCCAAATCGTCCTCCCGATTTACAAATTCCACATCCGGAAACTCCGCCTCCAAAAACAGCTTATTGATCGCCGTATAGAGTCCGCGAATATCCGGATTCGCTTTTTCGATATGGATCAGCGCCATATTCGGATTGAGATAATCTCCGAAGGTGAACGCCTCCAGCTGATTGTCGATATATATGCCGCCGACCTTCAGCTTGCTGAATTTCGAATAATTTTTCAATACTTTTTTGATTGCAAGGCTCTCGCCGATCAGATTCTGATCCTTTTCACGCGAGAATGCCCATTTTTCCGCCAGGCGGATACAATCCTGAAAATCGGATTTGTCCAGGCGTTTGTAAACGAAGCGGTGACCGAATTCCTTCAAAAACGCGTTGAAGTGATTTTTTTTCGAGTGCATTTTCCGTCCGGCGAGCGTGCGTAGCTTGTCCGCCTCGTACACATAATCCGAATCATCTCTGGAGGTCTCCCATGCAAAGCGGTTCGGATACAGCTGCTCTATCCGCACCTTCACCTCCTCGGTGACCGCCTTGAACGCCGTCCTTTGTCCGACGCGAGCGAAAAAACCGTCCAGATGCTTCATCGCAGCTTCAAAATGCTCCTCTTTACAATAGGGCTGGATCGCAAACAGCTGACCGTCCTTTACGCCGAATACCAGCATAAAATCCTCCGTCGTCGTAAAATGAAAATCATACACCGTCTGCCACATATACAGCGTTATAAAATTATATTCGCAGGCTTCATAGCTCACCAGCTTGAAAAAAGGCCCCATCTCCTGCAAGGATGCCGAGCTGATCGGCCGCAGCTCGCTGAATTGTTCAAAAATGCTAATAATATCCCCTCCGTTTCTCTTCCATTATATCTTAAATTTATTAAATTTACAATTAGCGCTTCGCCCGATCAACGGTTTATTTCCAAAGTCCTATCAAATACATTTTTCGATAATAAATGCGCTTCCCGCCGATTTTCTATTGAAAGCGCGAAGCAAATACACTATACTTATGAATTAGGAGGAGACATGAAAAAACCGATCTTTTTATTTATCATCATCGCCCTTCTTGCGGGCGTCAGCTTCTTCGGACTCAGCCGGCGAAATGCGCTGCCGAAAGAGCTGGAGGTTCATTTCATCGACATCGGTCAGGGGGATGCCATCCTGGTGCGGACCGTCAACGGCAAAAATATGTTGATCGATTCAGGCAGCAGCAAAGAATCCGCGCGTTTATTGGATTATCTCCAAGGAGAAGGGATCCGATCGCTCGATGTGGTGATCGCGACACATCCCGATGAGGATCATATCGGCGCGATGGCTACCGTTTTGCAAAAATATCCGGTCGGCACATTCTACATGCCGAGCAAGGAGCACAGCACCGTCAGCTATGAACAGCTGCTTGCCACCTTGGAGCAAAAGCGGATCACCGTGAGCGAAGCATTTGCCGGCGACACCATCCGTCTGGACGAAAATGTCGAGCTTCTGGTCCTGAATCCGTCCAATCGGCAATATACGAACAACAACGAATATTCGATCGCGACCAAGCTGACTTATTTCGACAATTCGTTTCTTTTTACGGGCGACATCAGCGCCGTCAATGAATATCAAATGATTTCCGCCTTCGGTGATACGCTGGACTCGGACATTCTCAAGCTCTCCCATCACGGAAGCTCGGACTCCAACTCGCCGGATTTTGTCCGCGCCGTTTCGCCGATCGCAGCCGTCGCATCCGCCGGCATCGGCAACGACTACGGACATCCGCACGATTCGGTCTGCAAAATGCTCGAGGACTTCGGCATTCCTCTTTACCGCACGGATGAGCAGGGCAATCTGATCTTCTTCTCGGACGGCACGAATATTCATGTCAATTCAGCCGAACCGGGAAGCTATCGGTAGCGATCTCTCATCGGCAATATCCTTTTCGAATGAAACCGATCGCATCCGCCGGCAACGACTACGGATATCCGCATTTCGGTCTGCAAAATGCTCGAGGACTTCGGCATTGTGCTTTACCACATGGATGAGCAGGATAATCCGATCTTCTTCTCGGACGGCTCGAATATTCATCGTTCATTTTTGCCGAAGCGGAACTATTGATTTTTATTCCCAAACGGAACAGAAACTAATCGAATAGCGCGTATGATTTTCTGCGCAAGTGCTCGTCGGCCGTTCTTGTGCGCTATGGTTTTTTATTTTTTGCATGACGATTGTCAGGAAAAGGTTCGCGGCTTACTCCTATGCAAACCGTTTTTTGACCCATTGCAGATGGTGCAAACAAAACCGTTTGTTCTTGCATATGTGTTTTTGTATATTTGTTTCGCAGATCATAATTTATGATTCTTGTTTTTCACAGCCGCGCTTTTTGAAAGGATTCTTTTTCGTTTTTCGCCGCCGGTGTTCGATCCGCAAAAAAGGAGCATTCTTTGCGAGAGTCCTTTCATCTTATTAATAATCCAAGGAGGTTCTATGATTACTGCCATTGTTGACCGGATTGAAGGCAATTATGCCGTTGCGGAATTTTCTCCGCCGATCGGACAAGCCTTTTTCTCGGATATTCTTTTGGATAATCTTCAAGAGAAGGTTTCGGAAGGCGATGTGCTGCACATTTTTGAAATCAACGGCATTGATTTTTCCAACCAATCCGCTTGTATGTACAAGGATATTACAAGAGCCGATGTACTCAAAAAATTTGTAGAGCCCCTGAAATCAAATTGCCCATGCAAAATTGAAATCAGTCATAGCGAAAGCAGAGAACGAAGCAGCAAAGTCAAAAGTATGATCAGCGACCTTTTCAAATAAAGCACGGCGCGGCTTCAAAATATTTTCGAATATATTCTGATTCCAACGGCTTCCAATACGCCGGGCTCAAACTCAATATGAAACGCTTTTATGAAATGGTTCTACGGATCAGTTTTATAATAGTTTTATGCGGTGTTTTATGAGCGAATTTGAAATAACAGCGCTTTAAGATCTCTCTTGTTCTCCTGCCGCAAAGTTCAGCTTGGCGCCGATTGCCGTTTGACCTTGCAAAAAAATACGCCTTCGTTCCATACGCTGACGGGAATTGCGATTGTCTGTCCTGTCCTTGTCCATTCTTTTGCAGAGTGCTTAACAAAATTTTGATCCGACAAAGAAATGAGGTAAGCAAGTTCCAATGAAAAAAAGAGTTTGCATTTTGATGAGCAGTCCGCGAAAAAGCGGAAATACCATGCATTTGCTGGAGCCGTTCATGGACGAATTGCAGCAACGCGGCTGTACCTGTGAATTGATCTTTCTTTGTGACAAAGACATCCAACCCTGCCGTGCCTGCCGATTTTGTCAAAAAGATCATTCCGTCTTCGGGTGCGTGCTTCATGATGATATGCAGGAAATTTTTGATAGCGTACTCGATTGTGATCTGTTGGTGCTGGCAACGCCGATCTATTCATGGTACTGCACTCCGCCGATGAAGGCCGTGCTGGATCGACTTGTCTACGGCATGAACAAATACTATGGCGACCAAAAAGGGCCGGCTTTGTGGGCAGGAAAACAGGTTGCTTTGCTGACAACCTGCGGCTATCCGCCCGAAAAAGGCGCCGATCTGTGGGAAGCCGGCATCAAGCGCTACTGCAAGCATTCGAAGCTCCAATATGTCGGAATGCTGGCAGAGCATGATTCAGGTTACCACAGCATATTCATGGATGCAGAGAAGGAAAATCGCGCCCGGCAGTTTGCAAACGAATTGATCTGAGTAGAAAACACACACAACCGCGCAAAACAATAAGTTGGAGGCGACATCCGGATTCGAACCAGGGAATCAGGGAGTTGCAGTCCCATGCCTTACCACTTGATTATGTCGCCATATACATTCACTTTTCTATTCTAAAACGAACTCTCCGGAAAATAAATTTTTTTCATTCCTCAGTAGCCGATCTTCTGTACAAAAAA
>JBGZCE010000127.1:0-30542 GCA_041845175.1 Filifactoraceae bacterium
ATTGTTGTCTCTAATCCTCCTTGCGATCAACTGGTTGTATTGTCCTCCGAAATCTAAAATTAGTGCCAATTCGTTGTTCATTGTTTATTCTCCATTCGTTGTGATTTTGAAAATGCTGCTATCCCTCTTGAATATTTATGCCGATGCGCCGGTACGAGCGGACTGCTTAGGATTCCGTCGCGGTGATTCGCACAAGTTCGGCGCTGGTAAAAATCTCTGCTGTGGCTCGCTGCTTCTCGGGTTGCTATTACGCTGTGTAGGTCGCTTGCTCAGAGACTTTTCGGTTGCTAATGTCGTGCGGGTCGCTTGCTTTTGCTCGCAACAAGCTTGTTGCATTTTTTTCTATTCGCCGATCTGTGTGCTGTAGTTCGGTGCTTCTTTGGTTACCATGATGTCGTGCGGATGGCTTTCCCGAAGTCCTGCCGCGGTGATCCGCACAAATTCGGCGCCGGTAAGAAGCTCTTCGATCGTTTTTGTTCCGCAGTAGCCCATGCCGGCGCGCAGTCCGCCGACCATTTGGAATACGATGTCCGCAACTTCCCCTTTGTAGGCTACCATTCCCTCTACGCCTTCGGGCACGAGTTTTTTTGCGTCTTTTTGGAAATATCGGTCTTTGGATCCTTTTTCCATTGCGCCGAGCGAGCCCATGCCGCGATAGGCTTTGTAGGATCGGCCTTTGTACAAAATGGTTTCGCCGGGTGCTTCTTTGGTGCCTGCCAGAAGCGAACCGAGCATAACTACGGATGCGCCTGCCGCTATGGCTTTGACGACATCGCCGGAATATTTGACGCCGCCGTCGGATATGATCGGGATATTGTGCTTGGATGCTTCCTCATAGCAATCCATCACTGCGGAGATCTGCGGGACACCCACGCCGGCAACGACACGGGTCGTGCAGATCGAGCCCGGTCCGATCCCGATCTTGACGCAGTCCGCGCCCGCTTCGATCAATTCCCTCGTTGCTTCTTTGGTCGCTACATTCCCTGCGATGATCTGCAGATCACCGAAGGCTTTTTTCGCATTGCGGACGGCTTCAATGACGCCTTTTGAATGGCCGTGCGCCGTGTCGATCACGACGACATCGACCTTGGCTTCGACGAGCGCTTTGATCCGATCCATCATATCGTCGGTCACACCGACTGCCGCGCCGCAGAGCAATCTGCCGTTTTTATCGGTTGCCGAGTCCGGAAACTGGATCTTTTTCTCAATGTCCTTGATCGTAATCAATCCTTTGAGATGCCCTTCCTCGTCGATGATCGGAAGCTTTTCGATCTTGTTTTTTCGCAAAACCTCCTGCGCTTGAGTCAGCGATACGCCTTCCTTTGCCGTGACAAGATTTTTGTAGGTCATGGATTCTTCGATTTTTTTGGAAAAATCGCTTTCAAATCGAATGTCGCGATTGGTGATGATCCCGATCAGCTTGTGATCGTCGTCAACGATCGGCACGCCGGAAATCCGAAATCGCCCCATCAGATTGTCGGCATCCTGCAGGGTGTTGTCCTTTTTCAGGTAGAACGGATCGGTGATCACGCCGTGTTCGGAGCGCTTCACCTTGTCGACTTCCGCTGCCTGTTCTTCGATCGACATATTCTTGTGGATGATCCCGATGCCGCCCTGCCTTGCCATCGAGATCGCCATCTCATGCTCGGTGACCGTGTCCATGCTTGCGCTCATCAACGGGATGTTGAGCTGAATTTTGTTGGTCAATTTGGTTTTGAGGCATACATCCTTCGGCAAAACTTCCGATTTTTGCGGTACCAAAAGTACATCGTCAAAGGTCAACGCCTCTCTGATTTTTTTCGCCATTTGTTTCCCTTCCGTTATACAGGTTTTATTTGATAGAATGATTTTTTTCCTTTTTTGATCAAAATAATGCCGTCCACAATGTCCTTGTCGCTGATTATTCGACTGATGTCGGTGACCTTTTCGTCATGGATCTGCACGCCGCCCTGGTTGATCAGCGTTCTCGCGTCGGAGTTCGATTTTGCAAGCCCGGTCAGAGTCAGCGCTTCGATGATGCTCACGCCGTCGCGGAGCTTTTGCATATCGAGCTCGATCGTCGGTGCGTCGGCACTGAAGCCTTTGCCCGAATCAAAGAGCTCTCTCGCTGCCTGCTGTGCTTTGATCGCATCCTCTTCGCCGTGAACAAGCTTGGTCACTTCGTAAGCAAGCACCTCCTTGGCTTTGTTAATCTCGGCGCCCTGTAGCGCTCCGAGTGCGCGAACCTCGTCCATCGGAAGGAAGGTCAGGAGCGCAAGACATTTTTCGACGGAGGCGTCCTCAATATTTCTCCAGTATTGATAAAAATCGTACGGAGAGGTTTTTTCGCGATCGAGCCATAGCGCGCCCGCCATTGTTTTTCCCATTTTCTTTCCGTCGGAGGTCGTCAGCAAATTGAAGGTCATTCCGAATGCGCGCGAGCCTTCTCGCTTTCTCCGGATCAAATCGGCTCCCGCAATGATGTTGGACCATTGGTCATCGCCGCCCATTTGAAGCGCGCAGCCGTAATTGTCGTACAGCTTCAAAAAGTCATATGCCTGCATGATCATATAGTTGAACTCCAAAAAGGACAGCCCCGCTTCGAGCCTTGCCTTGTAGCATTCCGCCTGGAGCATCCGATTGACGGAAAATGCGGTGCCGATCTCTCTCAAAAACGGTATGTACTCGAGTCCGAGCAGCCAGTCCGCATTGTTTACCATGATCGCCTTGTCGTCCGAAAAATCAATGAAGCGCGATAGCTGCTCTTTGAATTTTTCGCCGTTCGCCTGAATATCCTCCTGCGTGAGCATCTGTCTCATATCGGTCCTTCCGGACGGATCGCCGATCATCGTCGTGCCGCCGCCGATCAATACGATCGGTCGATGGCCTGCGTTTTGGAGATGTCTCATCGCCATCGCCTGCAAAAAATGCCCTACATGGAGCGAGTCCGCTGTCGGATCATAGCCCGTGTAAAAGGTCACCTGACCGTTTTCAAAGGCCTCCCGCAGTTCGTCCTCATGTGTGATCTGCGCAACGAATCCGCGCTCTTTCAACAAATCCAGTACATTGTTCGTTTTCATGTTTCCCTCCTGATCTTATTACAAAAATTTTTCATTACAAAACTTCTTCGTATTCTTTCAGTTGCCGCGCCAGCTCGTCGATCTTTTTCAGGCGATGATTGACGCCGGATTTTCCGAGCGGCTTTTTCATTTTCGCCCCGAGCTCCTGCAGTGGCATCTCCGGGTACTTCGTTCTCAGCTTGGCAATCTCGCGCAAATCGCTCGAAAGATAGCTCCAGCCTTTTTTGCTTCGGATATATTCGATGCTCTCAAGCTGCCTTTTCGCCGCGCCGACGATCTTGTTGATATTCGCCATTTCGCAGTTCGTCTCGCGATTCGCCTGATTGATCAGCTGCTTTTTGATGACGACCTCATTGGTCTGAAAATGAGCCGTGCTCGCGCCCATGATGGCAAGCATATCCAAAATCTGCTCGGAGCCCTTGATGTAGACGATCTGCATATTCTTTCGCCGGATCGCTTTGGCTTTGATTCCGAAGCCGGATGAAATGAATTTCGCCAGCGCTTCTCCGAACAGAATATCGGTGAGCGAAAATTCCATATGATATTCCTTCTCCGGATTCACCACAGTCCCGCAGCCTAAAAAAGCGCCGCGCAGATAGGCCTTTCGCTCCGCTTTTTTCGGAAAGAGCTTTTTGGGGATATCCTCGATAAAATGAATGCCCGTTTCATCCTGAAAAATGATCCCCGCTTCTTCAAGGATCCGATGCGCGCCGTCCTCATAGGGCACCGTCAGATGGTAGAGCTTGTTTTTTCTGGCGCTCCCGATCTCCTTGACGGTGATCTCCACATGGATGTCGAAAAGACTTTTGATCAATACGAATACCTTGCGCGCGATCGCCGGGTTTTCCGTAAAGACCGAAAAGGATAATTTGTTTAACCCGGTGATGTTGAGCGTTCCGGTCGTGCGGATGAGTGCGGACAGCTCCGACAGCTGTTGGCTCGCTTCAGTCGACATCACCCGGACCAATTCATTTTTTACCGTCGCTGAAAATGACATTTTTCTTTTCCTTTACTAAACCCACCACAACCTTGACGATCTCCCGTTCGTCGTCGTAGCGCACCATATCGACGACCTTGTCGATCGGGATATACTTCGCTTCGATGAAGCCCTCCTCCTTTTGCGGTCTTGCATTCAGATCGCTCGATCGCATCATGTACCAATGGACGATCTTGTGTACTCTTTGCGTGCTGTCCGTTTTGTCTTTGTAGGTATAGTGGATCTCGCCGAGATATTTCAGCACCTCGGTTCGGACGCCGGTTTCTTCCTTTACCTCGCGCCGGGCGGCATCGACCAGAGATTCTCCCTCTTCCACTCTGCCCTTGGGAAGCACCCAGTCTCCGTTATATTTTCTCAATAAAAGGATCGCATTGCCGAATACCACGACGCCGCCTGCACTGATCTCTTCTCTCATGCTTCCTCCTATTCCCCAAATTATAGACTCTTGATCCGCTGCGACACCTTATCGCTTTCGTGGACGATATGCCCGACCTCCGTGATCTTCAGAAAATCATCGACAAGAAGCTCGATGCCGAGCGCCTTGAAGCTTTCGATCTGCGCCGCATCCAGTTTGACCTGAAATTTGTGCTCGGCTTCATACTGCTCCTTTGCCTCTTTGCTGATTTCCTTTGAATTGACAAGAATGTAATCCAATTTCAGCGCCGGCACATATCTGCAAAGCGTCCGGTAATGCGCCAGCACATCGAAGCCGTCGGTCTCGCCGTGCTCGCTCATGATATTGCAGATGAAGAGCTTCTTTGCCGCGCTCTCTACCAGCGCCTCGGCGATTTGAGGCACGAGCAGGTTCGCGATAATACTCGTGTACAAACTGCCCGGCCCGATGATGATCAGGTCCGCCTCGCGAATCGCGTCGATCGCGCCTTGCGTGGCGCGGGGCGAGGTCGGCAGAAGCTCCAGACGCTCGATCTCCGTCCTTTGCGCAATGGCCATCGAAGCGATATTGGACTCTCCGATCGCCACATTTTCATTCTTCAAGGTCGCCACCAATCGGATCTGCTCGATCGTTGACGGAACGACACGCCCCTTGATGTTCAGGATCTTACCGACATAGTCGATCGATTTTTCAAAGTCCTTGAAGATCTCGTAGTATGCCAGGATCAAAAGGTTTCCGAAGCTCTGGTTGCGGATGCTTCCGCTTTCAAACCGATGCCGGATCAGCCGCTCGGTCAGCGGATCCGTATCCGACAAGGCGATCAGACAATTTCGCAGATCACCCGGCGGGAGCATCCGATTCTCGTTTCGGATGAGCCCCGAGCCGCCGCCGTCGTCGCCGACCGTCACGATCGCCGTAATATCATCCATATATTTTTTGAGTCCCTTCAGCAGATTTCCCTGTCCGGTCCCTCCGCCGATCACTACCGCTTTTTTGCTCATACGCTATCTCTTTTCGATATCTCGATGATTTTTCAACACTTGATATTCCGTCTTGGACAAAATATCGTACAACAAATTGACGAAGGTGACCGAGCGATGCTTGCCGCCGGTGCAGCCGATCGCAATTTGAAGATAGTTTTTTCCTTCCTCCTCGTAGTTCGGCAGCAAAAAGCCGATCATTTCGGTCAGCAGCTCCAAAAATTCAACGCTCTTGGGCGAATCCATCACATAATCCCGAACCTCCGCCTGATCGCCGGTCTTCTCCTTGAGCTCGGCGATGTAATAGGGATTGGGCAAAAAGCGCACATCGAACACCAGATCCGCCGACAGCGGGATCCCGTGCTTGAAGCCGAACGAGGTCAGCGCCACCGTCAAATTGTTTCGATCCTCATCAAGCTGAAAAATATCCATGATGCGTCTGCGAAGCTCCTTGACATCCGTTTTGCTCGTGTCGATGATGATCCCCGCCTTTTCCTTGATCCCGACGAGCAGCTGGCGCTCCTTCTGGATGCCGGTATACACATCGCCTTCAATCTCGAGCGGATGGCGCTTGCGCGTCATTTTGTATCGTTGGACGAGCACATCATCGCTGGTGTCCAGAAAAAGAATGTCCGTCGGATAATTCTGCTCCTTGATAAATTCCAGCGAAGCATTGTAGCTGTTTATAAAATTGTATCCGCGAATATCCAGCCCGATCGCGATATTCTCCATCGCGCCCTGCGACTGTGCGCTCAATTCCAGAATTTTGGGCATCAGTGCCGGCGGAAGATTGTCGATGCAATAATATCCGATGTCCTCCAGCACGCTCATCACTTCACTTTTGCCGGAGCCCGACATACCCGTTACGATGACCAGCTTCATCGCTCATCCGCCCCCTTTACATTGATTATACTGCTCGAATCGACGCCCGCCTGCTCTGCTCTTTCGATCGCCGGCTCGACCCATGCCAAATGCTCCGGCCGATGCGCGTCGGTACCGATGGCATATTTGACATTGATGTTTCTGATCTCTTTCAGCTGCTCGAGCGAAAGTCGCCCGTGCCGCACATTGATCTCCAGCACGGTGCCCGTTTGCGCCGCCGCCTTTGCCACATCGACCGTATGGATACGGCCCTTGTCGCCCGGATGAGTCAGGATAAACAGATCGTTGTTCTTCATCGCCCGGATCAGCGCGTCGGTGTTGTAGTCGATCTCCCTGTGTGAAAACAGCCTGCAATAATTGTTCACATGATTTCGCAGTCCGCGCACATCCGGCGCGATAGAGCCGAAATGGTAGCCTGCCATGACATAATCGACATGGCTCAGGATGTAATCGTCGACATCGATATTTCCCTTATCGTCCAAAATATTCGCTTCGACTCCGAGCAGCAGCTTCATATTCGGATACTGCTCCTGCAATCGGTCGATCTCCTCGCGCATCCTCGGATAGGCGTCATAGCTGACGCCGAAAAAATGATGGCGGTAGCCGTGATCCGATATGCCGAAGATCTCATAGCCCAATTTGCTTGCCTGCTCGACCATCTCCGCGATGGACGCTTTGCCGTCGCTGTATCGGCTGTGCGAGTGGTATTCCGCAAAAATTTTCATCTCTACTCATTCCCAAGTATCCGAACCTCTTCCTCCAGCCACACGCCGGAATGCTCGAACACTCTTCTTTTTATCTCATTCAAAAATTCGATCATCTCCCGATACGAGCATTCCCCCTTGTTGATGACAAAGCCCGAATGCTTTTCGGACACCTTCACATTGCCGACGCTGTACCCCTTGAGTCCCGCGTCCTCGATCAGTTTGCCCGCAAAATGCCCCGCCGGTCGCTTGAAGGTCGAGCCCGCGCTGTATTCGGACAACGGCTGCTTGTCGGTCCGTTTTTGCGTCAGCTCGTCGATCCGCGCCTTGATCTCCTCATACGCGCCGTGCGCCAGCTTGAAGCTCACCCTGGAGATGATGCTTCGGTCGATCATCGCGCGGCTGCTGCGATAGCCGAAATCCATCTGTGCGTTGTCATATTCGCAAATATTGCCTTCGCGGTCGATCGCGCGAACAAAATGCACGATGCTTTTCATCTCGGAATCATACGCGCCCGCATTCATATAGACGCCGCCGCCGACCGTCCCCGGAATGCCGCTTGCAAACTCGAAGCCCGTCAGCTGCGCCTTCAAAATATGATCGGACAGTGCGGAAAGTCGAATGCCCGATTCGGCATTTACCGTCGTATCCTCGATATTGAAGCTTGAATAATTGTCGGCGAGCTTGATGACGATCCTCTTCAAGCCCTCGTCCGGCACCAGGATATTCGAGCCGCCGCCCAGAATGAAAAAGTCCTTCTTTTCTTCTTTGCACAGCCGAATACTGTCGATGAGCTCCCGTTCATTTTTCGGTAGCAGCATCAGCTCCGCCGGCCCGCCGATATGAAAGGTGGTATGATCCTTCAGCAGCTCGCCGACGAGTATTTGATTTTTGTCTAATATCTTCTCAAATCGATCCAAAGCATTTCTCCGTATGTTTTACTTTATCTATTAATTCTACTATATTTGAAAGGCTTGTGCAACAAGTAATCCCGCGAATGATAAATCAAATTTTCAAACACAAAAAGCCCCGAGCTCTCCGCATGGCGAAAAGCTTGAGGCTTTGCTTCAATAATTGTATTCTACGACGATCCTTCCGCCCGAGACGGTTTTTGTCAGGATCGGATGCTCGCCGAGCAGCGAGACCGCAACAAAGTCCGCGCGCTTGCCGACGGCGATCGCTCCGCGATCCGAAAGGCAGGACGCTTCCGCCGGATAGGTCGAGAACAGCTTGACCGCCTCCGTCAATCCGACTTCTTTTTCGATCGCAAAAATGTATTCCAGTATATCGCCCGGACGGCTCGACGCCGTGATGATCTTGATCACCCCGTCTCCGAGCAGCTCCGACAGCTCCTTCGGATTGGAGGATCGGATATAGTTTTCGATGTCGTAGGCATAATGCACATGGCTGTCCCGAATTTTTTCGATCGTCTGCGGCGTATGATCGCCGGACACGATCCCTATGTCGATCTTGTATTCGTCCTTCAGCTTGCGAATCAGACTGAATCGACTCGATGCGAAGGGCAGCTTTTTCCCTTTGGTCGATTTGATCCGGTAGGACAGCTCGTCCAGCGCCGACTGCTCTCTCAATTCGATGAGCAGCCTCAGCGCCTCCGTCGCCTCGTCGTCGTCCAGATCGAAGCGATATTGCAGGCTCTGCACGAAATATTGATTGCGATAGTTGAAGACATCCCGATCGTACAGTCCGACGCAGGTGATAAAATCGATCGTCTCCGAGTTGATCAGCTCGCGGAGATTTTTGTTGGCAAGCTTTTCGCCCAACCGGAAGATCAGATGGATCTTGTGGTTGACCAGACTCTTTCGGAAAATGCCCTCGCGAATATCTTTCAACAGCCGGATCGTCTGCTCAACGCTGCTCTCCTTGAGCAGCTCCTCCAGATGAACGGTGTGAAAATTCGTGGTAACGCCCGCCTCGGCGAGATTTTTGTCCACGCGGCAAAAAATCCTTTCCGGCGCAAAGAGCTTGTTATATTTTGATTGCAATTCGGCAAAATAATTTCTTGAATGGATATTGACAAATCCGGGCAGGAGCCATTGATCGCTCAGGTCGACAAATTCACCGCTCGGCTTCGTTCCCCGTTCGATATGAACGATCCGGGCGTTCTCGACCTGAATGTACCCGTCCATGATCTCATTTTCCAGTACGATTTTGTTTGAATAATATATGCTCATCATTATTCCCCCTACTCCTGCACATTATATCATTTTTTTCGCTCCGGTGCACCCCTTTTTGCGATATTGAGAGCGGCTCGTGAGCTTCCTGCATACACCCTGCCTAACCGAAGATCCTTTTCGCCCTCAATCCGTGAGCGTATAAACATGCACGCGCGAAGAGATCGGCACGACCGTGATCTTATATTGCGCTCGAACGGTTTTGGAGGACAGCAGGATCGCCGTGCCGCTCCCCGTGCCGTTGGCGAATTTGATCGTCAGCGGATAATCGCCGAGCGAGGCATATTCGTTGACGACCTCATCGGATCGGTCCTCCGCAAAAGCGCCTGTGGCAATTTTGATCGACGGATCGATCGGAATATTGATCGTCATCCGCGGGCCGGATTCATACACTCTGAAATAGTATCGCCCCTCCGATCGCGCGATCTGAAAATATGCCGAATTGTCGCCGGCGTCATAGCATCGGCGCGCGTAGCGAATGGCTGATGCGATCTCCTCCGCCGTGTTCTGCAGGATCAGCGGATCGTCGCTCCGATTCGCCCATGTTGCCAGGACGACGGTGAGCACGATCGTGATGGCGATCAGAACCTCGAGTAATGTAAAGCCTCTGCGCTTAACGGATGCCATAAAAAATTTCTCCCAAGATCATATCCTCCGCCGAAAAGCCCTCTTCCTGAGCCTCTATTTTACGGTCAAAGTTGAAGTAATAATATTTTGCAAAGGAATAGCGGCGATCATCCTCATCTTGCACCGTCAGCTCCACCCGAAGGGAAATGTCCTGCGTGCTCGAAACGCTCGGCGGATCGTCCGAGGTGACGAAGATCTTCCTTGACGCGTCATAGTAGGCATATTCCACGCTCGCCCGCGACAGATGAAGTCCGAGGATCGAACGGATGCTCGCGGCATTTTCCGAAAAGATCGTTTCGATCCGTTTCGCCGTCGTTTCCCGTCCGAAGCGCACAAAATCCCGGAGAAACCGTTCTCTTTTTTTTGCGTCGTCCGTCTCCTGCGCGCCCGCCGCAAAGCGCTTTTGCTGCTCCGCAAATGCACGTCGATAGGCCTCCGCCATCTGTTCTTCAACGATTTCGTCGGTGATCTCGAACAGATCGTAGCCCAGCACCTCGAGCCTTGTCTTGAGCTCGTCGGACGCTGCTCCCTTTATCGCGATCGAGGTCAGGACGGAAACGGAGGCGACGATCGTCAGGATCGCCGTCATCAGGATCAGCACATGGACCGTTCCGTAGCCCCTATTTCTCCGACAGCAATACATCGTATTCTCTCCTTGCTCCGCTTTCTTCATCTTCCACCGCAAGCCTTGCGACCGTGATCACCCGGCCGTTGATCGTCAGCTGCCCGGTGATGATATATTGCGTTGTGATGCCGTCCTGCTTTCTGTCCTCGAAGCGGTCGTTTTCGGACAGCAGGAGCAGCTCGTCCGCAACGCGCGAATCCATCTCGTGCAGCGCGGCGACCCTTCGGAGAGAATGCACGCGCGCATAGACGCTGCCGAAAACCAGCACCGCGCACGAAAGCAGCAGCGCGATCGAAACGATCACATCCGCAAGCAGAAATCCTCTGCGTCTCTTGGCCATCTCGTCCTCCCCAACCTATAAAAGCGATGTCCCTTACAGCTCACAAACGAAAAACACGAAATCACGCGCCGATAAAAACGATCTTTACATACAGCCCCCGTGCCGAAGCCTGCGAACCGTCCGGAGCCTCTGAGATCATGATCTCGTGGATCGCGGACGCCTCCAGCTCGGACAGCTTTTCCAAAAAACGGATAATCTGCTCGTTTTCTCCCAGCAGCTCGAGCTCGTATTCATACCGATTCAGATAGTCGAACTTTTGCGTATGAAAATGAAGGCTTGCTTTTTGCAGACCGCTTTCCCCGATCAGACGCTCGACCTCGTCATGGATCTCATAGCTGTTTTTTTGTGAAACGGAAAGCTCCCCGGGCAGCTCCTCCGAGCGGATCGCCCGACTGCTTTCACTGAGCTCATAAATATTTTTGAGCATCGGCACGGTAACGAAAAGCATTATCGCCGCGATAAATATGATGCTTGCCTGAAGAATCCGTTTCATAGCCGCACCTCCACGCGAACGAGAATTTCCTCGCCCTGCTGTTCGATGCGCTCAATGACCATATCGTCGTATCGTGCCTGAAGCTGCCGAAGCTCCTCCTCAAGCTCCGCGAGCTCGTATCCGGAGAAAGCAATCGTCATCACATTGCCCGAGATCCGGATCGACTCGAATCGCGTGCCGGTCGCCGCCTCCAAATGCGCTCCCAGATCCTCGGTCGGGATCCACAACGCTCGGTCCGAGATCGTCCGATACTCGTCCTGCAGCGCACTGTGCTCCGACAAGGCCAGCAACCGCTGACGACTCTCCTCGAGCGACTGCTCCTTGAGGTACAGCAGAAAATTGGCACAGAGAAAGATCACGATAAAAAGCAATATCGCAAGCTCCGATTTTGAATTTTTGCCCAAGTAGGCGCTCAGCTCACGATTCCACGAAAATTCCTTTTTCATTCGTTCAATCTCCCTTTACCAGCGCTGTCGAATGCTGGATATATTTTGAAAACGGGCTCTTCATCAGCTCCACCGCGCCGATCTCCCGGATCTCTTTGTCCGACGCGATATAACAAAGCTCCTCCAACTTGAGCAGCCATAAGCCGCCGCGATCCGCTTGCAGCTCCTCCAGAAAGAGCCTCGGCGTGTAGATCCCGATCCTCCCGCTTCGGATCTGCCGACCGCCGCATGTTCGAACCAGCGCGTCAAGCTCCTTTTTCGTCAGCTCCAGCCGCTCGCTTGAAAAATCCTTTTCAAAGCAAATGCGATCCTCCTTCGTATGCGCCGCGGATGGCTCCAAGCGGACGATCAGAATATCGCCTGTCCTCGGATCGGGCTTTTTGTCGCCGTCCAGCGGCGTGATCGATCCGTCGGTTTTGTTCAAAAGATAGAGTCTCACAGAAGTCCTCCCATACTGCTCGCCGATTCGATGATCGGCAGCACCATCGCCAGGATCAGCGATACCATACCCGCCGCAAGCACGATCGTCAGCGGCTGAATGATTTTCTTTGCATTTTCGGTCAGATCGTCCGCCTTGATATTCAGATAGCCGACGATGCTGTCCAGACTTTTGGGGAATTGATCCGTGCTTTCACCGAGCCGAACATAGCGGATCACCGCCGGCGGAAAAACCGTCGCATACCGATCCAGCATTTGCGAAAAGGTATTCCCTTCCTCGATCCCCGACGCCGTTTCGCTCAGGATCTCACGATATTCCTGCGAATCCGAATTTTCCGCAACGATCCTCAGCGCCGAGACGATATTCATATCCGCATCGGTCAGCACCTTGATCTGCCAAAAAATATCCCGTGCCATATAGACGCGATAAAGAGTCCGCACGAAATAATTTTTCAAAAGGATGCGCCGGATATGTTTTTTTTGCCCCTCGATCAAAAAGTCCCGACAGCACGGCGAACAGCAGCCCCGCCGCAAGGATCGCCCACAGTCTGCCGTGCTGCGTGAGGATCCCGTTCAGCGCGTACAGGATCTCCAGCACCGCCGGAAATCGTCCGCCCGTGCTTTCGATGATCTTATACAGCTGCGGCGTGACCGAAAAAAGGATAAAGCCCAGCAAAAGAACCGTAAAAAATAACAACAGCGCCGGATAGGAAAGCACCCTTGTCAAATATTTTCGATCCTCGATCCTTCGATCCGAATAGGTGATGATCTTGTCGAAGGCGCTCGGATAATCGCCCGTATTTTCGCCGATCGACAGACAGGAATAGATAAAGCCGTCCGTCAGTCCGATCTCTCTCAATCCCTTTGCCAGCTCCTTCCCGTTGCGCAGGCTCTCGCTCAGACGCAGGCAGCATTCGAGCTTCGTGTCCTGATAGATCAGCTCCAGCGCTTCTTCGATCGGCATCCTGCTTCTGAGATAGAAATTCAGCATAAAATAAAAATTCCTTCGGATCGCCGGTGTGATCCGCCGATCCCTCTCGCTCATCCGCTTCAATTTACTCCAAAAGGTCTGTTCCATCTCCGCGTCGCTTTCTTCCCCGAGTGCAGACTACAAAAATCGCCGTACCTCGGATAAAGAAAGCTTCCCTTCCTTGAATTTTGAAATGATCCTTTGTCTTATCCCGTCATCCCCGATTTCGTCCGAAAGATCGAAAACGGTCGTCCGATGATCGAATTCGAGGATGGACATGATCGGGATCCGTCGCTCGACTCCGCTGTATCCGCAATGCGGACAGCCCGCCGCCTCCGTGATCGGATCGCCCCGGTGCAGCGCCAGCTCCTCGATCGGCTCGCCCTGATAGCGGACACGATGCCTGCACTTTGTGCAAAGCTCGTTGACCAGTCGCTGATTGATGATCATCGACACCGAATTGAAGATCATTCGGCGATCGATCCCCAAATTCTCCAAACGCTCGATCGTCAACCGCGGCGATTTCGTATGTAAGGTGGTGAAAACCAAATGCCCCGTCAGGCTCGCCTTCATCGCGACCTCCGCGCTGACCTCATCGCGGATCTCTCCGATAAACAGAATATCCGGATCCTGGCGCAGGATCGCCCGAACGCTGTCGTTAAACGAATCCGCCGCCCGCGGCTCAACCTGTATCTGAGTGATCCCCTCCATTTTGTATTCGATCGGATCCTCGATCGAAATAATATGCGACTGCCCGTCGTTGATCTCCGCCAGAAAGCATCGCACCGTCGTGGACTTTCCGCTGCCGGTCGGACCGGTCACGATCACGGCGCCGGACTCCCGCAAAATCGCCTGCCGGATCTTTTGGAGCTCCTCCGGCAACAGGCCCAGCTCCTCCAGCCTTTGCGGAACATTCCGATCGTGCAGCAGGCGCAGCGAAAATTTTTCTCCCTCGTTGGTCGGAATGATCGAGAGCCGAATATCCAGCGCTTCGTCATCAAAAAGCAATCGGATGCTCGCATCGGCAGGGCGCAGCGCCTTGGATACATCCAGATTGGCACGCACCTTGATGACCCTTCCGAGCACCTCGCCGAGTCTGCGCTCGATCACGCAGAAGGTTTTCAATTTTCCTTTGATCCGAAAACGGATGATGCAATGCTCCGCCACATTGGCAATATGTATGTCGCTGGCACAGAAGGCGCGTGCATGGGTGACGATGTACTGAAAGAGCGCTTCAAAGCTTTCGCGCCGAATCAGATCGCGGATCGTATTAAAAATTTCGGGATCCTTCAGCTCGATCGAATAATACTGATTGATCAGGCGGCGGATCTCATGCGCTTCATATATAAGCAGGCGATATTGCCCGATTCCGAGCGCCGCCAGCTTGCTCTTTATTTCGTCCTGCGCCTCCGATTTGTCCGTCGCGGCAATAAGCAGCGCCTCCCCCTCATATCGCAGCGGAAAGCACTGCCATTCCCTCGCAAAATTTTCTTCAAAAACGGTATTGACCGCGTACATACCCTACCTCTTTAAAAATTTATTCTTTGCGCCAGCAGATCCAGAATCCCCGGCCTTTGCTCGTCCTCTCGGATCATCACCGTCAGCGCCTCCGTCGCGCGGTTGGTCGCGGTGTAGATGATATTGAGCATTTTTTGTATATCCCTGCCGCGCAGGTTGCCCGCACCCGGCGCGTACAGCGTATCCAGCTGGCAAACGATCACCAGGCGCCACTGCAGATTGGTCGCATTGAAAATATTGCTCAATCCGACGCCCGAAAATGCCGTCAGCATACTCGATTCGTCCTTCGCAAATTCGGACGGGATCCGATGCTTGTCCAGCGCATCCTTGATCATCTGCCGTGAATAAATCATTTCATTGCCGAAGCCCTGCTTTTCGTTATACGGATAGATGATCCCTATCTCCGGATACTCATAGCCCTCGGCCCGGTAATCAAGCACCAGCTCCGCCAGCTTGTCGAGCATCTGCTTCGCATCCGAATATTCGACGACCTTCGCCTCACCGACGATCCCCGAAACGGTCTTGAACGGTAAAAAATAATCCTCCGCACGATCGAGCTCGAGCGCCGAAAACGCATTAATGTCATTTTGAAAATCCAGATTGAAGCGTCCGACCGCCTGAGAAGCTCTGAAATTCGTATTCAGATGGATTTCCCGATCAAAAACGAGGATGGGCGTGGCGGTTTTTTCGTTGATCGGCGTCATCTGCTTCGCCGGATCGAAGGACGCACAAAGAAAGCTTCGCTTGCTGTACAAAATATCCTTCAGAAACAATATCTCCTTCGGCAAAAAATTTTCCGCCTCGTCGATAAAGATCCCCTTGAAATATTGCTTTCCGCCGAAAACATGGATCACTTTGTCAAAGACCTTCTCGAATTCCTTATTGAAGCTCTGCTTGCTCTTTTTGTTCAGCTTGAGATTGTATTTTTTGCCGAGCATCAGAATAAAGCGGTGAAAATTGATCACCATGATATTGGAAATATCCGGATGATAGTATTTGATGATTTGACGGAGCTCCTCTGCAAGCTGCTTGTCGAAGGTGATGTACAAAAATTTGTCCTTCGGATACAGATGCGCCAGCTTCAACATCTTCGCCAACAGCACGGCGGTTTTTCCCGTTCCGCTCGATCCGATCAGCGCCGTGCTCCCGTAGTGCAGATCATTGACCGCCTCCTGCTGCTCCTGCTCCATCAGCGTCGCGGTCAGCTTGCTTTTGGACAGCTCCAGCTCGATAAAGATCTCGCCGGTTTGATGCTGCTTCTGAAAAACAAAATTCTCCTTTGCCAAACGGAACAGGATATTCTTGCCGAGCGGCTGAACATCCGAAAGCAGCGCCCTGACATCCTCCTCATGATTTATCAGACGCTCAAAATGCGGCTTGTCGATGATCACATCGCTTTTTTGCCCATGCTCCGAGAGCTCGACAAAGGGCATGACAAAGTAGTAGTTCAGCGAGATGCCGTCCAATTTTTTTTGCACCAGCTCCCGCACCTCCCGATACTCTTCTTCGATGACCTCCACGATCTCATCGGCAAGGATCGAAAAGGTATCCTCATTGGTATCCATAAATTTGAACAGCGCCGCCCGATCGTTTTCAAAATAAAGCAGATCGAAGCTGTAGCCCGCAAAGGGCGCCGGCTTTGTCAAGCCGATCCCCGAAAGCTCCTCGTTCAGATACCGATAAAAAAGCTCCTCGGAATTTTTGTATTTTATCGATTCAATATTGGAATCCGTATATGCAAACATCTTCATTGCTCACCTCTTTGAAAGCCGGTCTACTTTCGCTCGGACATCATAAATTTCAACTCGTCCATAAAGCTGTCGATATCCTTGAACTCGCGATACACCGAAGCAAATCGAACATAGCTCACCTCATCGAGATCCTTCAGACGATCCATCACCATCTCCCCGATACGGATGCTGCTCACCTCTCTGGTCATGGAGTTCAAAAGATCGCGCTCGATCGAGTCCACGATGCCCTCCATCTGCTCCAGGGTGATATGTCTTTTTTCGCAGGACTTGAGGATCCCCTTTAATATTTTTTCGCGATCGAAATATTCTCTGGACTTGTCCTTCTTGATCACCATGATGCTGATCTGCTCGATCCGCTCATAGGTGGTGAATCGTCTGTGACAGCTCTCGCACTCTCGCCGGCGACGGATGCTGTTCCCTTCGTCCGCCTGTCGGGAGTCGATCACCTTCGAATCCGTTGAACCGCAGTATTGACACTTCATAATCTTCCTCTTTTCCATCCGAAATCGATCCGTCAAAAATGAAATTGCAAAAAAAGAGAATAGGACTATTCTCTTTTCATCAAATTTATTTCTTTTTCTTTTTCCAGTCGCTGCTCAGCCAATCCGGGATCTGGAAGTCGATGTTGCTCGCCGCTTCTTCCTCCTCCTCGGCAGCTGCCTCTACCGCTTCCTCCGCTTCAGGCTGCTCCTGAACGGCAGGCTTTTTGTTTTTGTATTCCTCGCCTTCCTTGAAGCCGGTCGCAACAACGGCAACGCGAAGCTCGTCGCCCAGATCCTGCACCTCGGCAACGCCCCAAATAATATCCACATCGTCGAATGCGACCGAGTTGTAGATATACTCCGAAATCACATGGTATTCCTCCAGAGTAAAGCTCTCCTTGGTCGCGGAGATCGAAATCAGAACCCGCTCCGCTCCTTCAACGGTCGTCTCGAGCAGCGGACTGTTGATCGCTTCCTGAGCCGCTTTGAGCGCACGACCCTCACCGGACGCGCTGCCGATCCCGAGATGTCCCACTCCCTTGTTTTCCATCGTCGCGCGAATGTCGGCAAAGTCCACATTGACCATCCCCGGCGTCTCAACGATATCCGTGATCCCGTTAACCCCTTTTTTCAGCACCTGGTTGGCTCGTTCAAACGCCTCGGATAATGTCGTTCCTTTTTCGGTAATGTCAAAAATCCGATCATTCGGAATAACGATCAGCGTATCCACATTTTTTTTCAGCTCGTCGATCCCCTGCTCCGCCTGCTTGATCTTCTTGGAGCCTTCCAAGGAAAACGGCTTCGTCACGACGGCGACCGTCAGGATCCCGAGACTTTTTGAAATTTGCGCGACAACCGGCGCCGCTCCCGTTCCGGTACCGCCGCCCATTCCTGCCGTGATAAAAACCATCTCGGAGCCTTCGAGCAATTTTTTGATATCCTCTTTGCTCTCCTCCGCCGCTTTTTTCCCTTCCGGCGGCTTTCCGCCCGCGCCTCTGCCGTTGGTCGTCTCCGGCCCCAGCTGGAGCTTGACCGCCGCCTCCGATTGGCGAAGTGCCTGCGCGTCGGTATTCATTACGATATATTCCACTCCGCCCGAGCCCGAGCCGATCATACGGTTGACCGCATTACCGCCTCCGCCTCCGACGCCGATCACCTTGATCACTTCCGGTTTTATTGTATTATTAACATCCAGTTCAAACATAACAGCCTCCGAAGAATCTATAATTATCATTCATAAATGAAATAATTTTCCGTTCCTATTTACAGTATAGTTTATCCAATATATTAATATACTGTCAAGTGCTTTGAACAATTTATCCAACAAAAAAGTTCTCACTTGATGATATGCCTTCGAATAATTGCTATATTTTGGAAGAGCCGCCCGCCGAATACGATGATCGGCGCGTAGAAAAACGGAACGCCCAATCGGTCGCCGAAATAGGACAGAAGCGCCGCCAGAAAGGCATTGCTGAAGAAGCCGGAAATGAACAGCGCATTGTTGTATTTGTTCTCCAGACTTGCCCGGATCGCGCCCAGCAGGGAATCGAATGCCGCGAGCATCGCGATCGAAACATAAAGCGAATAGCTGGTCGGGTAAGTAAACGGCAGAAATCCGCCTACCAAAACGCCCAAGCTTAACCCGATGATTGCCCAAATCATTACTCCTTCGCCTCCTTCAAATAGAAATAATTTCGATTGTTTTTGATTCCCTGAATGACGATCTCCTCCTCGCGGCTCGCTTCGATCTTTATCCCGTACAGCGAGGAGATCATATAGGAATAGGAATCCTTTGATTTGATTGCCGCCTCAAGCAGCTCCGGATCTCCGATCGCGCGGATCACGAACGGCTGTCCGAAGGTTTTTCCGTTGATCGTGATAGTCGGGCCGGAGCATTTGATCTCCGAATCCTTCCGATACAGCTGGCTGTTGATCGATATGACCTCGGCGCCGGCGGTCTTCAGATCGTTGACGATCCGCAAAATATCCTGATCGTGCACGATGAAATCATTCGGATTCTGCGTCGGCAAAATGTCCGCCTCCGAATCGCTGACGCTGATCTTCAGGCCGCTCCCCGAAAAGTCCGCCGCTCCGTCAAACGCCTTGGTCGTCAAGCGCTGCTTCTCAAGCAGCTCTGTCAGATTTTCCGTATTCTTCGCGATCTGCAATTCCTGCAGCTCCGTGCGCTTTCTTTCCAGATATTCCTCCAGTCGAGTCAGCTCGCTTTTTTCGAGCGAGACCTGAAATTCGAGCTCCTTCAAGGTTTCACTGTTAAAGAAGATTGTGTGGTTTCGGAGCGATCTTACTTGAAGGATGACGATGATTCCGACCAGAAAACCGAAAACGAAAACGAAATTTCGTGTTTTATTGATCTTGTTCATGGCCTACTCCCGGATCTGAGCGAAATCGAATCGAATCTCCTGCGTGTACATCGGCAAAACGATCTCGTCGGATTGCTCGATCTTGACGGATATTCCGAAATTGTTTCTGATCTCCCAAAGAATCCCGTACTTCATATTCAAGGTCGCTTCCAGCGTTTGCGGATTGCCGATCGCGTAGATCTTTATCGGCTTTCCGACCGGCACATCGTTCACCAGCAGATTCCCCTGCTCATATCGCAGATCGGTCGAAAAGACCACTCGCTCCTCGTTGATCGCGATCCCCTCCGCGCCGGCGGCGTTCAGCTTGTTGATGACGGACAGGATCAGATCGAAGTTCGCCATCAACAGCTCGTACTGCTCGATCGTGTCGGTCGCGAATTCGATGCTCACGCCCTCGCCCGATGCCTTTGTCAGACCGGCATACAGCTCGTACTGCTCGATCTCCTTCTGCAAATTCTGATAAAGCTCGTCCGATTGCGTCTGTGAATCCTTGAGCAGCTTTATTTTTTCTTCCAGCTCCGCGATCTCCCGCTCCGTTTTCTGCTTTTGCTCCCGAATGTTCGTAAGCTCCAATTGAAGATGCGCCGCCGTCCCGGAGATCGAGCTGCCGCTCTGCGCGTCATATATCTTCAGCTGCATCGACAAGGCGACGCCGATTATAAAGCTCAGCCCCAAAAATACGAGCTTTGCCACGATATTTTTCGGTTTCTTCATTACATCTCCGCTCGATATACCGGATAGGAATCGAATCGCATATCCACATATCCCGTATAAATTTTTCGTTCAAACAAATTGATCAGAATCTTATTGAGCACCAGCATCTTTTCATTGAGATCCTCGCCGTTTCCGATCAGCACGGTGATCCCATGCGGCGTGATCATATAGATGTTTTCGAGATCGGAAATATCCACCAGCGAAATATTGTTCAGAAGCTTTGCGCTCTGAATATTCGCGATGATGCGGATGCCGAGCTCGAGGCTGCCGTTCGGATCCAACGATTTTCCGATCACGACCTCCGTCGGCTCGATGCCTTGGATCACCGGCTTGACGATCCGTGCGATATCCTGCGTCGTCTCAAGCACGGCGCCCTTGTCGTCGATGATCGCGAAGCCGCCCGTGAATTTTACCGTTGCCACCGCTTTGCGCTCCGTGATATTCAATATCAGCGTCCGCGGAAATTGCGTACGCACCTCGATTGATCGGATATACGGATTTTGCAGAAAATCCTCCTTGATCTGCTTCTTCGAGATCAAATAAATATTTTTCTCAAAATCGGCCTGCGTATAATCAGGGAGATCCTCTGCGGAAATATCCGTGTTTCCCAGTATGATGATATCCTTTGCATGGAATACCGGCAAAAAAAGGTATCCCGCAAGGATCAGCACTACGGCAACAATCCCGAGGAAAATATTCCGCTTGGAAAAAATTTTACCGTTCAATCCTGCGATCTCCTTTCCTAAATTCGCTACAACAGCTTGATAATATCCGATACGATGCTTTCGCAGGGATCGATATTGTACAGATCCTTGCTGTTTGCTTCCATTTCTTCCCTCAATGCGTCATTGTCCAGGATTTCTCCGAGCAATCCGTTCAAGGCATGGGATGTCAGATTGTTTTCTTTGATGTAATAGCCCGCCTTGTTGTCCTGAATGTTTTTCGCATTCACTTCCTGATGATTTTCCGTCGAATAGGCCTTCGGAATGATGATCGACGCCTTTCCCACCGCATTGATCTCGGCGATCGTCATCGCGCCCGCGCTGATGATACAGGCGTCGCTTGCCGCGATGTAATTGGACATATCGTCGATGTAGTCCACGATCATAAACCGATCCTTTTCGACATACTTCACATTTTTCTTGATGATCTCCTCATAGTGAAGTTTGCCGGTCGAAAAAATAAATCCGATGTTTCGCTCGACCAATTCAGGGATCAGCTCCGAAAAAGCTTCGTTGATGCTCTGCGAGCCGCTCGAACCGCCCGAGACCAGCACGAATTTTGAGCTCGGGTCGATGCCGAGCTTCTTTCTCGCCTCCGCCTTCGTCGGGGCATGCAGGATATTCGTCCGCACCGGATTCCCGACCGTCCGGATCTCCGTTTTGCCTTTGAAGTGCTTGGCTGCCGTTTCAAAGCCCAGAAAGATCTTGTTCACCCGCTTGGACAGGATCCGATTGGTGATCCCCGGGTATGCGTTTTGCTCGTGAATGATCGAAAGGATCCTTTGCCTGCTCGCCGCATACACCACCGGTCCGGACACATAGCCTCCCGTTCCGATAACGACATCCGGCTGAAATTCCTTCAGGATTTTTTCCGCATCTCGGATCGCCTTGCCGGCGATGAAGATCCTTTTGATATTCTCAAGGCTCAATTTTCTGCGAAAGCCCTTCACCTCGACCGCTCTGAACTCATAGCCGTATTTGGTTACGATACGCTCCTCCAGACTGTTCGGCGTTCCGATATACAATACCTTTGACTCGGGAAATTTTTCTACGATCTTATCCGCGATCGACAACGCGGGATAGATATGTCCCCCGGTTCCCCCTCCGGTCACAACCACTCTCATCCGTTTCTCTTTTGCCTTTCTAATGCGTGATAGCTTTTGTTCTCGATATTCTCAAAAGCCTTGGTCTTTTTTGCGCTCTCATATCGGGAAACACCCAGCACGAATCCGATCGCTGCAAGCGTCACGATGAGAGAGGTCCCGCCGTAGCTGATGATCGGGAACGGGATCCCCGTGCTCGGCACCAGATTGACGGATACATACATATTCATGATCGACTGGATGCCCAGCTGTACGATGATCCCTCCGACAGCCAGCGCGGAAAATTTGTCCGGCGCATTGGCGGCGATCTTCAGTCCGCGAAATACGATGATCGACAGCAGCATGATCAGAACGATGCAGCCGATAAATCCCAATTCCTCCGCGTAGATCGAAAAAATATAGTCATTGTATGACAACGGAAGATACAGCATCTTCTGCTTTCCGTTTCCGATCCCGGCGCCCTGCAGCCCGCCCGAGGCGACCGCATACAGCGACTGGATCGTCTGATAGCCTTTGCCGAGCGGATCGATGAACGGATCCAGAAACACGCTCAGACGCGCACTTCGGTAGCCGACGAACAAAATCAATCCGAGCACTCCGGAAATGCCCAGCACCGCGAGCATAAAAACATAAAACAGATTCAGCCCGGCAAAAAAAAGCACGCCCACCGCCGAGACCGCTATGACGATCGCCGTTGAAAGATCCGGCTGCAGCAGGGTAAACAGCACATACGCCAAAGGGCAAACGACAAGAAACAGGTAGCTCCTGGAATTCCGCTCCCTTTTACCGGCCGTCATCACATATGCCACGGCGACGATGCCCGCGTATTTTGCAAGCTCCGACGGCATCAGAGTGAAGCCGCCGATCATCACCCAGCGCAAGCCGCCGTGGAACTCCTGCCCGAGCGGGGTCAGCAGCAGAGCATACGCCGCCCAGGTCAGAACATTGATGATCACCGCCCAGCTTCTGATCCGCTTGTGATCGATCTTGCTGATGAACCACATCGAAAACAATCCTACAAGAGCAAATATCAGCTCCTTGATGATCAGCTTGCTCGGATCGTCATGCTTGAAATCCATTTCAAAATAGCTCGCGCTGTACACCATCACGATCCCGATAAACAGCATGACCAGGATCGGCAGCACCAGCCAGTTATCCCATTTCCCTTTGATAAGGTATCTATTTCGCATCCTCTACACCCAATTCGTAAACCAATCTTTTGAAATGCTCTCCTCGCTCCTCGAAGCAGGAGTACATATCCCACGAGGCGCATGCGGGCGAAAGCAGCACCGTGTCCCCGGGCTTTGCGTCCGAAAAGGCTTGCCGGACCGCTTCCTCCATATCCATCACCTTACGATAATTTTCAAAGCCCGCTTTTCGCAGCGACGCTTCGATGATCTCCTTTGTTTCACCCAAAAGTATAGCACTTTTTACGCTATTTGGGAACATTTGCGCAAATTCGTCAAAATCCGACTTCTTATCCATACCGCCGGCAATCAGGATGATATTCTTTCCGATCGCCTCGATCGCGCGGATCGACGCATCGGGATTGGTGCCTTTGGAATCATTGAAGAATTGAACGCCGTCCTTTTGTCCGACATATTCCAGTCGGTGCGCCACGCCTCTGAACGCCTTGATCGCGCGAGCGATGATCTCCGGCGCGATCCCAAAGGCGATCGCCAATGCCGAAGCGATCATCACATTTTCATAGTTATGCTTTCCGCGCAAAAAAATATTGCCGAGCTCCACGATGCGCTGCTCGATCCTTCCGTCAAAATAGATGATCTCGGAATCCCTGATCGAAACGATCGGATAGAGATTCTCTCCTGCGCTCGATGAAACGAAGATTTTGTTTCCCGATCGGTCTGCCGAATGCCGCATGGAGATCTCATCGTCCGCGTTGACGATCATAAAGTCGTCCCTTGTCTGATTTTCAAATATCCTGAGCTTTGCCGCCACATAATTCGCCATCGTCTTGTGGCGATTGAGATGATCCGGCGTGATATTGATGATCGTCGCCGCTTCGCAGCGAAATCGGTCAATCGTCTCCAGCTGAAAGCTGCTCAGCTCCGCCACGAACACGGTGTCCTCGGTCGCGCTTTCGATCTCCGAAATGATCGGGTTTCCGATGTTGCCGACCGTTCTCGTGTCAAAGCCCGCCAGCTTGAAGATTTCCGCCGTCAGCGAGGTGGTCGTCGTTTTTCCGTTGGTTCCGGTGATCCCGACAAATCGCCCCTTTGTCATCCGATATGCCAGCTCGACCTCGCCGATCAGAGGGATTCCTCGCTCGCGAAGCCTTTGCACAAAATCCAAATCGAGCGGTATGCCCGGAGAGATTACCGCCAGATCGACCGATTCCTCACCGGTCGGATTGACGCCGAGCACAAGCTCGAGGCGCTCCTCATGCGCGAACTCGCCGAGCTGTGCTTCAATCTGCTCTTTCGTTGTTCCTTTGTCGTAGGCGATCACCTTTTTGGCATGAGCGCTCAGATATTTTACCAATTCCGCTCCGCTCTTTGCCAATCCGATCACCAAAACCGTCTTATTCTTCAGCTCCATTCTTCTCCCCCCCGTTAAACCGCCGTCACGCCGATGATGCACATAATGATCGTGATCGCAACGAATACGCTCACGACCTTCGTTTCATGCCAGCCGAGCTTTTCAAAATGATGATGGATCGGCGCCATCCTGAATATCCGCTTGCCGGTCCTTTTGAAATATGCCACCTGTATGATCACGGAAAGGCTCTCCATAAAATATACAAAGCACAGGATCGGCACGATCAATTCGATGTTCATCAGCATTGCCGCGGCTGCGACCACTCCGCCGAGCGCCATCGAGCCGGTGTCACCCATAAAGACCTTCGCCGGATAGCGATTCACGCGCAAAAAGCCGATGCAGCCGCCGATCACCGCCGACAAAAAATATTGCAATCCCGTATGCATCCGGTGATATGCGATAAATAAAAGCCCGAGGGACACGATAATCGTAACCGAGGTCGCCAGCGCATCGAGCCCGTCCGTCAGATTGACGGAGTTGACGATTGCGATGATGACGAACATCACGAACGGGATATATAAAATGCCCAGGTCAAGCGTCGTCTTGACAAAAGGAACATAAATGCTCGTCCCCATATCGGAAAATTTCAGATGCAGCATTGCAATGATCAGCGCAAAAACGAATTGGAGCGCGATTTTTTGCTTCGCCTTGAGCCCTAGCGATTGCTTTTTGACCACCTTGATGTAGTCATCCACAAAGCCGACCAGCCCGAACAGCAGCATCGACAGGATCCCGATCCACAGCTCCGGCTGAGCGGCATCGAGCATCAGCACGATGACTGATGCGACCGTGGCTGCGATGATGAATATCAGTCCGCCCATCGTCGGCGTTCCGTTTTTCCGCAAATGCGTTTCCGGCCCGTCATCCCGCACGGTCTGCCCGAATTTCAATCGTCTCAGCATCGGGATCATCACGGTCCCGAGCAGAAGCGATATTGCCAGAGATACTGCTACGATCTGTAATAAATTATACATACTCTCAGCGGATCTGCTCCGCAACCTCCTCCAATTTCATTCCTCGCGAGCCCTTGAGCATCACGATGTCGCCGTCCTCGAGCAGCGAATCGAGTGCTGCGATCACCGACGGATTGTTTTCAAAGCACCGGATATTTTCCGGAGCCATCCCCGCATTGCGCGCGCCCTCGGCGATATGCACGGCATCCTTTCCGACGGCGATGAGCAGCTGCACATTTTGCGCCGCAAATTCTCCGATCTCCAAATGGTACTGCACCGTGTTTTCGCCGAGCTCCAGCATATCCGCCAGGATCGCGACCCTTCTTCCGTCCCCGAAATGCTGCAAAGTCGACAGCGCCGCGCGCATCGAGTCGGGATTGGCATTGTAGCAGTCGTTGATGATCGTCTTGGCATTGACCGTGAACCGCTCCATCCGAAAGCTCGAAGCCCGATAGCTCTCAAGTCCTCTTGCCGCAACGGTCAAATCCAGATCCAGCAGCTTTGCCACGGCGAGCGCACTGAGCGCATTGCAAATGTTATGCTCTCCGACCGTCGGAAGGATCAGCTGTACGCTCTCGCCCAAAACAAATGCGCGCAGCTCCGTTTTTCCGTCGACAAATCGGTATTCCTCCGGATAAATATCATTTTTCTTCGACAAGCCGAATCGCAGAACACGCGGAGCGAGCTTTTCGCTCTCGACCGTTTGCAGCATATCGTTGTCGCCGTTGATCAGCAAAATATCCGACGCGGTCATATAGTTGACGATCTCCAGCTTCGCCTTGAGGATGTTTTCGCGCGTCCCGAGGTTTCGGATATGCGCGGTTCCCACATTGGTGATCACCGCGATATGCGGTCTTGCGATCTCCGCCAGATAGTCGATCTCTCCGAAGGTGTACATCCCCATTTCCAGCACGCAGAGCTCGATGCTCGAGTCCATATTCAGCACCGTCAGCGGCAAGCCGATCTCGCTGTTGAGGTTGCCGATATTTCGCAGGGTTTTTTTGTTCGCGTCGAGTGCATGGAAGATCATATCCTTCGTCGTCGTTTTTCCGGAGCTTCCGGTTACTGCAACATAGGGGATCTCAAATTTTTCCCGGTATCGCATCGCGATGTCCTTGATCGCTTTGTAGCTGTTTTCCACCACGATCTCGCGGCTGCCGGTCGAGGTCTCGACGATGCTCGCGATCGCGCCGTTTCCCTCCGCCTGTGCCACGAATCGGTGCCCGTCCAGTCGTTCGCCTTTGAGCGCCAGATAGACCCACTGCTCCCCGACCGTGCGTCCGTTGTTGGATATCGCCGACACCCCCGTATCGAGGTCGAGATCCTCCGACGCGCTTCCTTTCGTGTATTCAACCAAATCTCTTAAAGTTATATTTTCCATTATTCCCCCGTTATTCAGCCAGATCCACGCTCACGATCGAGCCGACCTTGACCTTCGTTCCCGCCTGCGGACTCTGTCCTTTGACGATTCCCACGCCGTTAAACGCCGGCTTCAATCCGAAGCCCGTCAGAATGGAATTTACCTCATCGATCGTTTTGCCCGTCAGATCCGGCAATTCGACCTCGCCGCCCTGACTTCTCAGATAAAGGATAATCTCCGTTCCCTGCGCGATCTTTTCACCCGGCAACGGGAAGCAGTCCATTACGATGCTGCCTTCCTCCACCGGAGCGGTCGCAACGGCCGATCGGTATTTCAAATTTTTTTCATCCAAAAGCTTTGCCGCTTCTTCCACCGTGAGATTTCGTATCTCGGGGATCGTTACCTTGTTGCTTTCGCTCGTATCCTCCACGCCGCTCGGGCTGATGCCCATATAGCGCAGCGAATATTCCATGATGCTTTTGACGATCGGTGCCGAGTTGGTTCCTCCGTAGGTCGATCCGGCTCTCGGCTGGTCGATGATCGCCAGCACGACGAGCTGCGGATCCTCCACCGGCACGATACCGACAAAGGAGCCGATATACGCCTGATATTTTCCGTCGATGACCTTTTGCGCCGTACCGGATTTTCCCGCTATGCGATATCCCTCGATCTGCGCACGGACTGCGGCCTGACCGATCGATTCCATAATATCCATCGTCTTTGCGGAGGTATCCGCGGAGATCGGATTTTTGACCACCTCGATCTGATGCCGCTTGACGATGTCGCCGTCCGCGGTGCTAATCTCCTTGATCAGCGTCGGCTTCACAAGCTTTCCGTCGTTGGCGATCGCAGACACCGCCGTTATGATCTGTATCGGCGTCACCGAGATTCCCTGTCCGAAGGACATCGTCGCAAGCTCGACCGGTCTGAGATTTTTTTCGCTGTAAATGATCCCCGTGGCTTCTCCCGGGATTTCGATACCCGTCTTCTTGCCGAAGCCGAAGGAGTCGATGTATTGTAAGAATTTGGTGCCGCCGATCCGCTGTCCGACCTGAACGAATACGGTATTGATCGACTCGACCGTCGCCTTTCTGAAATCCACCTTGCCGTAAGGCGTGCTCGTCCAGTTTTTGATGGTTCGGTCATTGACCTGAATGTATCCGCTGTCATAGAATTGCTCGTCCGCTCTTACCAGGTTTTCTTCCAGCGCGGTCGCCGTCGTGATGAGCTTGAAGGTCGAGCCCGGCTCGTACACATCGTTCACCGCCGGATTGCGCCACAGCTTGCTGATGATCGCGGAGCGCTCCTCGTCGGTCGTTGCATTTTCATATTGCTTGATCTGCTCCGGAAAAAGCGGTACGCGCGGATCGGACGGATCATAGTCCGGCTTGGACGCCATCGCCAAAATCTCGCCCGTTTTGGGATTCATCACGATTGCCGTAACGCCGACCGCATTGTAGTCGACCAGCGCCTGATTGATCACCTTTTCGACATAGCGCTGAATGACCTCGTCGATCGTAAGCGTCACCTGATAGCCGTCCACCGGCTCATTGTAACGGATCTCGGAATCAGGCAGTTCGCGGTTGATCTTGTCTTTGATGACGATCCGTCTTCCGTAAACGCCGCGCAGTTCCTTGTCCAAATAGGCCTCCACGCCAGCCAGCCCGAAGTTGTCGCTCGATACATGCCCGATCACATGGGCGGCAAACTGTCCGAACGGGTAGATCCTCTGTGCACTTTCATCATATTTGATCCCGGTCGCTTCGCTGGCTTTGAGCTCATCCGCCTTCTCCTGAGAAACGCCCTTCATAATGACAAAGCGTTCGGAGCTGTCCGCAAATTTTTCGAGAAAGACTTCTTCGTCGATCCCGAGGATCAGATTGAGTATTTCCGCATTCTTCCGCTCATCCGTGACGAATTTTTTCTCCAGCAGCAGATCATAGGTCTTGACGCTGACCGCAAGAATCTTCCCGTTGCGATCCGTGATCGTCCCGCGCTTGGGGATGATCCTCTCGTCCTTTTGCTGCTGAACGGTCGCTTTGTCCGTCAGCTGCTCGGGATAAAGTATCTGTATGTATCCCAGCCTCAGAATCAGGACCGAGATCAACAGCACATAAATCGCGCCGGCAATGTGAATCCGTCCGATCAAAAAGCTCTGAAATTTTTTTCCTGCCATCTTTTTCCCCTAATCCAAATTTATATATACCGTTTGCTCCTTTGTCGGATAGATCATCCCCAGGTTGTAGCGGGCGATATTCTCGATCGTTTCGCTCTTGTACGCCGCCTCCTTTTGGGAATTCAATTCCTTCAAAAGCTCTTTTTTCTCATCCAAATTCGCCGTGATGTCATTGATCTCAAACTGGATCGAATGGATTCTCGCTTCGAAATTGATCAACAGCATCAGCTCGCCCAGCGCAATCAACACGAACAGCACGAGCCCGACTTTTTTGCACAGCAAAAGAAAGCCGGAGACCAACGCTGCCGTCCTTTCCTTTTTTCGTTTAATTTTTTCTTCCTTGCTGATCTGAGGTCTTTTTTCCTTATAAGAATCTCGAGCGGCAGGCTGCTGTTCCTTTCGCTTCGTCCGAGCTTTGCCGGTGCCATTTTTTCTTTTCAACGCCTTTGCGCTCTTTTGCCCGCTGCTCTTTGACGGCTCGGGGCGTTTTTTGTCCAAGCTTCTTTTATAGTCGGAATATGAACTGATCTTTTCACTCATCTTATATCCTCACAGCACATCTGAGTTTTGCGCTCCTCGAACGCGGATTATCCGAAAGCTCCTCCTTTGAGGCGACAATCGGCTTTTTATTCAGCAATTTTGCAAGCGGCTTGCCGCCGCAAACGCAGACCGGAAATTCCGGCGGACAGGTGCAGGCATCGGCCAATTCTCTGAAGCAGCTCTTGACGATCCGATCCTCCAGCGAATGGAAGGTGATGATTGCCGCAACGGCGCCGACATTCATTCGGTCGAAGGCGGACCGGATCGTTTTGTCAATGATGTCCAGCTCCCGATTGACTTCGATCCGGATCGCCTGAAAGGTTCGCTTTGCCGGATGGATATTTTCATCCCGCGCTTTTTTCGGCACCGCCGCCTTGATAATCTCCACCAGCTGCCCGGTGCTTGCGATCGGAGCGTCCTTTCGAGCGGCAACGATAAATTCGGCGATCCGCTTGTGCCAATTCTCCTCTCCGAAGTCTCGGATTACCTCCGAAAGCCTTTTCGTGTCGTATCCGTTGACAACATCGTATGCACTGAAGCGCTGCTCCGCGTTCATCCGCATATCGAGCGGCGCATCGTGCATATACGAAAAACCGCGACTCGGGTTGTCCAGCTGATAGGATGAAACGCCCAGGTCGAGCAACAGTCCGTCGATCCGATCGATGCCGTGCTCCGCGAGCTTTTCCGCCAAATCCTCAAAATTCGAGTGAATCAAAATCACCTTGTCGATATGCTCGGCAAGAACGAGCTTCGCATGCTCGATCGCCTCTATATCCTGATCGAACGCAACAAGCCTGCCTGTTGTCAGCCGCTTTACGATTTCAAGTGAATGGCCGGCTCCGCCGAGCGTCCCGTCGACATAGATTCCGTCCTCTTTTACATTCAAGCTTTCGATACATTCATTCAAAAGCACCGATTTGTGAACAAATTCCATTACAAACCTTACCGTTCCTTATGCATCAGCCTTTTTCGGGTAGGCCTCGCCGATCCCTTTTTTTCTCAACAGCAAAATCATCACCACGCCGAGTGCGATCATCAGCAGGCTCGCAATCTGTGCGGTGCGCATCCCGGCAATCATCAACGAGTCCGTGCGCAGCGATTCGATAAAAAATCGGCCGACCGAATAAAGGATCAAA
>JBGZCE010000128.1:0-3016 GCA_041845175.1 Filifactoraceae bacterium
TATACTCCGACAAGCGTCGCGGTCGCAGCGAGCTTTCGATCTCATAGTCGTCCCTCTGAAAGGTCGAGCTGATCAGTCTTTCCTCATCAAACATCCTGTCCTCCTAAAATCGGCTCAATTGTGCAAGCGCAAGCTTCACCAGCTCATTCGTTTGCAGCTTCGTATTTGCGGAGCCCGCCGCTTCGAGCGCAGAGACCGCCTCCGCCTTGCTGAAGCCGAGGCTGAGCAGCACCTCCAGCGCCTCGTCCGCATGCGAATGCAGCGCCGAGCCCTTCGCCGTATGGCCGCTTGCCGTCTTGTCCACCTTGTCGCGCAGCTCGACGATGATCCGCTCCGCCGTCTTTTTGCCGACGCCGCTCGCTTTGGCAAGCGCAGCGATGTCCGCTTTGGCGATGATCGCCTCCAGATTCGCCACATCGTAGGAGGATAGGATCCCAAGCGCCACCTTCGGCCCGACCTTCGACACCGAGGTCAGCAGCTCGAACATTTTCAGCTCCGAGCGGTCCGAAAAGCCCAGCAACGAGATATCATCCTCGCGCACATTGAGCTTGGTAAACAGCTTCGCCGGCTTGCCCAGCTCCAGCGCCTGATTCGTAAATTGCGAGGTGGTCAGCTTGAAGCCGACGCCGCCCGTTTCGAGGATCGCATGATCCGGGCAGATCTCCGTCACGATCCCGGTGATATATCCGAACATAATTTCTCCTATACCTTGAATAATTTTGCAAACCGGTTGGTGCTGCAATGCCCGATCGCAATCGCCAGCGCATCGGCGGCATCGTCGGGCTTGGGCAGCTCCTTCAGCGACAGCAGCCGCTGCACCATTTCCTGCACCTGCCTTTTGTCCGCGCGTCCGTAGCCGCAGATGCTCTGCTTGACCTGAAGCGGAGTGTACTCGAACAGCTCGATGTGTTTGTTCATCACCGCCAGCACCAGCGCGCCGCGCGCCTGCGCCACCGTGATCGCCGTTTTGGTGTTCTGATTGAAAAACAACTCCTCGATCGCCACCGCGTCGATGTGATACTCCTCCAAAATTTGCTCCATCGCATCGTACAGCATCTTGATCCGCTGCGCATAGCCCAGCTTCGCCGGCGTATTGATCACGCCGTAATCGACCGTCCGATACGACCGGCCGTCAAAGTCGATGATCCCGTAGCCGACGATCGCAATGCCCGGGTCGATTCCAAGAACTCTCATTGATCTCCCATTCCGATGCGCAGCCGCATCCTTTGAAAATTTTCCGCTTCTCTAATTATAACCGCAACGACCGTATAAATCAACCGCCGACGCGAGCCGAGCGCATATCGGGCGCGCGGCGTTTTCCGCCGACAGGCTCCCGGCACTCATCCTGTCGCTCCCCGCTTCGTTGAATACGCACAGCAGGATCCGGGCTCCGCAGCCCGCCGTGCGCCACCGCATCCGCATCCAATTGCTTGCGCTCATCGCGCGGCAAAATTACATTTCTGTAACTTTTTAGTAAAGTATAACAAATTTTTCTTGTATTTGATATACTAAGAGAGGAAGAAAATTTTTGCAGGAGGTCTCCATGCTCAACACAAAGAAAACCACCATCAAGGATGTCGCTGCGGCTGCCAATGTATCCATCGGCACAGTGGATCGCGTGATGCACGCACGAGGCGGCGTATCGAAGGAAACCGAAGAAAAGATCAGGCAGGTCGCAAAGGAGCTGAATTATTCACCGAGCTCCGTCGCGCGCGCGCTGGTCGCCAAGCGCAATCCGATCAAGATCGGGATCGTCTATCCCGACGCCGAGCCGCATTTTTGGTCACAGGTCGAAAAGGGCATTCAGGATTTTGAAAAATCCTATTCCTTCTACGGTGTGGAGCTGATCCCCTTCAAAACCGCAAGCTATTGCATCGACGATCAGATCAAATTGTTCGAGGAATTGGCGAAAAGCGATATCAAGGGCGTTGCCGCCATTCCCTACAACTCCTACAAGCTCGATCCCTATATCGCGAAGCTCGTCGAAAACGGCATCACGGTCAACACCTTTATCTCCGATGCGCCGAACAGTCTGCGCGAAAGCTACACCGGGCTGGACGATGTCGCCGTCGGAGAGATCGCCGCGCATTTGATGGGGCTCTACCTCAAGGGCAAAGGCAAGATCGCCGTCGTCGGCGTTCATCGCGATGTGCTTTGCATCGAAAACCGGATCCTGGGCTTTATCTCCGCGATCCATAAAAACTATCCTCAGATCGAGCTCGGGCGAATCTTCAACACGCGTATGCTGAGCGATGCGCACGAGAACCAATACATCGAGGAGATGAACGAGCTGACGCACCATGTTTTGGACACCAATCCGGAGCTGGACGGAATCTATGTGACGAATTCGATGACCGAGCATGTCGCCAAGGTGATCCGCCAGCGACAAAAGCAGGACGACATCATCCTGATCGGACACGAGTTGTCCAACGACATCATCACCGCGCTCGGAGACGGCGTGATCAACGCTTCGATCTACCAGGATCCGCGGCGCGTAGTATACAGCTGTCTGAAGCTTCTGTACAAAAGCATCTCGGGAAAGAAAAGCTTCCTCGGAAAGACCAATTATGTATTCCCTCATATCGTGAACAAGCAGAATGTTCCTTTTGTGCATGACATCTATCGACATGACGACTGGATTTTTTAAGCTGTCGAAATAAATCGAAAGGAAAAAATGAATTTATGAAAAAATTTTTAGCTCTATGGATGATCCTCAGTCTTCTTCTCTCGTCTCCGGCATTCGCCGACGGGAGCGGACTGTTTGACGATCCGCAGGAAACGACGACCCGGACGCAAGCCGAAGCGCCGCCCGCGACCGGCGAGCCGGTGCAGACCGAGCCTACACAGCCTACACAGCCTACACAGCCTACACAGCCTACACAGCCGACACAGGAAGCGCAGCAGACGCAGCAGCCGACCGGCGAAAAAACGCTGCGCCTGATTTTGGGCAACACCAAAGCCGTCGTCAACGGCCAAGAGGTCACGCTCAGCTCGCCGGCGCAGTCGATCAACGGAA
>JBGZCE010000129.1:0-37802 GCA_041845175.1 Filifactoraceae bacterium
AATATCTGGTTATGGAATGTCACCTGAGCTATGCCGTGGTGTTGGATGAGAACGGGCGATTCCGGAAGGTTGCCAATCGGCATTATCAAGTCGGGCAGACCGTTACGAATGTCGTGATCATGAACGAGCCTGCGCCTTCCGACAAACGATCGCTGCGCAGGATCCTGTATCCGCTCGCTGCAGTCGCCGCCGTGCTGATGCTGTTCTTCACCTCGGTGCTCGATCGCTTCGATGAACCTTATGCTTCCTTATATATAAGCATCAATCCGCAGGTGCGCATCGATGTGAAAAAGGATGATACGGTCAAGGCGCTTTCGGCGCTCAACGAGGACGGCAAACGGCTGATCGCGGACTATGCTTTCGAGGGCAAGCCGCTCGAATCGGTCACCGAGGAGCTGTTCGCCCGGGCGATCGAGATGGAGTTTCTGACACTTGGCGAATCCTTCACCCTTTCGTTCGACTCGAAGGATAACGCATGGATCGAATCGCACAAGACGCTTCTTGCCGAGCAGCTGAGCAGCTATCTGTCAAGCTCCTTCAACGCGACGGTCGCGGTGGATGAGACCTCGGACACCGAATATCGCTTCAGCATTCTGACCGCCGAGCAGCCGGTGTATTCGGATTCGGATTACGGCAAGGACGCGGTGGATGCGGATAATGACGATGACGACGCTGCGCCCGAGAGCGCTGCGCAAAGCAATACCCCGCCGAGCGCATCGGTGCCCGCCGCACCGCAGCCGCAGACGCCGCCCGTGTCCGACGACTCGGACGATGACGATGCGAAGGCTGTAAATTCCGCGGACGATGTGCAGGAGCCGGTCACGGCGGATGACAGCAGCACCGACACCGGCGATGATGACAGCGAATATGATGATTAAAAAATAAATTGAAAAATTTTTCGTCCGACCCCGATTTTCAAAAATCGTCTCCGTATACTGTAAGTGTAAGGCAAACAAAAAACGCAAAATTTTAGGAGGAAATTATGAAAACGAATCGAATGAAAAAAATGGTTTCGCTGGTAACGGCACTTATGTTCAGTATCGCATTGATCACAGGCTGCGCAGAGACGAGCGCGTATGTGGCGGAGGCCGAAGGCGGCGTTCTGCTGCTCAAGGTCAATCCGGAGATCGCCATCGCTTACGACAAGGACGGCAAGGTCACCAAGGTCGATGCCAAAAACGACGATGCAAGCAAGCTTTTGGCAAACTATGCTTCTTATGAAGGCAAGGAGGCACGCGCAGTCGTCACCGAGCTGGTAACGCTGATCGGCAATGCGGGCTACTTTGTTGAAGAGGTCGAGGGCGAGGGACGCCAGATCACTCTGGAGATCGAAAAGGGCTCACAGCTTCCGAGCAACGCTTTTCTGGAGGAAATGGTCGCGGACATCAAGGACTATGTCAATGTCAACGCGCTGAAGGTGCCGATCAATCTGGTCGGCGAGAGCGACTACGGAATGGAGTACAATGATACCGATTACGGTACGGGCAATGACGGCGTCACCGATTATGATACGAATGATGATAACAACGATTCAAACGACAGTGACGACAACGACACCGACTACGGTCCGAACAACGACGGCGTTACCGACTACAACGACGACAAAAACGATGACAAGAACAACGACACCGATTACGGTCCGAACAATGACGGCGTCACCGACTACAATGACGACAAAAACGATGACAAAAACAACGACACCGATTACGGCCCGAACAACGACGGCGTCACCGATTACGGCAGCAACAGCTCCGACGATAGCGGAAACAGCAATTACGGCTCCGACAACGATGAAGATTAATCAAAAGCAAGCTGCCAGGTTTCGGCATGAGCAAAAATACATCCTCTCTCCTTTGGAGGATCACATAATCGCTCATCGGCTCCGAAAGCTGCTTCAACATGACGAACACGCTGACTCACACGGCAAGTACCGTGTGAGCAGCCTGTATTTCGACAGCCCGAGCGACAAGGCGCTCCGGCAAAAGATCGACGGCGTCAACAAGCGCGAAAAATTTCGGATCCGCTATTACAACGAGGATCTGTCCTATATCCGCCTCGAGAAAAAGATCAAGCTCAACGGACTGTGCGCAAAATATTCCGCGCCGCTGAGCCGTGAACAGGTCGAGCGGATCCTGGACGGGACGATCGACTTTTTGATCGAGCAGAGCGATCCTCTGCTGCTCGAGTTTTACAGCAAGCTCAAGGGCGAACGCCTGCAGCCCAAAACGATCGTAGTCTACGAGCGCGAAGCGTTTTCGTATGCCCCCGGCAATGTGCGCGTCACCTTTGACCGCGCGCTTTGCAGCGGACTTCGCCGGACGGATTTTTTGGATCCGGGTGCGCCGTTGATCAAGGCGGCTGCGGGCGAGGTCATTTTGGAGATCAAGTACGATGAATTTCTGCCGCAGCTCATTCAGCTGGCAGTTCAAAAAAACAACTGCTCGCGCACGGCATATTCCAAATATGCGGTATGCCGGCGGTTTGATTAGGAGGCATTATGACTTTCAATTTTCAAGATATTTTCAAATCCGGCTTTTTGGAAAATGTCTCCGCCATCTCCCCCTTCGATATGGCGCTGACGCTGCTGCTGTCCTTTGCGCTGGGCTTCTTCATCTTCTACATCTACAAGCGCACCTATGCCGGCGTGATGTATTCCGCAAGCTTCGGGATTACGCTGATCGCGCTCAATATGATCACGGCGCTGCTCATTCTCGCCGTGACCAGCAACATCGTGCTCTCGCTCGGAATGGTCGGCGCTTTGTCGATCGTGCGTTTTCGGACCGCGATCAAAGAACCGTCCGAGATCGCATTTTTGTTCTGGAGCATCGCAAGCGGCATCGTGCTGGCGGCTGGCTTCATCCCACTGGCTGTCTTCGGCAGCTTCGCGATCGGGATCATGCTGCTGTTCTTCGCGCAGCCGGCGGAATATGACTATCCCTATATCCTGGTCATCCATTGCGCCGATGCGGCGGCGGAAAAATCGGCAAGCGGGCTTGTCGCGGGCAGCGTCGCAAAGCATTCGCTGAAAAGCAAGAGCGTCGCGCCCGGTTCGATCGAATTGAATTTGGAGATTCGCCTCAAAAATTCGGACACCGACTTTATCAACGAGCTTGCCGAGCTGCACGGCGTAACGCACACGGTCCTGGTGTCCTACAATGGCGATTATATGAGTTAGCCATGTTAAAGCACCCGTATATCGACCGGATTTCTCTGACGATCTTTGCGCTTGCGATCGTCGCCACGCTGCTGTTTATGAACGGCGACACCTTCGGACTGCGCGCCGCATCCCGAAATCCCGGCTATGTCGACCGATTGTTCGATCCCTCGCGCGTACACCGGATCGAGCTTTTCATCGAGGACAAGGACGCCTTTTTCGAATCGGCGACGGAGGAAGAATATATCTCCTGCACCGTCATCATCGACGGCGAGGCGTTCAAACACATCGGACTGCGTGCCAAGGGCAACAATTCGCTTCGCCTGACCGAAAAATGCGGTCTTACCCGTTACAGTCTGAAGCTCGAGTTCGACCACTATGTCGCCGAAAGCTATCACGGCTTGGACAAATTTTCGCTGGACTCCTCCTTTCAGGACAATTCCTATATGAAAACCCGGCTGACCTTCGATATGATGCGGCAGATGGGCGTTGCGACACCGCTTTGCAGCTACGCATGGGTCACGATCAACGGCGAGGATCACGGACTCTTTCTCGCGATCGAGGAACCGGAGGAGGCATTTGCCAAGCGCAATTACGGCAAAGATCACGGCCTGCTCTACAAGCCCGACTACCGCTCGCTCGAGGACGAAAACGCCGATGTCGCGCTGCGCTATACCGACGATGAATTCGCATCCTACGACAATATCTTTCGCAACGCCAAATTCCGCATAACCGATGCGGACAAGCGGCGGCTGATCGCCTCGCTCAAAACGCTGTCGAGCGGCAAAGCCCTCGATACGGTCATCGACACCGAGCAGGTGCTACGCTACTTCACCGTACAGGTTTTTGTCGTCAATATGGACAGCTACCTCGGCAAGACCGGACACAATTATTTTTTGTACGAAAAAGACGGCGTACTGAGTATGATCCCGTGGGATTACAATTTGGCATTCGCCACCTATTCGCTCGGAATGCCGAATCCGATCAACGATTCGACGCTCTATGTCAACTACCCGATCGACACGCCGGCCGCCTTCGACATCATGTCCGAGCGTCCGATGTATCATCAGCTGATGAAGGACAGCAATTATTACCTGACCTATTATCTGCTGTTTGATCAACTGATCGAAAGCTACTTTGAGAGCGGATATTTTGAACACTTTGTTGAGCAGACCGCCGATATGATCGCGCCGTATGTCCGAAAGGATCCGACCGCCTTTTGCTCCTTCGAGGATCATCAAAAAGCGGTCGAGACCATCACCGAATTTTGTCGCCTGCGCGCGATGAGCATTCGCGGGCAGCTCGACGGAAGCCTCCCGTCCACCTTCAGGGAGCAGGAAGAAAACCCCGATGCCTACATCGACGCATCCTCCGTTTGGCTTCCGGACATGGGCGAGCTTGCCGATCTGAAAAGCAAATAACCTTACGGAGAACGCTCCCTACTCCCGGGAACGCTCTCCCACAGTCGAAGCCTCTTTATCGATCCCCCTTGGTAAAGAGGCTTTTTGTTTGAATCACAGGCCCTTCGATGCGTGAATCCATTTTCCTTGCCGATATCGATCCCGCCGTGCGTCCCTTGCCCGGCACAAAGCCGTCGCTCGCGCCGCTCATCGCTCCCGTTTCTCTTGGCCGCGCAAGCTTGCTGACAACGCCGAATACACCCTATAATCGAATTGCTGATTTCTCTAAACTGTTTATATATACTTCAATCGGATCTGTTGCTTTCACATAAGGCCTATCCCATAAGAGATGGCTTTTGTGATGATACATTTTACCTTGATATATATAGCTGTATAGAATTCTATAGGGAGATTTTTTCCCATACCGTATGTGCCTTTCCATATATACTTTTTCTACAATTCCATTCACTTTAATTCCATTGGCAATTAACTCACGATTTGATTTCTCCTTAACGGAAGCAAGAATTGTAAAAATTACTTGTACAATAAGAAAAACGATACCAAGCACGGAAAAAGCAATACCAGTCTGACTTTGAATTGCCGAATGCGGCGTAGGATTTAATATGCCAATGAAACTAAGCAAACCAAAAACGACAAAAGTACAGCCTAAGCATAAAAAAATAAAGGCGTATACCTGTTCTGTATATTTGACGCTCTTCATAGATTCATCTCCTTAAAAAGGTCAATTTGCCGAATGAATTACCATGGCGTCTTCCCGTCCAGCCATCCGCGCTCCTTCCAATATTGAGTGTCGATCGGATTAAATCCCTTTTTCTGAAAGAGCCTCATCACGAAGAACAGCGCTCCGGTCTTTATTCCGGGGCGAATCCTGTTGTGTCCGTTTTGTATTTTCTTTGCTATCGCCGATACATTCTTTTCAATATCTCGCCGCTTCTTATCATTGACCTGTTCCCAGCATGTAGCAGCAACGCCTGTCCCGAACCGGTAGATCTTTCCGACACCCCAGAAGAGGAGACTGTCCGCCATATCCTTGTTGGTCGACTTTACTCCTGCGGCGGCAGCAGTAGAAATACAAACTCCCTGTTTTTTGAACATCGAGCCCTCCGGTCTGTGAGACATCCAGCGGTAACCGTAATGATCGAGAAAAGCCTTCATGGCACCCGTAGCGTGAAAGACATAAACCGGGCTTGCAAGTATTATCACATCGGCAGCGTCAATGGCCGCTGTGATCGGGGAGAGCTGTTCAAAATGGGGACATCTGTCCTCTCCATATATAAAGCAATTTGTACATCCGCAACAGAATTCGTCAAAATCCTTCGGGAGGAAAAATTCGATTACTTCGCCATCCAGCTTGTCAGCAAGCAAGCGAGCTATGTGGAAGGAAGAACCTTTATGACTCTGACCATGAATTATCGTTACCTTCATTTTCATTTTCCTCCGATCCGTTCCAAGTTGTCCCTCTTAATCCAGCTTGTTATCATCCGATAGTATGATATCCGCATTGCCACTCACATCGAAAAATCCGACATCATGCTTTAATGCAAGCTTGAGCATATTATCATACGCTTCTTCCGCTACCGACCATGAAAAAGCGATATATATCACATCTTTGCCAATGGAATAGTCTGCAAGATGATTTTCAAGCTCTTCATCATTTTCTATCGCATCATCGTCGGGCGCAAATTCTCCATTCATCGGCGGGAATATTTGTATCATATCCATAAACCAATTCTTCAGATTAGCTGAGGTTACTTCGATCGAATCATAATCGTGGTCTTCCCCCCACGCTACTTGTTCTTCATACCATTTCATAAATTCCGTCTTCTTATTGGGAGCCTTTGTTTTTTCAAAAACCATCAGATCATAACTCATAACTCTTCAAACCTCCATAGCTTCTAATTTGTTTTACTTGATACGGCAGTCACAGCCTGGCGCACTTGCATCGTGGCTGACCATAACTTTATATTTGTTTCGCTTGATACTTATTTATATTATATCACATTTCAGCTTAATGGATAGGTCTGACTCGCTCTTCTTTCCCTATGCTGATTCCACCAATTGGTATCGACCTCTCCGTTTCTCCCAATCAGGCGAGCTTGCCGATCTGAAAAGCAAATAACCTTACGGAGAACGCTCCCTACTCCCGGGAACGCTCTCCCGCAGTCGAAGCCTCTTTATCTATCCCCCTTGGTAAAGAGGCTTTTTGTTTGAATCACAGGCCCTTCGATGCGTGAATCCATTTTTCTTGCCGATATCGATCCCGCCGTGCGTCCCTTGCCCGGCACAAAGCCTCCGCTCGCGCCGCTCATCGCTCCCGTTTCTCTTGAGTGAGCCTTCCTTCGGAACAGAGATTTTCCTTTTTATCGATCCCCCTTGGTAAAGAGGCTTTTTCCTCACAAAAACGAGCCTTTGATCGGGATATCCCGACCGAAGGCTCGTTTTGCTGCTTTTATTCAAAATAAAGATCATTGCTTGTTCGGATTATTGCTTGTCCTGTCCCTGATGACTTTTGGTACAGTGACCGAGCTTATCATTGCTTGTTCAGATACTCGCTTGTCTTGCCCTTCAAAAAGTTTTGCTCGAAATCCTTATTGATCTTGACGACCAATCCCGACAACGCAAGCAGCGCGATCAGGTTCGGAATAACCATCAGAATGTTCAAGGTGTCTGCAAGCTCCCAAACGAGCGGTACCTCGACGGATGTTCCGGCCACGATGAACAAAGCGACCAGTACGCGGAACGGAACGATTCCTTTTTTCCCGAAGAGATATTTGATATTTGCCTCACCGAAGAAATACCAGCCGATGATCGTTGAAAAGGCAAAGAAAAATAAACAGATCGCTACAAATTTCGTCCCGAATGCGCCGAAGCCGTTGGTAAACGCCGCCTGCGTGAGCTGTGCGCCGGTAAATCCGGTGTCCAGCGCTCCCGATGTCAGGACGACCAATGCCGTCATCGTACAGATGATGCCGGTGTCGATCAATACGCCCAGTGTCGCAACCATTCCCTGCTGCGCCGGATGCTCGACCTTCGCCAATGCGTGTGCATGCGGCGTGGAACCCATTCCCGCCTCATTGGAGAATAGTCCTCTGGAGATTCCGTAGCGAAACGCCTGCTTCATCGTTACGCCTGCCGCTCCTCCGATCATCGCCTGCGGCGCGAATGCCGACTTGACAATCAGAACAAGCGACGGAAGAATCTGCGACGCATTCATCACAAGGATCGCCAGCGATCCCACGATGTAGAACAATGCCATAAACGGAACGATTTTCTCCGTTACGGCGGTGATTCTCGATACCCCGCCCGCTACGATCAGTAAAACCAAAAATGCCACGAAGCAGCCCGTTGCGATCGGCGGGATGCCGAATGCCGTATGTGCGGACGCCGCGATGGAATTTGCCTGCACGACATTGCCCATCAGGCCGAGCGCCAACACGATCGCGATTGCAAAAAATGCCGCCATTGCCTTTGCGAGTGTTTCGTTCTTTAATCCGTATCGTATGTAATATGCCGGGCCTCCGATTTTTTCGCCGTCCCTGTATTGCACGAAGCGCTGCGAAATAACCGCCTCGGCAAAAATAGTCCCCATGCCGAAAAATCCGCTGACCCACATCCAAAAGATCGCGCCCGGCCCTCCGGAGAAGATCGCCGTCGCTACGCCCGCAAGGTTTCCGGTTCCGACCTGCGCCGCGATCGCGGTCGCCAGCGATTGAAAGGATGACACCTCGCCCTCCTGCTTCTCTTTCTTTTCCTTTTCAAACAAGAAGCCGAAGGTCTGTTTGAAGCCGTATCCCATTTTTCGGATCTGAACCACGCCCGTGATGATCGTAAAATAGATTCCCGTGCCGAGCAGCAGAATAATCGCCGGCCAGCCCCAGAGCACTCCGTTGATGCTTTTTACCAAATCCAACATAATTCCTCCTATAAAAGTATAATTTCTTCTTATAACTATCATAGGATATATTTATATATAGTTCAACAGAACCGCTAATATTGAGAAATGTTAAAAAAGTTCCGCCGCAGCTCTCGGCGCGTGCGTCCCGTTGCGTCTATGCGGACTAACGATATTGATCGGATGTTTGAATGTGAAATAATATTTTTATTGCTTTTACCTAAAATTTATTGCTCACTCAAGATATCATTATAGATAAACCGAAAAGCAAAAGCCGGTGTCCCCTCACTCCCTGCTCGATCGATCCGCACAAACAAAAAGACCCATGTTCAACAACACAGGTCTTCTCACTATAATTCTCCGGAGAACTATATTATACTAATTCGATGATCGCCATCGGTGCAGCGTCGCCTCTTCTCGGCATCGTTTTGATGATTCGAGAGTATCCGCCGTTTCGCTCCGCATATTTCGGCGCGGTTTCGTCAAACAGCTTCTTGACAACGGTTTCGTCCATCATGTACGACAGCGCTTGTCTTCTTGCATGAAGATCGCCTCTTTTTGCAAGAGTCACCATCTTATCCGCCATTCGTTTTACTTCTTTTGCTCTTGTTTCGGTTGTCATAATTCTTCCATGCTTGTGCAGCTCGGTTACGAGATTACGAAGCATCATATTTCTGTGAGAGCTTACAACGCCCAATTTTCTATATCTTGCCATCTCTGTCTTCCTCCTTTCGTCCTACTGGTCTTCGCTCGGCTTGAGTTCAAATCCGAGCTCTTCAAGTTTTTGCACGACTTCCTCCAAGGATTTCTTTCCAAGGTTTCGCACCTTCATCATTTCGTCCTCGGTTTTTTCGGTCAACTCTTCTACTGTATTGATGTTCGCTCTCTTCAAGCAGTTGTATGAACGAACGGACAAATCCAGCTCTTCGATCGTCATTTCCAGCGCTTTTTCTTTTCGGTTTTCTTCTTTTTCGACCATGATCTCCATCACATTGAGATTTTCGCTCAGGTCGATAAACAAATTCAGATGCTCTACCAAAATTTTTGCCGCCAGCGATGCGCCTTCCTGCGGATTGATCGAGCCGTCGGTTTCGATCTCTACCGTCACCTTTTCAAAATCCGTTCGTGCGCCTACGCGGGTATTTTCAACCGTATAGCTGCATTTGTGAACCGGTGTGTAAATGGAGTCCACCGGAATGATCCCGATCGGCATACTTTCGGTTTTGTTGTTTTCTGCCGACTGGTAGCCTCTTCCTCGATTGACATAGATCTCCATACGAAGATCCGCTTCTTCGGACAATGTCGCAATGTGAAGATCCTTGTTCAGGATTTCCACATCCGGCGGTGTTTTGATATCCGCCGCCGTCAGCACGCCTTCGCCTCGATGCTCCAAGCGAAGCGTTCGAGTTCCTTGGTCTTGGTCGATTTTGATCGCCAGATCTTTCATGGTAAGGATCAGCTCGGTCACATCTTCCTTTACGCCGGGTATCACTGAAAATTCATGCAGGATCCCGTCGATTTTTACGGCATGAACGGCAGCGCCCGGAAGGGAGGATAATAAGATCCTTCGCAGGGAGTTCCCTACGGTGTGTCCGAATCCTCTCTCAAGCGGTTCCACTTCGATCACGCCTCTTGTTTCCGTAAGCTCTCTTACATGAATGTTCGGCTTTTCAATTCCTATCATCAATTAAACCCTCCTTGGATTTTCAACTCATTTTATGAGGGTACCAAAATTTTTACTTGGAGTATAGCTCGACAATCAGGTGTTCCGCTATATCAAGCTCAATATCATCTCTTTGCGGATTGGCAACGACTTTTGCTTTCATATTTGCAAGGTCGGTCTCCAGCCATTTCGGAGATACTCTTGTGGATTGATCCGCAAGGCTCTTGAATTTTTCGGAGCTTCTGGATGTTTCCTTCACTTCGATCACATCGCCGATTTTTACAAGCATGGAAGGAATGTTTACTTTTTTCCCGTTGATCGTAAAGTGCGCATGGTTTACAAGCTGTCTTGCTTCTTTTCGCGAGTTCGCAAGTCCCATACGGTATACGGTGTTGTCCAATCTTCTCTCGAGCAGGCTCAGCAGGTTCTCACCGGCGATCCCTTGCATTTTTTCCGCTTTTTCAAAAGTGTTGTAGAATTGTGTTTCGATCAGCCCGTAAATTCTTTTTACTTTTTGCTTTTCTCTCAGTTGTTCTCCGTAGTTCGAAAGCTTTTTTCTGTTTTGTCCGTGCTGTCCCGGTGCGTGCGCTCTCTTGTTCATTGCGCATTTTTCGGAATAGCAGCGATCGCCTTTGAGGAACAGCTTCATTCCTTCTCTACGGCACAATCTACATGATGCGTCTGTATATCTTGCCATTATATTCTCCTTAGTTTTAACCTTATAATAACCTATCTCCTGAATTACACTCTTCTTCTTTTCGGCGGTCTGCAGCCGTTGTGAGGAATCGGTGTAACATCCTTGATCATCGTTACATCAAGACCTGCCGCTTGAAGCGCGCGGATCGCCGCTTCTCTTCCCGAGCCCGGTCCTTTTACAAATACCTCGACGGATTTGAGTCCATGCTCCATTGCCGCTTTTGTAGCCGCTTCCGCTGCCATTTGCGCCGCAAAAGGAGTTGCCTTTCTTGAGCCCTTGAAGCCCAAGCCGCCTGCGGATGCCCAAGAAATTGCATTTCCATGCACATCGGTCAGCGTTACGATGGTATTGTTAAAGGTTGACTGGATATGTGCATGACCTTTTTCAATGTTTTTACGCTCTCGTCTTCGAACACGAGTTACTTTTTTTGGTTTAGCCATTTGCTTTCCTCCTTACTGTAGATTATTTTTTCTTTTTGCGTCCTACTGTACGCTTCGGTCCTTTTCTGGTTCGGGCATTTGTTTTGGTCTTCTGTCCTCTTACCGGAAGTCCTTTTTGATGGCGGATCCCTCGATAAGAACGGATGTCTCTCAGTCTTTTGATGTTAAGAGCAATTTCTCGACGAAGATCTCCCTCTACAGTATAGTTGTCGATCGCTTTTCTCAGGCTGTTTACTTCATCCTCTGTCAGATCCTTTACTCTGGTGTCAGGATTTACGCCTGTTTCTGCCAATATTTGGTTGGAAACCGCTTTTCCGATCCCGAATATATAGGTCAGACCTATTTCAATTCTTTTTTCTCTTGGTAAGTCTACACCGGCGATTCTTGCCATGTCTTCCCTCCTATTTTAATTTCAATCCGAAATTTACCTTCTTAGCCCTGCTTCTGCTTGTGCTTAGGATTTTCACAGATGACCATTACTCTTCCTTTTCTTTTGATGATTTTGCATTTCTCGCAGATCGGCTTAACTGATGGTCTTACTTTCATCGTTTTTACCTCCCTCGGCTACTTTTTGCGCCATGTGATCCGCCCTTTGGTCAGATCGTATGGTGAAAGCTCTACCGTTACTTTGTCGCCCGGCAGGATCCGAATAAAGTTCATTCGGAGCTTGCCTGATATATGAGCTATTATTTGGTGATCATTTTCCAGCTTCACTTTGAACATGGCATTGGGCAGCGCGTCGATTACCACGCCTTCCAGTTCGATTACATCCTTCTTAGACATCTATTCCCTCCATTTCCTGTATTCGCTTGATCTCTTTTCTGATCCTGGCGTTCTCGCTTTCAATGTCCCTGCTTGCTTCATTGATCTCGAAGCATCCGTATTTGTTTAAGAGCTGTACATGCTTGCACTTTTTCTTTTTCGGTTTTTGGATCGTGCGAGAATGTCCGTCCGCCAGATAGAGATATTCCTCCTCTTGCCGCAATACGATAAAGATCCCTTCTTTATCTCTGCCCGCTTTGTTTCTGATGATTGAGCCTTTTTGCAGTTTGTCCATATCCTACCTCTTTACAAAGCGGTCAATATCTGCGGCCCTTCTTCCGTGATTGCGATCGTATGCTCGTAATGTGCTGAGCGCATTCGATCCGCAGTCACGACCGTCCAGCCGTCACTCAGGACCTCAATCTTATAGGTCCCTATGTTAATCATCGGTTCGATCGCCAGCACCATGCCTGCTTGAAGCTTGGGCCCACGACCGGGTAAGCCGTAATTCGGGATCGGAGGATCCTCATGCAGGTTTCTTCCTACGCCATGTCCTACCAGATCTCTTACGACGGAGAAGCCGAAGCTTTCCACATAGGCTTGTATCGCATGGGATATGTCGGAAATTTTGTTCCCCGAAATTGCCTGTTCAATTCCTTTGTAAAAACTGTTTTTCGTTTCTTGCATCAACCGGATGTCCGCCTCGCATGCCTGTCCTACCGGATGTGTTTTCGCGCTGTCCGCATGAAAGCCGTTTTTGTATGCGCCGATGTCGATGCTTATGATGTCGCCCTCGCAAAGAATGATCTCTTTGCTCGGTATTCCGTGCACGACCACTTCGTTGGGCGATGCACAGATGCTTCCCGGAAAGCCGTTGTAGCCCAAAAAGGAAGGCTCCGCCGAATACTTTTTGATGGTGTCGTGAGCAATTTTGTCAAGCTCCCAGGTCGAGATGCCCGGTCGGATCGCCCGTCTGACCATTTCATGCGCTTCGGCTACGATTTTGCCGGCTTCGCGGATTTTTTCTATTTCCTGCTTTGATTTCAGTATGATCATTATTTACTTCCCAAAGCTTTTTTAATTTCATCAAATACCGTTTCGATCGGCTGATCGCCGTTGATGGTCACGATGTTGCCTTTTTTTGTGTAGTATTCCACGAGCGGCATCGTTTCGTTCTCATAGACGGTAATCCTCTTTTCGACCGTTTCCGCCACATCGTCCGCGCGCTGATACAGCTCGCCGCCGCATTTGTCGCAGACACCCTCCGCCTTCGGCGGATTATATCGGATGTGATAGGTTGCGCCGCAATCTTTGCAAAGCCTGCGTCCAACTGCGCGATCAACCAGTATTTTTTTGTCTACCTCTAAATTGATGACCTTGTCCAGCTTGGTCCCAAGCTCCATCAGCATTTCATCAAGCGCTTCCGCCTGTGCCGCGGATCTCGGGAATCCGTCCAAAAGGAATCCCGCCTGTGCGTCTTCCTCTTTCAATCGGTCTTCTACCATGGCGATCGTAATTTCATCCGGTACAAGCTGCCCTTTGTCGACATACTCTTTGGCTTTTTTGCCGAGTACCGTATTTTCTTTCATGTTTTTTCTGAAGATATCTCCGGTCGATATATGCGTCAAGCGATATACATCACGGATGCTTTCAGCCTGAGTTCCTTTCCCCGCCCCCGGCGGTCCAAGCAATATCAGTTTCATATTTTCTCCTTATCTACATGAACCTCTCAGTCGAGAAGTGGATGTTTTACTTCAAAAAGCCTTGGTAGCTTCTCATAACGGTTTGGGATTCCAGTTGCTTCATCGTTTCGATGGCGACACCGACCACGATCAAAAGCGAGGTCCCTCCGAATTGGAAAGGTACATTGGTCGCATGATACAATACGGTCGGCAATGCCGCGATAAATGCCAGGAAGATCGCACCGGCAAAGGTCAATCGGTTCAAGATCTTTGTGATAAAGACCTCGGTCGCCTTACCCGGTCGGATCCCCGGAATGAATCCGTTGGAGTTTTTCATATTTTCCGCCACCTCATCCGGCTTGAAGCTGATGGAGATGTAGAAGTATGAGAATCCGATCACCAACGCGAATTGCAAAAGTGCAAATACATACATGCCCGGCGCCTGTGCCGTCGTGAACCATTTCGCCACAAAGTCGCGGTATCCCTGCGAGCTGATGAACAGCTGTAGGAATTGCGGGAAGCTCAACAGCGAGGATGCCAGGATGACCGGCATTACACCCGCCTGATTCACCTTGAGCGGCAAATGCGATTGCTTTCCGCCGTAAGTATTTCGTCCGACGACGCGCTTCGCATATTCCACCGGTATTTTTCTCGTTCCCTGAAGAACGATGATCACGCCGACAACGATCAACAACGAGATGATGATAAAGCCGACCAATTGCACAATACTGATCGTTCCCGCCGTAAAGCCTGTCCATGTCACTCGGACATCATGCGGCAGTCGGGATACGATCCCGAAGAAGATGATCATGGAGGTTCCGTTTCCGACGCCTCTTTCGCCGATCATTTCGCCCATCCACATCAGGAAGCTCGCTCCCGCCGTGAGGATCAATATTACTGCGACGCTCGAAAGCACGGAGCTTGAGATCAGCGCTTGTCGGAACATCCCGACGCTGAGCACCGCCGCTTGAAGCAGCGACAGCACGACCGCCAGATATCTCGTCCATGCGGAAATTTTCTTTTTACCTTCTTCACCTGATTGTTGCAGCTCTTCCAGAGAAGGAATGGCTACCGCCAACAGCTGCAGGATGATCGAAGCGGTGATGTAAGGGGTGACCCCCAGAGCAAACAATGTAAAGTTGCTTAAAGCGCCTCCCGAAATCAGATCATACAGCCCGAATGCGCCGCCCGATTGCCCCAATATCGTTTGGATGGTCGCTCGGTCGATCCCCGGAACCGTGATGTTCGCACCGATCCGGTATACTACCAGCATCATGAATGTAAACATCAGTTTTTTTCTGAGATCAGGTATTTTGAATGCTCTTTGCAATGTCTTCAGCAATTAAATCACCTCAGCCTTTCCTCCGGCTGCTTCAATTTTGCTTGCTGCGGATCCTGTAAATTTGTTCGCCTTTACTGTAAGCTTTTTCTCTAGGCTGCCGCTTCCCAATACCTTAATACCGTCTTTTTCGATTTTCTTGATTGCTTTTGTCGCTTTCAGAAGCTCTGCAGTTACCTCCGTGCCGTCTTCAAAACGGTTGAGTGTATCCAAATTTATGATGGTATATTTTGTTTCAAAATCCGAGTTGTTAAATCCTCTCTTCGGAAGTCTTCTCATTAAAGAGGTCTGTCCTCCTTCAAAGCCCGGTCTAACTCCTCCGCCTGAACGGGACCATTGTCCTTTTTGTCCTCGTCCCGCCGTTTTACCTTGTCCTGTCGCCGTTCCTCGTCCGATTCTTTTTTTCGGTCTTGTTCCGCCGCCGACAGCAGGTTTTAAGCTGTGTAGTTTCAAAATGTACACCTCCCTTAGACTTCTTCTACTGTTACCAGATGCTTTACTACATTTATCATTCCTCTGATCTGAGGAGTATCCTGTTTCTCAACGACTTGCTCTCTTTTTGTAAGTCCCAGAGCAATCAGTGTCTTTCTTTGGTTCGGCTTTGTACCGATTGGACTCTTAGATAGTTTTATCTTAAGCACTGCCATTTCCTCCTATCCTAAAAGCTCGTCAACTTTTTTCCCTCTTAACGCCGCTACCTCTTCGATCAATCTCAACGATTTCAGCCCGTCCATCGTAGCATTTACCATATTTCTCGCGTTATTTGTTCCAAGAGACTTCGATCTTACATCCTTCAGTCCTGCCAGCTCGAGCACTGAACGAACAGGTCCGCCGGCGATAACGCCCGTACCTTCTCTTGCAGGCATGATCAATACATTTCCCGCTCCGAATTTTCCGTATACCTGATGAGGCACGGTCGTTCCTACCATTGGAACTTTGATCAAGGCTTTCTTCGCATCTTCTTCCGCTTTTCGGATCGCCTCAGGAACCTCCATCGCTTTTCCCGTTCCGATCCCGACATGACCGTTATGATCTCCGCATACGACAAGCGCTGCAAAACGGAAGTTTCTTCCGCCCTTTACAACCTTTGTTACTCTTCGGATCTCTATCACCTTGGTTTCGATATCTAATTTGCCTGCATCAATTGGCTTTTTGTACATCTGTTCTCCTCCTTCTCTTAGAATTCAAGTCCCGCTTCACGAGCTCCGGCCGCAAGCTCCTGCACTCTTCCGTGATAGATGTATCCTCCACGGTCAAATACCACCACTTTGTGCCCACTCTCGATCGCTCTTTTTGCAACAAGCTCGCCGACTTTTCTTGCCGCTTCCTTGTTGCCCGTCTTTTCTACCGATGACTTGATTTCTTTATCCAATGTAGAAGCGGAAACCAATGTAACTCTATTCACATCATCAATAAGCTGTGCGTAGATATGATTTGTGCTTCTGAATACATTTAATCGAGGTCTTTCAGGAGTTCCAACTACGCTTTTACGCACTCTTTTGTGTCTTGCGATTCTGTTCGCGTTCTTATCAACTTTCTTGAACATTATCTAATCACTCCTTTCAATTATTTCTTACCTGTTTTTCCTTCTTTGCGTCTTACTCGCTCGTTCTCGTATCGAACGCCCTTGCCTTTGTACGGCTCCGGCTCTCTCCAAGCTCTGATCTTCGCCGCGTAGTTGCCGACAAGCTGCTTATCGATCCCTTTTACGATAATTTCGGTTTGTGTAGGAACTTCCGTCTCCAAGCCCTCCGGATCTTCCATCTCGACCGGATGAGAGAATCCCAGGCTCAGGCTGAGCACTTTACCCTGCTTTGCCGCACGGTATCCGACTCCTACGATTTGCAGTTTTTTCTGATATCCTTCCGTAACGCCGATGATCATATTGTTCAGAAGCGTTCTGGTAAGACCGTGAAGTGATTTGTGTCTTTTCAGTTCTGAAGGTCTCTCTACATTGATCTCTCCCTCAGAAATGTTTATTTTCATCTCCGGGCTAAGCTGTTGCTGAAGCTGTCCCTTTGGTCCTTTTACAATTGCATAATTGTTTGCGTCCAGCTTGACTTCAACGCCAGCCGGAACTGTGATTGGTTTAAGTCCTATTCTTGACATTTAGGCTGCCTCCTTCTTTGCTTATTACCAGATGTAGCAGATTACCTCTCCGCCGATCCCAAGCTCTCTTGCTTGTTTGTCCGTTAGTATTCCTTTTGAAGTGGAAATGATCGAAATTCCGATCCCGTTCAGTACCTTCGGAAGATTTTCTCTGTCCGCGTACACTCTCAAGCCCGGCTTTGAAATTCTTTTCAAGCCCTTGATTACGCGCTCTCCCGTTCTCCCGTATTTCAGCTGCAATCGGATCAGACCTTGTTTTCCGTCCTCGATCACATCATAGCCTTTGATAAACCCTTCTTCAAGGAGTATTCTTGCTATTTCCTTCTTTATATTTGAAGCAGGCACATCCACATTTTCATGCTTTGCAGTGTTTGCATTTCTCAGTCTTGTCAGCATATCTGCTATCGGATCTGTCATTGTCATTATTACTTACCTCCTTTGTTCTAATATTACCAGCTCGCTTTTCGAACTCCCGGTATCTGTCCTTTGTATGCTAATTCTCTAAAGCATATACGGCATATTCCAAATTTTTTTAGAACTGCATGAGGTCTTCCGCATAGGCTGCATCTCGTATATTCTCTAGTTGGATATTTTTGCTTTTTTTGTTGCTTAAGCACCATCGCTTTTTTTGCCACGCTGTTTACCTCCTCATTATTTTACAAAAGGCATTCCGTAGAGTCTCAGCAACTCTCTCGCCTCTTCATCCGTTTTTGCAGTCGTTACAAAGATAATATCCATTCCTCTTACCGCATCGACCTTGTCATACTCGATCTCCGGAAAGATCAGCTGCTCTTTGATTCCAAGTGCATAGTTTCCTCTTCCGTCAAAGCTGTCTTTGCTTACTCCTCTAAAGTCTCTTACACGAGGCAGAGAGATGTTGACCAGCTTGTCGACGAAGTGGAGCATATTGTCGCCTCTTAGCGTTACCTTCGCTCCGATCGACATCCCTTCTCTCACTTTGAAGTTCGCTACGGATTTTTTCGCCTTCGTTACAACAGCCTTTTGTCCGGCTATTGCCTCAAGCTCCGCGATCGCCGTGTCGAGGATCTTCGCATTGTCCTTCGCTTCGCCCAGTCCCATATTGATAACGACTTTTTCAAGTTTCGGGATCTCCATCACATTTTTGTATCCGAACTTTTCCATCATCGCTTTTGAAATTTCATTTTTGTAGATTTCTCTAAGTCTTGAAGCCATTTATTTGCCTCCTTTCCTTCTTACAGTATTTCGCCCGATTTCTTTGATACTCTTACTTTCTTTCCGTTTTCAACCTTGATTGAAACTCGGGTACCTTTTCCTGCTTTTGCATCAAAAAGCATAACATTGGAGCAGTGGATCGGCGCTTCTTTTTTGATCAGCCCGCCCTGCTGATGCTCTTTGTTCGGCTTCTGATGCTTCGTGACGATGTTGACGCCTTCTACGACCACTCGATCCAACTTCGGAAATGTGTGTAGAACCTTGCCTTTTTTCCCTTTATCTTTTCCGCTTATTACAACTACGGTATCTCCGGTTTTAATGTGCATTCCGACACCTCCTTGATTATAGAACTTCCGGTGCAAGTGAAATAATTTTCATAAACTGCTTATCTCTAAGCTCTCTCGCAACCGGTCCAAATATACGCGTTCCCAGTGGAGACTTGTCATCCTTTATGATAACCGCCGCGTTCTCGTCGAATTTTACATAGGAGCCGTCTTTTCTTCTTACTCCCTGCTTTGTGCGAACGATCACGGCCTTTACTACCTTACCTTTTTTTACAACTCCGCCGGGTGTTGTGCTTTTAACCGAACAAACAATGATGTCTCCGATGTTCCCGGATTTTCTTGTCGATCCGCCAAGGACTCTGATTGCAAGAAGCTCTTTGGCCCCTGAGTTATCAGCTACCTTAAGGCGCGTTTCCTGTTGTATCATCTTGTGCCTCCTATCCTACTGATTATTCAGCAGCTCTTTCTATCACTTCAACGACTCGCCATCTCTTGTCTTTTGATAGTGGACGAGTTTCCATTATTTTTACACGATCACCTTTTTTGCAGGTGTTCTCTTCGTCATGCGCTTTGAACTTGATCGTTCTTTTTACAGCCTTACCGTATAGCGGATGTCTGACGAATTCAACGATCGACACGACAACGGTCTTGTCCATCTTGTCGGATGATACGATTCCGATTCTTGTTTTTCTATTTGCTCTTTCCATCTTGACCTCCTCTATTTTTAGCCGTTACGCTCTTTCTCGTTTAAAAATGTTTTTACACGAGCAATGTCCTTCTTCACGAATTTTACGCGCAAAGGATTTTCAAGCTGGCCGGTCGCTAATTGGAATCTCAGGTTGAAGAGTTCCGATTTTAGCTCTATCAATTTAGCTGAAAGTTGTTCAGTCGTCATGTTTTTGTAGTTATTAGCTTTCATTTGCTTCACCAACCTTCTCTTCCAAGTCTGCTTTTGTTACAAACTTACATTTAATAGGAAGCTTATGCATTGCAAGTCGCATTGCCTCTCTTGCTTTTTCTTCCGATACGCCTGCAAGCTCGAACATAACTCTTCCCGGTTTTACTACGGCTACCCAGTATTCAGGAGATCCTTTTCCGGCACCCATACGAGTTTCCGCAGGTTTTTGCGTGATCGGCTTGTGCGGGAATATTTTGATCCACACCTTTCCGCCTCTTCGGATATATCGATTGATCGCGATACGAGCCGCTTCAATTTGATTTGCAGTGATCCAGGATGGCTCGAGCGCTACCAGTCCATACTCGCCATAGGTGATGGTATTTCCTTTGGTTGCTTTCCCTGCCATGTGTCCTCTATGCACTCTACGACGCTTTACTCTTTTTGGCATTAACATTTTATATGTTCCTCCTTCCCTGTATAAGGTTTATTCTTGCTCTTGTCTCGGAGCTCTTTCCGCTCTCGGTTTTCTCGGCGCTCTTTGTCCTTTGTCGCCTCTTTTTCCGTCTTTATCGTCGAATCTTCTTTTCTTTCCTCTGCCGCCTGCTTCTTTCGGTTGCTCAAGCGGTTGGTCGAATGTTCTTTTTGCAACTTTTTTGCCCGGAAGGATCTCGCCGTTTGAAATCCAAACCTTTACACCCAGCTTTCCGTAGGTGGTGTCCGCTTCCGCAAAGCCGTAGCTGATGTCCGCTCGAAGCGTGTGCAGCGGTACATTGCCCTCCGCATAGCCTTCCGTTCTTGCCATCTCGGCTCCGCCAAGTCGCCCGGAGGTCGAAACCTTGATCCCGGTCGCTCCCGCTCTCATCGCTTTTTGCATCGCCTGCTTCATCGCTCTTCTGAATGCGATCCGGCGCTCAAGTGCCGCTGCGATGCTTTCCGCTACAAGCTGTGCGTCTTTTTCCGGTCTTGAAACTTCCTGCACGCTTACATTGACTTTTTTCCCTTTTGAAAGCTTTTGAACATCCGCACGAATCTCGTCGATCCCTTGTCCGCTTTTTCCGATCACCATACCCGGCTTCGCACACCAGATAAAGAGATTGATCTTGTCGTTCATTCTTTCGATTTCTATTTTAGCTACTCCCGCAAGGTATAGCTTTTTCTTTACAAACTCTCGAATAACAGCATCTTCTTTGATGAGAGCTGCCATTTCGCCTTTTTTCGGAAACCATCTGGAATCCCAATCTTTATTGATCCCGACTCTCAGTCCGTGAGGGCTTACCTTTTGACCCATGCTAATCCTCCTATCTTTCTCTTACCGTTACACCAATGTGGCTGGTTCTTTTGCGAATTCCCGTCGCTCTTCCCTGTGCTCTTGGCATAAATCTCTTAAGAGTTGGTCCTTGGTTTGCATATATTTCTGCTACATATAGCTTTTCTCTATCCATGCTGTTGTTGTTTTCCGCATTTGCCGCTGCGGATCTGATCACTTTCGCGATCACGCCGGCACTTGCATTGGGCATATATTTCAATATCGCTATCGCTTCGTCGACATTCTTTCCTCTAACCAGTGAACAAATGTATCCCGCTTTTCTCGGAGACATTCTCACATATTTAGCTATTGCTTTAGCTTCCATTTATTAACCTCCTTCCTTCAATCAGGAATTATTTTCTCTTTGAAGATCTGTCATCGTCCTTGTGTCCCTTGAATGTTCTTGTCGGAACAAACTCGCCCAGCTTGTGTCCTACCATATCTTCGGTCACATATACCGGAACATGCTTTCTGCCGTCATGCACCGCGATGGTATGTCCTACGAACTCAGGGAATATTGTAGATGATCTTGACCATGTTTTTATCACGGCCTTTTCATTCTTTTCGTTCATTGCCGTTATCTTCTTGTAAAGTCCTTCATGTACGAAAGGTCCTTTTTTCGATGATCTGCTCACTATGAAATCCTCCTTTCAGGCTCTATTTCTTTCTTCTGGATACTATCATGCTGTTCGAAGCATTTTTCTTCTTTCTGGTCTTGTAACCCAGAGCAGGCTTACCCCAAGGTGTGACCGGCGCCGGTCTACCGATCGGTGCTCTACCCTCTCCACCACCGTGCGGGTGATCATTAGGGTTCATTACGGATCCTCGAACGGTCGGGCGGATACCCATGTGTCTTTTTCTTCCCGCTTTACCGATCACCACATTGGCGTGCTCGAGGTTTCCGACCTGTCCGATCGTTGCCTTGCATTCTGCATTGATGTATCTCATTTCTCCTGAAGGGAGTCTCAGAAGCGCGTTTTTGCCTTCCTTTGCCATCAGCTGTGCGGATACGCCCGCCGATCTTACGAGCTGCGCTCCTTTTCCGACTTTCATTTCGATATTGTGGATCAATGTACCTACCGGCAGATCCTTCAATTTCAGCGCGTTGCCGACCTTGATGTCCGCACCTTCGCCTGAAACGATCTTGTCGCCCACTTTCAAGCCGACCGGCGCAAGGATGTATCTCTTTTCGCCGTCCACATAGTGCAGCAATGCGATGTTCGCGCTTCGGTTCGGGTCATATTCGATTCCCGCAACAACTGCCGGGATCTGATCTTTATCTCTTTTGAAGTCGATGATTCTGTATTTTCTCTTCGCGCCGCCGCCTCGATGACGAACGGTGATCTTTCCTCTTGAGTTTCTGCCTGCATGCTTTTGAAGCACTGTAAGCAGGGATTTCTCCGGCTCATGTTTTGTTATTTCATCCGATTTCAGTACGGTTAGGGTTCTTAAACCAGGTGAAGTCGGTCTATATTTTTTTATAGCCATTTGCCTACCCTCCTATTAAATATTAAAGAACTCTATCTCTTTGCTCGCAGGGGACAGAGAAACGATCGCTTTTTTGAAGGAAGAGGTTCTTCCGACATTTCTGCCCATTCTCTTTTTCTTGCCTGCATAGTTCATTGTGTTAACATTTTCAACTTCCACCTTGAAGATCTCTTCAACGGCTTTTTTGATCTGCGTTTTGTTTGCGCTTTTGTGTACGATGAAAGTGTACTTCTTGTTTTGTGCATCCATCATACTCTGCTCGGTGATGACCGGTCGGATCAATATGTCCTGTGATAACATTATGCGTACACCTCCTCAACTTTTTCGACCGCTTTTCTTGTGATGACCAGCGTGTCGGAATTGATAATGTCATATACATTCAATGTGTTGACAAAAGAAACTTTTACGCCCGGAATGTTTCTTCCCGATCTTACGACATTGGGAGCATTTTCTTCCGTTACGACAAGCGCTTTTCTTCCGGCGTTGAGCGCCTTCAGCACACCTGCAAATTCCTTTGTCTTCGGAGCCTCCATCGCAAATTCGTTTACTACGATCAGCTCATTGTTCTCCACTTTTGAAGTCAGTACGGATTTCAGCGCGAGCCTTCTTACCTTCTTCGGCACCGTATAGCTGTAATCTCTCGGCTTCGGCGCAAATACGACTCCGCCGCCTTTCCATTGAGGGGATCGGATACTTCCTTGTCTTGCTCGACCCGTTCCCTTCTGTCTCCACGGCTTTCTTCCTCCGCCGCGAACCTCCGCTCTCGTCTTTGCGGACTGAGTGCCCTGTCTTTGATTTGCCAAGTAGTTCTTTACCACTTCGTATACCGCGTGCTCGTTGATTTCCACACCGAACACCGCTTCCGTCAATTCTATTTCATCAACCTTTTTACCGTTTAGGTCCAATACATCAACTTTAGGCATTTTCTACTCCTCCTTTCCTTGCATTAACCCTTGATGGCTTTCTTTACAACGACCAAGCCCTTCTTAGGTCCGGGTATCGCTCCCTTGATCAGCAGAAGATTGTTCTCAACATCCACCTTCACGATTTCAAGGTTCTGGATCGTTACACGCTCGGCGCCCATATGTCCCGCAAGCTTTTTGCCTTTGTAAACTCTCGACGGATCGGATGCCGCACCCATCGAACCCGGCCCTCTGTGATATCTCGAACCGTGGCTCATAGGTCCTCTGTGCTGATTGTGTCTTTTGATCGGTCCTTGGAAGCCTTTCCCTTTTGAAGTTCCGGTCACATCGACCTTCTCTCCTTCCGCAAAGATGCTTACATTGATCTCCTGCGCCGGCGCGAAGTTTGAAGCATTCTCCGTTCTGAATTCACGGACGAATCTTTTCAGTCCCACACCCGCTTTTGCAAAATGTCCTTTTTGAGGTTTGTTCAAAAGCTTTTCTCTGATTTCTCCGAAACCTACCTGAACAGCTTCATAACCGTCGTTCTCAACAGTTTTGAGCTGAGTTACCACCATCGGGCCCGCCTCTACTACCGTTACAGGAACGATAACGCCTGTTTCGGTAAAGATCTGAGTCATGCCCAGCTTTTTTCCTAAAATCCCTTTCATTTTAGAAATCCTCCCTTTCTTACAGCGGATTGCTCTGCAATCATTCTAAGATAAGATACTATATCTTAATACCTTAACTTTTAAAAAATTAGTTATGCTTGTCGTTCAGCTTTACTTCAAGCTCAACGCCGGCTGCAATGTCCATTCTGATCAAGCTGTCAACTGTTTTCGGTCCCGGATTGATGATCTCGATCAGGCGCTTGTGCGTTCTGATTTCAAACTGCTCTCTGGAATCCTTGTACTTATGGACCGCTCTCAGGATCGTGATCACCTGCTTCTCAGTCGGAAGAGGGATCGGGCCCGCTACGGATGCGCCGGAAGCCTTCGCGGTTTCCACCACCTTTTGTGCAGCCTCGTCCAAGATCTTGTGGTCATAAGACTTCAGTCTGATTTTGATTTTTTGGTTTTTTGACATTGTTTTTACCTCCTATCGTACGATTCTCGTACGACTTAAGCCGAAACTGCTCCGGGTGTTTCAAAAATTCCCCTTAAAAAAAGCAGCCGAACGGCTATAGTCGCAGCATTCTTGATGTTGCATACTCCACGGAAATTACCTGGTTTTCATCCAGCAACCTTCCATATCATCGCATTAAAAAATTGTAAACACACTCAGGTATTATACAACAAACAAAAATATTATACAAGGATTTTTTGAATCTTTTTGAAAAAAATCTCTTAGTTGTCAAGACATCTGTTACACTTTTGAGAAATACTCCGATGCTCACAGTTGCATTTCCGGCTGTGACACATCCACCAATCCGCTCAGCGTTTTGCAGTGAAACAATTGATTTAATTTTGCCTCCAGCTCATCCCGCGCGGCAAGCACCTGCTCTCGATTGAAGTCCGTAAAGCCGTCGATGGGAAAGAAGATGTCCGTGGACAACGGAGTGATTTTCCCGTGCTCGCTCTGCCGCCAAGTCCAGCGGCGGGTACGCACCTGATTTCCAACCGCATAAACGACCTCGCCGTTATCCGGCGATTCCTCGGTTACGCCGCCAAACGGAAGAAAGATGTCACCGGGCTGTGCAAGGCGGATACAAATATCTTCATCGCTGCCGCCTAAATCGTGTGCACCCATCGGGAGTGTGTATTTCAAAGATACCGCATTCCCCAAATCGACAACGGGATTGATATGAGGCATCCCTTTACCTTTAGCAATGCGGGTAAACAGCGCTTCAATAGAGCAAAGATATTTGTTGGGATTGATACCCAACGCACGGAACGCTTCGCGATACGGTAAAATATCCGACGCCTCTTTGACATTTTTACCTTCAAAATGTCGTGTCGCAGCCTCGATGCTTTCATGTAAAAGCCGGTCAATTTCCGGGTATGCTTTGCTGTTGTCGATCCCTTTTGCTACAACAACGCCGAAGCAAGCCTTCGGCAGCTTTTCAAAAACCTCTTTTTCAACAATGAATTTCATATTCAATCCCTCCAATTATTATTCACATTTTACCGGGATACCGATTCCCGTCATGAACTTTTCCGCACCATTCGCGATGCCGTAAGCGATCAGTGTGACTTCACGAGAAAAGTCGACAATCCGAATGATGTTCGCAACTATACCGAGCTTCTGCTACTCGCCGCGCGCGAGGATATGGGCTTGGGCTCCGCGGCGAGCCGGCACGCGCATTCTGGTAGTATCCTGCACAAAGCCGACGCTTTTGTACAGATCGATCGCCGCGTCATTGTCGTATAGAACTTCTACACAGATACTGTCGATCCCTCGCTCCGAAAACCACTGAAGGTGTTGCTCCAAAAGATATCTTCCAATCCCTTGCTTCCTGAAATTTTCATCCACGAACAGGGTCGCGATTTCTCCGTCGCCGCTCTCGCTGACCATAGACAGGCAATACGCAACGGGCTTCGCTTTTTCGTCTTCGGCTACGGTGATTCGTATCTGCTTTGACCTCTCCGCGATTTTTTCCATTCGATCCTCAAATTTCAAATGATCGTAATCCGCCGAAAAATACGCGGAACGGCTTTGGTGAAAATCCCTGTTCTTGTACCACAACTCCCTGATATGATCAATTTCATCCATCGTGATATCCCTGTACTCGTACATACATCCTCCTCGTTTTGAATTTCCGAGCACGCCGCTCTGAGGCTGCGCTGTCGAAGGCGTTTTTCAAATGCTTGGTTCGGTCAGCGTATCGTCGATAGCAATGGCAATATTCGTATTTCCTCTTCCAAAGCTTCCGTTTTATCCCCGACCGGCGGGCAGGCTCTGCTCTTGACTCGCCGTTTCGCGAGCGCGTGCAAAGCCACGGCTGCTCACGGTCGCTGTCCGCTTTCCTCCGACAGCAGAGTTACGCGTTGCTCGGTCGCGTTCAGCTCGATCGTCGCGCCGATGGGCAGCGTCAGCATCGGATGCGTATGGCAGCAATCAAATTCCGCCAAAAGCGGAAAATCGAATTTCCCCAGCACCTCCAGCAGCACCTCGTGCGGTCTTCGTCCCGTTCCCAGATCATTGAACTGCTCATGCTTTCCAAGGAGCAGTCCGCCGATCCTGTCAAAAACGCCGCTTAATTTCAACAGTGAAAAGGTTCTCTCGATCGTCGCGATGTCCTTGAGCGAATCTTCGATCAGCAGAATATCGCCGGAGCGGATCGCCGGAAAATATCCGGTTCCCCAAAGTCCCTGCATCGTGTTCAGATTGCCGCCGATCAGCCGTCCGCTCGCGCGGCCTTCACGCACGGTGATCAGCTCATTTCCGTTGCCTGTCTTGGGGCGATGTTGTTCCTCCCACGAAATAAATTCGTCCGTCCATGCGCTTGGAGTCGGCAGCACATGCGGCAGCCTCGCATCCTCGCACAGGATATCGGCAAAATATCGGAAGGTCTCATCCACAAAGGGCGAAAGCTCGCCGAAGGATGCCACGACCGCCGGTCCGTAGTAGGTCGTGAGCGCTGTTTTTTGATAGATCGCAAGCAAAAGCGCCGTCATATCGGAATAGCCGATAATGATTTTCGGATTTTGTCCGATCGCTTCATAGTCAATGTACGGCAGGATCGAATTGGTATTCATTCCGCCGATCGCCGACATGATACATTTGACGCTCGGATCGCGAACGAGCGCATTGAATTCCTCCGCGCGCTCCGCGATGCTGCCCGACCGGTAAAAATCCTGCTTGCCCGTCAAATTTCCTTCAACGAGCTCGAAGCCCTTTTCTTCGATAAATTTTTTTGCCCGCGCATAGCGCTTGGGGCAGGTCGCCGTCGCCGGCGAGGACGGTGAGAACACCGCGATCCGATCGCCCCGCTTCAATTTTTCAGGTACCATGCTCCTCCTCTCGAACCGTCGGGATCCGTATGCTTCAATTATAGCCGAAGCGCCGCTATCTTTTCAAAACCGTTTTCTGTCCGCCGTTCTGCAGCAAGGTGAGCTGCCCATCCTCGATCAGATAGGCTTCTCCGTATAAAATTTCTTCCGTCTCGTCGCCGTAGAGATATGCACCGTCCACGATACAATAAAACTGCCGTCCGACGCTGTCCGGATAGGTTATTTCTTCAAACAGCTTTTTCCCGTCAAGCTCGGCAGCTTTTGTCTCTTGGTAATGCGGTATCAGCATCTTATGCGTTATCCCCAAACCGCCGATAAAGCGTTTGTAGTTTTTTGAAATCGCTTCGCCTTCAAGCTCCGGCTGCGCGTAAACCGTTTGTGCGCTGTTCATGGCACCGGCGCTGATGCCGATGACGATTTTCTCCCCGGAAGAAAGCAGCTCCTTTAATCGGATTTTTTCAAAAAAAGCGTTCTGAGTGGGAACATGTCCGCCCGCCAGGATAATGACCTTTGCGGATTCAACAAGCTCTTTTGCCTTATCTGCATTTCGCGAGTCCAAAATCGTATAGCTCGAAAAACGGATCCCCGAATTCAAAAAGCAATCTCTTGCCTGATATCCGAACAGCTCCGTCAAACCGAAAGCCTCGGGGTCGGAACAGATGAACAGTGCAGCGGAGCCGTCTCGGATATCTCTTTTCAAATTTTCCACCAGATGATTCTGCGGATTCAATTCATTACCCGTTTCCATAAACGGATTGCTCGTCAAATAATATTTCATTTTCACTCCGAAAAAAGCAACTCTTACGATCGCTTTTCATAAATATTTCGTCGATGTCCTATTTCCACCACGAAAAGGATGCTCTCGACAGCATTTATCTCGCAGATCCCCCGATAATCCGAAACATGATCACGCCGAAAGCCTTTCAAGCCGGCTGCAAGCGGCGGTCATTTTGCCCTCGGCGCTTCGGTCGCCTCCACCTTTCACATATAGGAAATGCTCAGACGCTGTGTTAACGGATCTTATTTTTCAATCGCTTCCTTGATCTTATCGTATGACAATACCGTCGTCAAGATTTTCCCGCTTCGCGTTTGCGCAAGATCAGTCGCCGCCGTTCGTGATGGCGAGCACTTCCTCCAAAAATCCGGGATCGCGCACCGCGGCGGTGCTTCTGTCGATCAGAATATATTCATAGCCGTCGTCCCAGAAGAAGCATGCGATGCCGTGCTTCTCAGCTTCTCGAACATACAGCTTCAGTATCTCCGTTTTGCGCGGATCCTCCATAAAATTCGGGATTCCGAATTCATCCAGCACGATCGGGATATTGTAGTCCTGCGAGATCCTGTGCAGCGCAGCAGCGCCGCTTTCGATGCTGTCCGTATCCTCCGTGTAGCTGTGCACGCTCAGAATCAGCCTGTCCTTTGCCGGATCGACAAAGGGCTTGTAAAACATTGCGCGGACGATCTCTTCCTCGGCTGACGCGGAGAAGGGCGAGAGCATCAGGTAGCGCGCCGAATTTTTTCCGCCGCTCGAACGCACGGTGTCGATGAAGGCTTGATTGAGTTCGTGCACGGTCCTGAAATCTTCCATGGATTTTTCGGCGTCCCAATTTCGTTCCTTGTTCATCCACTCGCCCGAGCTCTGAAAGATCAGTCTTTCGTCATAATCGGAAAATCGCGCGGCGATCTGAGTCCACAGATTTGTGAAATCCTCTTTGCTTCGGTCGAAGGCTTCCGCATCGGCATAAATCCAATACAGGCTCGGATCCATTCCGGTATCGTGATGAATGTTGATGACGGTGTAGAGTGAATTGTCCAACGCCCAGCCGACGACATGCTCCACGCGATCCAACCACGCGGGGTCGATGTTCCCGTTTTCGTCCAGATGATTGTAATAGCTGATGGGGATGCGGATCGAGCGAAAGCCCGCCGCTTTGACCGCTTCGATCAATTGCTCCGTCGTTTTCGGATTTCCCCAGAAGCCTTCGGTGTCGATTGTAAAGCCGCGCTCCTTGTGCATGGCGTCCAGGCTGTTGCCGAGATTCCACCCGAGCCCCAGCTGCTCGACAAGCTCGAAGGCGCTCGTCGGCTTTTCCCGCGAAGCAGGCGGGACGATATTTTCCGCGGGCGGGCGTTCGACCGGTTCTCCCTCCCCTGCGGGCAAGCGGTGACAGCTCATCAACAGCACAAGCGAAAATAAAACCGCAAGCTTTTGAATTTGATCCGGACGCAGCATAGATTCCTCCTTACTTCACTCCGTCGCCCGCCCCCAAGCGATCGATCCTCTCCGAAATGAATGCGAGGCAGTCGGCTTTCAATGCTTCGATCCGATCGGGCAACGCTCCGGTTTCAAGCAGCTCCGAAATACACCTGTTTTGAACATACCAGCCCGTCATATCCTTTGCCGCATCCGAAAATTCGTTGCCGAAATCGCTCGGTATGACTTCTTCAAACTCGATCCTTGTCGAAGCGCCCTGATCGAACAGCTCAAATTTTACAACGGCGCGATCCCACTCGTAAGCGATCGCTTTGTTCCTTTGATGGGACAAAATTTTCATTTCTTCGCGAAAATCCGCCATCTCGAAGATCAGCAGCTCTTTGCCGTCCTCCGTTTCGATCCGAAGCTCCGGAAACCATTTGGAAAATCCGCCGTTCGTTCCGATCAGCTCATACACCTGCCCGATCTTCACATTCGCCTCGTAGCGAATGCGCATAATATAATCGTTCTTCCGTTTTTGCACCTGTATGTCCATATTTTTCCGCCTCCGACTGAATTTGTGACCGCGCTTCCGACGGATTACTCGCTGACGGTCCCGAAATTATTTGTATTATATCATATTTTGAAATTTTTCTCAGCGGCGTGAGTCGGATGATTTTTTGTTCGGCCTTTTCAATGCGCTGCTTGGCTTAGCGAAGAATTTTGCATCACGCAGGATCTCTTTATGCAAAAAAGCGATCCTTTCGGTGATCTTCCGGATCGGTTGTCGAAGGTTCGGAAGTCTTGTCACTCGGATCGCTTGTTGTTTGTTCCGTATTTTACGCGTGTATATTTCTGCGGTTTTATTTTGTGCTTTCAATTTTCGCATCCAAAGCCCGCTTGCGCTTTTTCCTGTCTCAATACACCGGTTGCGCCGTTGGAGCGAACGAGCAAAGTGAGTCGGATGATTTCGCGCACGGCTTTTTCGATGTGCTGCTTGAGGTTTTCGTTTGTTCTATCTCAATACGCCGCCGGTGTCGGCGGAGCTGACCAGCCGTGCGTAGCGGGCGAGCCAGCCGGTTTTGAATTTCGGCTCCTTCGGCGCGAGGCTCTTTCTGCGTCGTTCAAGCTCTTCGTCGTCAACGCGCAGCTCGATGCGGTTGCCCGGGATGTCGATGTCGATGGTGTCGCCTTCCTCGATCAATGCGATCTCGCCGCCTGCCGCGGCTTCGGGCGAGATATGTCCGATCGCGGCGCCTCGCGTTGCGCCGGAGAAACGGCCGTCGGTGACGAGGGCGACCTCTTTGTCGAGTCCCATACCGGCGAGTGCGGATGTCGGTGCAAGCATTTCGCGCATGCCCGGTCCGCCTGCGGGACCTTCATATCGTATGACGACGACATCGCCCTTTTTGATTTCGCCGGCGTAGATTTTTTCGATCGCATCCTCTTCGGAGTCGAACACGCGCGCCCGACAGCTTCGTACGAGCATTTCGTCGGAGACGGCGCTTCGCTTGACCACACAGCCGTCTTTGGCGATATTGCCCCAGAGCACCGCGATGCCGCCCGTCGCGTTGTAGGGCTCGTCAATGCTGCGAATGACGCTTTGATCGCGGTTGGTTACTCCTTGCAGCTCTTCACGGAGCGTTTTTCCGCTGACGCCGACCAGGTCGGTGTTGACCAGATCCTTTTTGGAAAGCTCGAAATAGACGGCTCGGATACCGCCCGCTTCGTTGAGATCCTGGATATGATGCTTGCCGGCCGGGGCAAGCTTGCACAGATTCGGGATTTTTGCGCTCATTGCGTTGATGTCCTCCAGACGCAAATCGACGCCCGCCTCCTGTGCGAGTGCCAGCAGGTGGAGCACGGAGTTGGTGGAGCAGCCGAGTGCCATTTCGACGGCAAGCGCGTTTTCAAAGGCTTGCTTGGTCAGGATGTCGCGCGGCCGAATATTTTTTTTGAGCAGCTGCATGATCTGCATCCCGCTTTTTTTGGCAAGCCGAAGCCGCGCACTCATCACGGCGGGGATCGTTCCGTTGCCGGCAAGCGCCATCCCGAGTGCCTCCGCCAGGCAGTTCATCGAGTTGGCGGTGTACATACCGGCGCAGGAGCCGCAGCTCGGGCAGGCGTTTTGCTCCAGCACGCCGAGCTTTGCATCGTCAAGCAGTCCCGCCTTGTGCGCGCCGACCGCTTCAAACATACTCGACAAGCTGATGTCGTCGTGCTGCAAGCCGGCTCCTGCAAGCATCGGCCCACCGCTGATCACGATCGCCGGAATGTTGAGCCTTGCCGCACCCATCATCATACCGGGCACGATCTTGTCACAGTTGGGCACGAGCACGAGCGCGTCCAGCTGATGAGCGTTCGCCATCGTTTCGACCGAGTCGGCGATCAGCTCTCTGGACGGCAGGGAGTAGTGCATTCCCTCATGGCCCATCGCAATCCCGTCGCAAACACCGATTGCCGGGATCAGGATCGGTGTTCCGCCTGCAATCTGTACCCCGCTTTTGGCGGCGGCGGCGATCTTATCCAGTCCGATATGCCCCGGCACGATCTCGCTGTGTGCGGAGATGATGCCGACGAGCGGCTTGTCGAGCTCTTCCTCGGTATAACCCATCGCGTAGAACAGACTGCGATGCGGCGCGTGCTCTACGCCCTCGGTCACTTTGAAGCTTCTGATCTTGTTCATCGTTTCCTCTTGTTTCTTTTTCTATTGTTTCAATTCCCGTTATTTCAATCTCTATTATCTCAAGCTCTACTTTTTCAGCCAGCTCATCATACTGCGCAGCTTCGCACCGACCTTTTCGATCGGATGCTCCGCCTCCATTCGTCGACTTGCCAAAAATCGCGCTCTTTTGCCGGCGCGGTTTTCGACCATCCATTCGCTGGCAAACTCTCCGCGCTGAATCTCGGACAGAATCTTTTTCATCTCCTTTCGTGTGTCCTCGGTGATGATGCGCCGTCCGCTGCGATAGTCGCCGTATTCCGCCGTATCGGAGATGGAGTAGCGCATCTTCGCAAAGCCGCCCTCATTGACAAGGTCGATGATGAGCTTCATTTCATGCACGCATTCAAAATATGCCATTTCCGGCGAATAACCCGCTTCGACGAGCGTTTCAAAGCCCGCCTTCATCAGCTCGGTCACACCGCCGCACAGCACCGCCTGCTCTCCGAACAGATCGGTCTCTGTCTCCTCGCGGAAGGTGGTTTCAAAAATGCCCGCTCTGCCGGCTCCGAGCGCACTCGCATACGCCAGCGCCAGCGCTCTTGCATTGCCGGTATGATTCTGATGCACCGCCACGAGAGACGGCACGCCTCTGCCCTCCAAAAACTGACTGCGCACCGTATGCCCCGGGCCCTTCGGCGCGACCATTGCCACATCGACATTGCCCGGCGGCACGATCTGATTGAAGTGGATGTTGAAGCCGTGCGCGAACATCAGCAGATCGCCCTCGTCCAAATTCGGCAGCACCTCGCGCTCAAACAGCTCCGCCTGCTTTTCGTCCGGCACAAGAATCATCACGACCTGCGCCTGCTTGACGGCATCGGCGACCTCCGCGACCGGCAAATTTTCTTTTTCGGCAAGCGCGCGGCTCTTGGAATCCGCCTTGAGCCCGACCACGACATCAATGCCGCTCTCTTTGAGGTTGAGCGCGTGCGCGTGTCCCTGTGAGCCGTAGCCGATCACGGCGACCTTTTTTCCCTTCAGCAATTCTCGATCACAATCCTTGTCATAAAACATTTCAACCATTTTGTCCTCCTACTCCTTTTCCATTTCAACATCAGCACTGGTGTTTGCTCCGCGCTCGATCGCGGTGATGCCGGTCCGACACATTTCGATGATCGGATAGTGCTTCATAATTTCCAAAAAAGCGTCAATCTTCGACGGATGCCCCGTCAATTCAAAAATCATCGACTCAAAGGTCAGGTCAATGATCTTTGCGCCGTAGATCTCACTGTAATGCTTCAGGCTGCTCAGCTCCTGCTCACTCGAGCGTACCTTGAGAAGCAGCAGCTCCCGATAGAGCGAGCTGTCCTGCGTGTTGCAGAACACCTTGCGCACCTCGACCAGCTTTTCGCTCTGCGTGATCAACTGGCGCATATTGTTGTCGTCGCCTTCGGTCACGATCGTGATGCGCGTGAGATGATCCGCGCCGGTCTCCGATGCGGTGATCGACTGGATGTTGAAGCTGCGTCTGCAAAACAGTCCTGACAGCCGCGCCAGCAGCCCGGCGTTGTTGTCTACGATCAATGTCACGATATATTTTTTGTTCATACTACGCTCCCGTTATTACCTCATCAATGGTTTTGCCCGCCGGGATCATCGGCAGCACATACAGATCCTCGTCCACCTCGCAGTCGATGACGGTCGGTCGCTTCGTTTCGGCAAACGCCTTTGAGAGCGCCTCCCTCAGCTCCTCGCGCGTCGTTACGCGATAGCCCTGCCCGCCGAATGCCTCCGCCAGCTTGACATAGTCTGTCCTTCGCTCCGGCGAGGTGTAGGAATATCTTTTTTCATAAAAGCTCGACTGCCACTGCCGCACCATCCCGAGCACATGATTGTTCATCACGACGGTGATGATCGGCAATTCATACGATACGCTCGTACACAGCTCGTTGAGATTCATGTGAAAGCTGCCGTCGCCCGTGATATGCACCACGCGCGCAGCCGGCTCGGCAATGCTCGCTCCGATCGCCGCGCCGTAACCGAAGCCCATCGTACCGAGTCCGCCCGAGGTCAGGAATCGGCGCGGACTTTCCCGCCGATTGAACTGGCATGCCCACATCTGGTGCTGTCCGACATCGGTCGCGAGAATATCCTCCCTGCCGAGCTTGTTCTCCACTTCCTCCATGATCGTCCGCGGACTGAGCCCGTGCCGCTCGACAAATCGGAGCGCATCCTTTTCCTCCTTCCACTGCCGTACCTGCGCCAGCCATTTTGTATGCTCTCTTTGCTCCAGCAGCGGCATAAGCCGGTCCAGCACCTCTTTCACATCGCCGACCAGGCTCAGATCGCAAAACACATTCTTATCGATCTCGCTCGGATCGACATCGATATGGATGATCTGTGCCTTCGACGCAAAATTTTTGTTATCCGTCGCGATCCGATCCGAAAATCGCGCGCCGACCGCCAGCAAAAGGTCACAGCTCTTGATTGCCAGCCCCGCGCTGATGTTGCCGTGCATGCCGACCATCCCGAGGCTGCGCGCATCCGTCTGCGGCAGCACGCCCATCGCCATGATCGAATGGCAGGCGGGCGCATCCGTTTTTTTGATCAGCGCGTTCAGCTCTCCGGTCGCTTCCGACAGCACCACGCCGCCGCCGAAATAGATTACCGGCCGCTCGGCGCGGTTAATCATCTCCGCCGCCTGCTCGAGCCGTTCCTGCGTAAAGCTGCCGGCAGCACGCCCGATCACCCGCTTTTGCTTCGGCACATATTCGCAGCTCAGCGCCGTCACATCCTTTGCGATATCCACCGACACCGGCCCCTTGCGACCCGACTCCGCGATCTCGAACGCCTTGCGCAGCGTATCCGCCAGCTTGGTCACATCCGACACGAAAAAGCTGTGCTTCGTGATCGGGATCGTCAAGCCCTCCATATACACCTCCTGAAAGCTGTCCTTGCCGATCAGGTTCGTCGCCACATTGCCGCTGATGACCACCATCGGCACCGAATCCATAAACGCGGTCGCGATGCCCGTCAGCGCATTCGTCGAGCCCGGCCCCGAGGTCACGATCGCAACGCCCGTTTTGCCGCTTGCTCGCGCATAGCCGTCCGCCGCGTGTGTCGCGCCCTGCTCATGCGCCGTGATGATATGACGCACCCTGTCCCGCTGCTTGTAGAGCTCGTCATAAATATTCAAAACAGCGCCGCCGGGATAGCCGAATACCGTATCGACGCCTTCCTCCTCCAATACCCTGATCAAGATCTGCGATCCTGTAAGAACCATGTAAACCTCCCTCCCAGCCGAGCGCGGCTGTTTTTTACTCCTGCTTTTCTCAAATAAAAAAACCTTCGTCTTATCTAAAGACAAAGGTTAAACTCTGCGGTACCACTTTAATTGCCGAAAGGCCACTCAAGCATCGAAAAATGCCGTGCAGGATAATGTTTGCAAAACAGTAATGCTTACGATTTCGTTCAGCATACGGCTCCCGGATGATTTTCACTCAAAGCTCCCTACCGATTCGCACCCGCCATCGGCTCTCTGAAAGTTCCCTTCAAGCTACTCCTTCCACTCAACGCCTTTTATTTTCTTTTGTACTATTATATTACTATTTATAAAATTGTCAACTACAAATTTTGAATTTGTAAAATTTTTTCTCCAAGCGCTTTCAAGTTGTCTGTTTCTTCTTCACAAAGATCTCTTTGAAATTGATCTCCATAATAAAGATGGACGCAATCATCATCGCTGCGCCGAGATAGCCGCGCGGCAGCAGCACCTCGCCCGCAAACACATACGCCACCACCGCCGAAAACACCGGCTCGAGCGTATAGATCAGACCCACATGGCTCGCGCTCGTGTATTGCTGCGCGATCGCCTGCACGATCGTCGCCACGCCCGTACAGATGATGGACAAAAAGAGCACTGCGCCCCAAACCGTCGGCGTGGACGGCAAAGCCGGCCGTTCAAACAGAACCGCCGCGATCAGCATCATGCCTCCGACCAGCCCGAGCACATACACGCCCATATTGAAGGCATCGACCTCCTCTTTTTTGACCGCCGTCTCCACGATCAGAAGATTGATCGAAAAAGTCATCGCGCAAAGGATGCAGTACAGATCCCCGATCGCGATCGTCAGCTGATCGCTGAGCGTCAGCAGCCCCATCCCGACCGTACAGAGCACGAGCACCGCCGCAAATTTTTTGTTCGGCACCTGCTTTTTGAAAATAAATCCGAAGATCGGCGCAAACAGCACCGTCAGCGCGCACAAAAAGCCCGCGTTCGTCAAGCTCGTGTACATCACGCCGTACACCGACATCACATACGCGGTCGCCAAAAAGACCGACGCGAACAGCGCATACCTCAGCGTCTCGCGATTGACCGCCCGGACCTTTTTGAAAAAGAAAAGATAGACAACCAAAAAAGCCAGCACAAAACGGAACGCCAGCAAAGTGAACGGCCCCATTTCGTTCAGGCTGATGTCAATCAGATAAAAGGATACGCCCCATGCGGCGGTCACCATCAAGAGGAGCAAATCGGCTTGTAACTGCTTGTTCATCACTTCTCCTTTACCAAAACAAATTTCTATCCTTACATTTTATCACAATTTCGTCGGAAAAGCCTTTTCGGAGCGAAAATATTTCGCCGCGCTTTTCATCGCACCTGATCGGATCGCTTTATTCGGCAAAGAGGATCCGAAGGCTCGATCGACCATCGACAGCGATCCGAAAAGCCGAAGAGAGGATCGTGATTTCCGCCGCGGCTCATACGGCAAATTATTTTTTGATCGAATTCATTTTTGCTTCTTGATTTTTTGTTGCGGTTAGGATAAAATAACCATAGGCTGCTGGACGATAATTTACCCAAAAATTATAGTTCGCAAGGAGAAACAAACATGGCAAGACCATCCGGACCACGATTCAAAGTGGCAAGAAGATTCGGGGTTAATCTGTACGATCACCCCAAGGCACTCAAGAGAGGCCCGAAGCCTCCGAAAAAAATGTCCGATTACGGCAAGCAGATGAACGAAAAGCAAAAGCTCAAGGCATACTACGATGTGCTCGAGAAGCAATTCAGCAATCTGGTCGAGTCGGCAATGCACGCGAAAGGAAATTCCGGCGAGATCCTGATCCAAAGGCTCGAATGTCGGCTGGACAATTTGACCTATCGCCTCGGCTTCGGCGCAAGCCTTCGTCAGGCACGACAAATGGTCGTGCACGGACATATTCTTGTTAACGGAAAACGAGTAGACCGACCTTCTTATGAGGTCAAGGTCGGCGATGTGCTGTCGCTCAGAGAAAAGTCGCAAAGCGTTCAAATGTTCAAGGATAATTTTGAAAGCAAAAACAATTTTCTTCCGTATCTGGAAAAAGATGTGAGCGCGATGAAGGGCAGACTGGTATCGCTCCCGAAAAGAGACGAGGTGCCGATCGAGGTGACCGACTCGCTGATCATCGAGTACTACTCAAAATAGCCGTAGCGCGCAAAGGGGCTGCTGCAGAATGAGATTTTCATTCTGCGTCAGCCCCTTTTTCGTATCCGAAAAGCTTATTCGTGACCCGATCGCCGGTGATCGCCCGCTTTATCTTTCGAAGGTCGTTTCATGTGCTTGCCTACTTCTCCGCCGTGGATGGCGATACGCCGCCGTTCTTTTCCACGGACGAGCCGTTATCTTGCCGTCCTCATTTGACCCGCTGCTCGATCGGATCGCTGCGGCTCTTACGGTGCATCGACCGCGCCGATCAATCGCTCCAGCACGGCGGCA
>JBGZCE010000130.1:0-4819 GCA_041845175.1 Filifactoraceae bacterium
GGTGGGAACAAAGCTTGGAATCGGCTTTTTGACCGAGGTGCTTTGGCCGATCGCCCGAGATATGACGGGAGGAGCGATTGGCGTTGCGGTCGCATACGCACTCAAAGCACCGCCGCTCGTTCTGTTTTCAGCCGTCGTTACCGGCGCGGCAGGCAACGCGATGGGCGGGCCGGCGGGCGCATTTATCGCCGTGCTGGTCGCCACGGAATGCGGAAAGCTCGTATCCAAGGAAACCAAGGTGGATATTTTGGTCACACCGGGCGTGACTGTTTTTGTCGGCGTGCTGATCGGCTCGACGATCGGGCCATACATAGCAAGGATCATGACTGCGCTCGGCGACTTCATCATGTACGCGACAACGCTGCAGCCGTTTCTGATGGGTGTCATCATCTCCGTCGTGATGGGGATGGTGCTGACGCTGCCGATCAGCTCGGCGGCGCTGGCGATGATGCTGTCACTCGGCGGCTTGGCGGGCGGCGCTTCGGCAGCGGGTTGCTGTGCGCAGATGGTCGGCTTTGCCGTGATGAGCTTTCGGGAAAACGGCTGGGGTGGATTGATCGCACAGGGACTGGGCACCTCCATGCTGCAAGTGCCCAACATCATACGAAATTGGAAGATCTGGATCCCGCCGACACTGGCATCGGCGATCACCGGTCCGCTGGCGACCATGGTATTCAAAATGCAGAACACGCCGATCGGCTCGGGCATGGGAACGAGCGGACTGGTTGGACAATTCGGGACCTATCAGGCGATGAGCGAAGCCGGCGTTCCGGCGACAAGCATCTTTTTGTATGTGGCGATTCTTCATTTTGTTTTGCCGGCGATCCTGACACTGTTCTTCGCGCATTTTCTGCGCAAATGGGGCTGGATAAGATCCGGCGATCTCAAGCTTGACTTGGGATAAAAATTTTGAAATCAAAAAAACTTCCTTATTATATTGCGTGTCTTTCCGGTGAGCTTTTCTTTGCGAATCGCTCCCAAAAAGCGGAGAGATCGCGGAGGTTTTTCGGAGCGGAAGTAAAAAGAGTTGAATATCCTTGGCGTCACAGATTGCGACACCGATGATAATTGTTGTTTGTCGGAGTCTCTTTCCGGCGAGCTGTTTTTTGAAAATATATATAAAAAGATATTAATTTTTTGCGCGGCGCGTCGATAAATCTTATGAACGGACAAAAATAATGTGAAGCGTCTGAAATCAAGTGGCGAATTTGCATAAAAGAAACTCCAAAACGGCAGACATTTTTGGAGAAAATGTTTAATTGTCGTAAAATGGGGAATACATGATACGGATCGCTCGTCACGCGGATCACGCGCGAGAAAGCAGCGTCAAGGCGCCGGCGAAGCGAGACGGGGAATATTACATTTTGCATCAAAACGGTCTTGAGGCGATATGCTGAAAACCGTTGTGATATTATTTACTGCAGTAAGGTTTATATCGAGCGCTAACAGATATAAACTGTTGACATAATAAATTTTATCCGGAGGAGAAGAACATGAAGAAAACGAGAAATCTTATGTTGAGCGTGCTGCTGGCGCTTACGATGATTACGGGAATGATGCAGCCGCTCGTCGCATCGGCGGGTGAGCTGCCTGCGACGGCTGCGACCGTTACGGCAGCGGGAGGACAGGAAAGCACGGAGACCCAAACCGGCGACGGAACGGCAACGCAGGCCCAACCGGGCACGGAGGCTCAAACAGGGACACAGGAACAAGAAGGCGCGGGAACTGCCAATCCGCCGACAAGTGGAGAGAATGCGGGAGGAACCGGGTCGGCGACGGAGGGAGCCGCGTCGGGAAGCCCGGCTTCGACCGAAGGAGCCGGAGCGGGAGCTGCGACCGGTGATGCGGTTCAAGCCGGCGAAACGACAGGCGCGGTAGTGCCGGGTACGATTGCTTTGCTTGGAGCACCGACAGGGGCTCAGCGAGAGCCGATGGAGCTTAGCGATGTCGTGAAGAGCATTTCCTTCGTGAACACCGGTATGGCACCGATCACATTGATCCGAGTGGACGAAAAGGGTACGGGCACCGCATATTTGAAGATGGATCTTGACTTCAAGAACTACGACCTAGTACCGGGAGATTATTTCGTAGTGGAATTTCCACAGCAATTCAAGCTGAAAAACGAATCCACAGAGGTTAAGGACGGAACGGATGCCACGATTACGCTGGGTACGCTTGAAACTGTTGCAAAAGAAGCCGGAGGAGGTACGCTGAAATTTACCTTCGCCGAGGATGTGAAAGACAGAACGAAAGTGTTCGGGCAATATCTCTTCAGCAGCATGCTGACCGATACGGAAGGAAAGCACAGCTATGATTTGCCGGTCAGCGGAGGAAAGACTATCAAGGCCGGAGAGATCGAGCTCAAAATCACGCCGGCCACTCTATCCAACATCACGGACGAGGTGCTTTATAAAAACGGATATTCCAATCCGGATCTTCCGGTATTCGAATACCACATCCGTATCAATCGAGAGAAAAGAAATCTGGGCAATGTTACGATCGAGGACAGCATCAAGGATCACGGGCGCATCGTTCAGTTTATCAAGGACAGCTTTGTGCTGCAACAGGTGACCTACGGCGACAAGGTGGTCGGCGACGGCTACGGCGTAGCGCGATCGAATGTGACGAATATTCCGCTCGTAGAGGGTCAGAACATTCATTTTTATAACAATGATACGAAATTCGTCCTGAACATCCCGAATGTCGGAACGGATTCATACTATCTGGCATATCGCACCAATCATTACAACGACGGATCGGTCGTATCGAACGAAGCGATCATCTACGATAACGGCACAAGACTTCGGCCGTATGGAGCGGTTGTCAAGGTCGACCGGAACGGCGATCCGACAGGAGAGGTGCATCCATTCAACACTCGATATTTGGGTCATACGCGAGGGATCGTTGCAAGCTCGGTAAATTATCATGCGCTCCGATCGGAGGTTCGCGAGAAATTGGTGATCCAAAAGCTCGACAAGGACAGCTATGAATTCCTGAAGGGCGCGCAGTTCAAGGTCTATACGGATCCGGCGGCGACGATCGAAGCCGCTCCGGGAGTCGTATTTACAACGGACGAAAAGGGAACGGTCGTGGTTTCGAACCTGAAGCTGTATACGGCGGCGGAAAGAAACTTCTACTATGTCAAGGAGTTCAAGGCGCCGGAGGGCTACAAGCTCTCAAATGAGATCAAAAGAGTACAGATCGTTCCGAACGGAGCATATCTAACCTTCTACAACGAGAAGGATCCTGCCGGTACGATTACCCTGAAGGCAAGAAAAACATGGATCACGAATGAAGCGAAAGACTCGCTGACCGCGAGCTTCTATGTGGAAAGAAAGCTCGCAACACAGGGAGAGGACGCTTGGGCGGTTCTCGACGGGACGGAGAAAAGCCTGATCGGAGAAGGAGAGCTTACCTGGTCGTTGCCTGAGAGAAACGCAGACGGCGCGGAATATCAGTATCGAGTGAAGGAGCGAAGCGTTGTAGGCTATAAGTCCGAGGTTCATGAGGCTGCAGATGGATTGACTTTCTCGTTTGTAAATACACAGCTACCTGCTACAACAATTACCTTGACGGCGAAAAAGGTTTGGATCACGAACGGAGATACGACGACTCCTCAGGTAGCGAAGTTCCGCGTGCTTCAAGAGCTTGCGAGCGGACAAACCCAAGTGGTGGCCGGTACGGAGCGAAGCGTAAATGGGAACGCGGAGCAGAGCTGGACATTGCCGGCGCGAGATGCAAACGGAACGGCTTATCAATATCGCATCGAGGAGTTTGATATTCCGAGCGGCTATACGGGAGCCACAAGCACGGAAGGAACGACGGTAATCTTCACCAATACGCGTCAGGCACAGCCTGTTCAACCGCCAACGACCGGGGGATCGGGAGGCGGAACGACCGGAGGCTCAGGCGGCGGAACGACGCCGACAAACAGTGGATCATCGAGCAATACCGTTCAATCCGAGGTGATCGTTGACTCGACTACTCCGTTGCAGGGATTGAATTCGAATGTGAATGCCAATGTCAACTCCGCATCCGAAAGTGCAAGCACCAATTCGATGATCGCCGGCGCACAGACAAACGGCAAGGTTGCAAATATCGCATCCGCACCGAAAACGGGCATCAGCGGAGATGCGCTGCTTATGGAAAACTTCCTGCTCGCTTGTCTGGTATTGTCAACCGTAACGATCCTGCTGATCGAATACACGAAAAAGCAAAGAGTAAAATAATCGGATCAAAAAACATTCGAGCAATGAAAAAATGGCGAGACCGCAACATAATCGAGAGCTACCGCCCCAAAGCAAAATCGCATCCGCCGACCAAGCGGGAGAAAGCAAGTGCTATCGGTCGGCGAGCGATCGAAATGCGGAAAGCGATCGAATCGCTATGAAAATAGAATATTGAAATACGATCTGAATGCGGCATCAAGCTGCAAGATCCTACAAAAAAAGTCATCGGCGCACGGTCGATGACTTTTTTTGTAAAAGAGCTCTGAAATAAACATACGATCCATCCGCGAATCGAAACGGCTCGCGGATTTTGTGCAACGGGATCCTCAACCGCTGTCAACGACGGCTTGCGCTGCACACTCGGAATTGATTCGTACACTCGGAATTGATTCGTACGCTCGGAATTGATTCGCACACTCGGAATTGATTCGCACGCTCGGAATTGATTCGCACACTCGGAATTGATTCGCACGCTCGGAATTGATTCGTACACTCGGAATTGATTCACACACTCGGAATTGATTCACACACTCGGATTTGATTCGCACACTCGGAATTGATTCGTACGCTCGGATTTGATTCGCACGCAC
>JBGZCE010000131.1:0-4407 GCA_041845175.1 Filifactoraceae bacterium
ATCGGGCTCATCCTACTTGCTTTTCAAGCCTTTCTTACATGTGCCTTCAAGCAACTAATTGTTTTGATTTTGAAGAATGTTTGCAGGAGCGTCAATTCCTTTTCCTACATTGAATTGATCCCAGAGAAGATCGATCACGACTTGAACGCCTTTTTCTTGGCTGAGCTCGTCATTGTTGTCTTTCATGTTTGCTGTCGTTCCTGTTGTGTAAACGCCTTCAGCATCCGGATCCATTGCTACGCCCAGATAGATATCCATTCGGTTTTCCGTAGGTCTGCAAAGAATCTCTTGGTTTTGCAATACAGCCGACAGAACTGTCGGATCTGCATTTTCAAGTGCGGACAATCTTACGAAGTCAACATTTCCTACCGTGAAGATGTCATCATCGTTGAAGTTTGCCGCCAGCTTGAATACATCCTGATCTCCCGGATTTCCAGGTCTCATTTCAGCATGCATGAAAATCGCCAAGCCGAGCATATCCTTTACATTGCCGAGCTCTTTGCCGTCAAGCGTTGCCACTTCAAAGTCAATACCGGACAGCTTCGCCGCAATGTCTCCCACATTGATGATATCGCTTCGGAATGCTTGTGCATATCCCGGATACATCTTGTTGATGGTCAACAGAATCTCGTCGCTCGCATTTGCGTTACCCGGATTGTACGGTCCAACCTGTACATAGTCCTCAAGATCTCCGAGCTTAGCGTCAAAGTTTACATTGTTGTATCCTTTGACTCTGTCCATGTAAGCCTGGATAGTGTTTGGAGCTGCGATCGCATTGTAATCACTTGCTCCTCTCAGGAAGAAGCCTTCATCAACATACCCTGAGTCGCCGACGCCGTCGATGATGCTCCAGCCTCGTCCGTTGGATCCGAACTCGTTACCATATTGAGCATATAGCCCAAGGTCTACAAAAGCCACTCCGAAATCTCCGGTGGTTGCTTTTGTTGTTACGCTTAGTGTGTCTGTCCAGTAAGCGTATCCTGTTCCTGCCATTATTAGCGATAAGGCTAAGATACCGCTAATTAATGATTGCTTTCTTGAACGTTTCATAAAATTTTTTCCCCCTTTAATAAAAAATTTTAAGTATGTAGCGCCCCCCATTGGCTACATCTACAGTATAGAATTTTTTATAAGAGGATTGAAGCCTCTTTCGGCTACATTTTCGGTATCGCAGGTCCCTTTTTTTGTACCTCCGAGGCTCCGTTGTGCTTCTCCTTGACGGAAGATTTTATACCACCGAAGGAGTATCGGCTCGAAGTTCCAACAGGTACACATACTCGTCACCGACGAGCATCAGCCTGCCGTCCGTCGGCAGCCCGTCCTCCTCCGCGGTGTAAAGGATCGGCTTTCGCATTTCCTCCGCGAGTCCGACCATCCCGTTGATCTCGTTGAGCCGAAGGATCGGCTTACCTTCGGTCGACGGCAGCTCTTCGACAAAGACCATTCGGCTGCCGTATTTTTTCATAATACTTCTGAGATCGGCGCGCCACAGCTCGTTGCCGCGCAGATTTTTTGTAAAAAAGAATACGAAGATGAGCAGGATCGCGCCGACTGCCGCGCCTGCCGCCCACGGGATCCGGACTTTGATCGACGGTGTCACTTGGGCGTTCGTCACCTCGGTGATGTCGCCGCTGATGTTCACCGGCTCGCCCTTGGTCAGCTCGTAGAAGCTTTCTTTGCGAACAGGAAGAACGATCGCATGTGAAAAGCTTTCCTCCTTGTTGCCGATGAGTACTTTGCCCTCGAGCATCAGATAGAGCTCGCGCGCTGCGGTGCCGCCGAGCGTTTGATCCGCACGCTCCGCGTAGTTGCGGTAGGTTTGCGGGTCGATGCGCACGGTTTCCTCAAGGACGGATTTGGAACCGTTGTCCGACTGTGCCTTTTCCGCGATCGGAAATATCTGATGATAGATCGGCAGCTTGGTCTCTCCGCGCTGCTGAAAGCCTTCAAGGTGCACCGTGATATGATACTGCGTCTCGATGTCGGTCGGCGCGGTGGATGCCGTTTCGATGAGGTACTCGACCTCAATATATTCCGTCAATGCCGCGGAGTAGACCTGTCCCTCCGCCTGGAGCTTTTCCTTGAACAGCTCGTTCGCCTTATAGGCGACCTTGTAGGTTGCATCCGCCTGAATCACATAGGACGAGATCACCGTTTCCACATTTTCTTCGCTCGGCTGCATCAGACGAAACAGCCCGATCGCGCCCGTCGCAAGAGCGATGAGTCCGACCAGTCCGATTGCATGGCGGATGTTTTGGCGCAGACCCAGGCGCAGGGATCTTTTTTTGCTCGCTTCGGCGATCGTTTCTTTATCTGCGGCTTCGCTTTCGGCAGCTTCGCTTTCGGCGGCTTCGCTCGATCCGGCGGCTGTTGTTCCGCTCGCAGCTTCGTCCGCTTTTGCCATTTCATCCGCTTTCTTCGCGCTCCTTTCGCCCGCGTTTTCCGCTTGCTCCGTTTCGCTTTGCACCCTTGCTTCTTCGAAAATCTCTCTTCTTAATTTGTCTTGCTTACTTCGATGACTCATTTACTATAACCTCCCCCTCTTGATCGACGACACCCTCCGGAATATCGCTTTGGCTGTGCATCAGCAGGATCGGCAGACCGACCTTCGGGATCACCCTGATGATCGTGCCCTTGATATCCTGCGGCTTCAACAGCTCGGTGTCCGCCGACTTATTATTATCCCCTTTTGTACGGAAGGTGCGGTTGCCCGCCTCGTCCGTTATGATTTCTTCGATCCGGTGCGTCACCGTAAAATCCTGTCGCTTAAAATTGATGATGTCGCCCTCCGCCAGCTCGTAGATCTCCTGCTCATCGACCAGCTTTCGGATCAGCACGACATCGCCGGGTTGGATCATCGGCTCCATACTGCCCGTGAGAATCGTTGACGGATAGATTCGAAACACGCCGACGCAGAACCATGCGAACAGCACGGACGCAAACAGCGCCGCCAAAAATCCGAGGTCGAGCTTTTTGCTCCCCTGCATCCCGACGCCCTCCTTCAGCTGCGGAAGCTGCTCCGCGAGCCACATCAGATACAATACCGGATAGGTGATGCCGATCGTCCCGTCGATCAGCCACATCAGCTCCGGGATAAACGGAAAGGTCTTGTAGAACAGCTCGATGATCCCCAAATACAAAATGCCCGACTTCGCGCCGCCGTAAAATACCAGCATGGATAGCAGCGCGCTTTCGGTAAATGTCGGCAGCACATCGCGCACGAGATAGATAAAAATTTCTTTATAGCTCTGCAGCTGCGCGATCTTCCCCAAATTGATGTCGGTCACCGCCATCAACAGCGTCACCGCCCCCACGACGGCGATCCGATGCTTCGCCGTTCGCCATGCCGTCCCAAACGCATAAGCCCTTGCGATCTCACGCACCATGATCGCCGGAAAGATTGCGATCACATTATAAAAAATGCCCGGTATCGAATGATCGTACGGGCTTCCCTTGAGTGTTTGTGCAATCACGCCGGCAAAAAAACAGATGAGAATATAAAACACAGCTCCCCGTATCGCATAGCCGTTGACCGCCTCCTGATTGCGAAGCTGCCCGAAAATATGGATCCTCGGACAGAAGATCAGAAATATGGAAAGGGTGCTTCCCCAGTATAATAGGGAGTTATATGGGGAAGCACCCATGGTTTGCTTCACTGCAGGAATGGCCGAGCATACCGCCGTTGCCAGCAGAAACAGCGCAACGAGTCGGTATTTGCGGTCGGACAGCATGATTTTTTCTCGTTTAGTCGCCGACCTCCGTTGAAGTTTCATTTGCTCCCTCCTGCTCACCTTGAGCGTCCTGAGGCGCTCCCTGTCCGGTCTCCTCCGCTGCCTGCTCGCCCTCTCCGCTCGGCGCGATCACATCGCTTGTCGCTTCATTCGACGACGGCGCCTGACCGATACCCGGTGATGCGGCGGCTTCGTTGACACGGATCGTCATTTCATACACGACCGGCGCCTTGAGGCTTACCTCGAGCTTGTCGCTCCAGTACGCATAAATCGCTTGGCTCGACAGCAGCAGCGCCGCTATGAGCAAAAACAGTATTTTTTTCATCCGACGCCTCCTTTCTAATCCTCCACCTTCGCTTCTTGCTGATCGATCCCGAACGAAAGCGTGCAGGAATAGATCACGATCACGCCGTTTTTCACTTCGCTTGCAAGCGCCTGCTCCTCCGCATCCGCAGAGATCTGTTCGTTCAGTACCGCTCGGTCGAGGACGATCTCATCCTCCAGTGCCTCGATCCGGCGAATGCTCTCCTGCGACAGCCGCAAATAGATGCCGCCCCGCAGGTCTTCGTCCTTCTCGCCGAGCACCGGATAGCTCTCGAAGGTCAGCGGCTCGATGTAGCCGCCCGGCACCAATGCCTGCGAATAGGCTACGCCGTCCACTGCCAAAAATCCCCGC
>JBGZCE010000132.1:0-19956 GCA_041845175.1 Filifactoraceae bacterium
ATATTGATTGTTCATCCAGTTCAGCTTTTGCACATCAAAGACTCCGCCGCTCTTGGATACCTTGTCGAGCGAGAAGGCTTCCTCCAGCTCCGCCATCGAGAAGATCTCCTGATTGTTTTCGGGCGACCAGCCGAGCAGCGCGATATAGTTGACGAGTGCTTCTTTCAGATAGCCTTTTTTTCTGAAATCCTCCACCGCTACATCGCCTTGGCGCTTGGAAAGCTTTTTTTTGTCGGCGTTGAGGATATTCGGCAAGTGCACGAAGGTTGGCGCCTGCCATCCGAAGGCATCATAGAGAAATATATGCTTCGGTGTGGAGATCAGCCATTCTTCTCCGCGAATAACATGGGTCACGCCCATCAAATGGTCGTCTACGACCACGGCAAAATGATAGGTCGGGAATCCGTCCGCCTTCATCAGAACCTGATCGTCCATATCGTCGGTGTTGACGGTGACATTTCCGCGCACGATGTCGCTGAAGCCGATGTCCATATTTGCGGGCAGCTTCATACGATACACATGCGGCTCGTTGTTTTTGATCCGCTCGGCAATCTCCTCCGGCGACAGATGCCTGCAATGCCCGTCGTATTTGAAGTTTTCTCCCTTCGCCTTTTGCTCCTCGCGCACCCGATCCAAGCGTTCCTTGGTGCAGAAGCAGGGATATGCGATCTCTTTGTCGATCAGCTGCTGCAAATATTGCTTGTAGATCGCGAGCCGTTCCGATTGGATATACGGGCCGTTTGCGCCCTGCTGATAAACTTCTCCTTTTTCCGAAAGCATCACGCCCTCCGTATGATCGATGCCTGCCCACGCCATCGCTTCAAGCATGCCGACCAGCGCGCCCTCGACCAATCGCGTTTGGTCGGTATCCTCCACGCGGAGCAGATATTTTCCGCCTGTTTTTTTTGCAAACAAATAATTGTACAAAGCCGTTCTCAGGCTTCCGATATGGACAAAGCCCGTCGGTGACGGCGCAAAACGCACTACATTCATTCTTTTTTCCCCTTAAACAAATTTTTTGTATACATATTCCGAGTTCATTCCCATCAAAATGGATGAATAGCTCATCGAGAAGGTCAGAATATCCCCGACTTCAAATTCTCGCTTTGCCTCGGTAACATCCAGAATCATATGATCGCTGGAGCCGCCGATGATCTTTACGCCCTCATCCAGCGGCGTCAAGCCGTCGAAGTACATATCCTGCTTGCCGATACCCAAAATCAGACGCCGAATATCGCCCCTGTCCTCAAAGACCGGCACATTGCCGAACGCATCGATCCCGATCTGCCCCTCCGGCACGGAGGATTTGGTTTTCTTCTCAACCACCTGCGCGTGCAGCATATAGACATCGCCCTTGAAGCCCTCCATCACCGCGCCGTATTTGTCCTCAACACCCAGATTGATGGATTGTCCGAGCCTCAGATGTGTCACGCCCTCGGGAAGGAGCCCTTCCCAGATCATATGCAGAGTCAGCGAGTTTCCGCCTGAAATATGCGGCAGTTTGATATGATATTTTTGCTCAAGCTCCGCCTTGTGCGCGATAAAGCGCGCCATCACCGCGCTGTCCGGGATGATCCCGCCGTAGCAGCCGAAATTTACGCCGAGCCCGATCAGCTCAACACCTTTGCATTCCAAGATCCCCTGCACCGTTTCGTCCAGATCTTTTTCCAACACCCCTTCCCGTCGGTCGCCCATATCGACCATCAGCACCACCTGATGCTTTTTGTTATGCGCGATGCAGTAGTCGGAAATCGCTCGGATCGTATCGAGCTCCGAGTTCAGGCTCATATCGGCATACTCCACCAACTGATCGATCTCATTGCGCATCGGGATACGGATCAGCGCCTTGTTGCCCGGCACATCCTTCAGGCGGATCAGATTCTGTATTCTTGAATCTCCGAAATATTTGATCCCGTTCTCCGCGAGGATTCGCGCGATCTGCGGATCGCCCTGAAATAATTTTGTGACCGCCACCGGCTCGATGTTCATTCGTCCGCAAAGCTCGATCGCCGCCCTTGCATTGTGCGCCAGCTTGCTTTTGTCTATTGTCAGCAAAGGATACCTTTCCATGAAGCCCTCCTGATTTTATCTTAATATAAAAAGGATACCTATTTATTTTACAACACATATTCCTTCCGAACAACTATTTTTATGCAATGTGTGAAACTTTATACCATCCGAACGGGGCAGGCGTCGTCATGCTTTCGTTTCGGCTTTCGGAGGCTTCTTATCTTTGACGCTTTGAAGGCGTTCGCTTTGCCATGCTCTTTATGAATATCCGCTGTCTCCCTCTGTGTTCAAAATCTTTGCTCAGCCGATTTTGTTTGCAAGAGCGCTGTTTCATGGCAGGGCATATATGATATAATCGACTGGATCCAATTATTATTTTGAGGTAAAGAGCATGTTGAAGGAATTTGATTACAGCCCGGCGATGGCGGAAGCGCTCCGCTCGATCGATCGGGAGACCTTTTGCGGTATCACGCTTTCTCCGGAGGAGCTGATCGAAAAATTGAAGGCCTCGCCCGCTTACTCTGTCTTTGTCGATTATCTTGACGAGAAGCCGACAGGCTACATTACGCTTCTTTCGGTTCGGACGCTGCACTATGACGCCGTCTGGATCGATCTCATGGCGGTGCTCCCCGCATTTCAGTCAAAGGGTATCGCACAGCGGATGATCGCCGAGGCAAAGCATCGGATCCGCACGAAGTTCCCAAGCGCGGAATTTGTCAGCGCTCTTGTACGCACGACCAATGCCGCGTCTTTGGGCGCGCTGAAGCACGCCGGCTTTTCAGCGGACGGCAAGGGTGCTTTTGAGCTGCTGTTTCTCGAATCGGATTAACGCCGATTGTTTTTTGTGCATTGTTTCATTCTTCTCTTCGTTTTTTGTTTGACGGAAAGTCTCGAATACTCTATAATATAGTCATACGACGACAATCGAGTATGACCGATTTTCCTACAATTTTATCGTATTTCATTGCATGGGGGGGATATTATGAAAATTGAAAGCTCAAACAAAAAATCGTTCAAACGGAGATTCCTGATCCTTTTCCTTTGCGCTCTGCTGTTGACTGCGGGCTGCGACTCAATGCTGTCGGCAGACCGCAGCCATGTCGTCTATATCAAGGATTACAGCCTGTATTATGCCGAGATCGACGCAGAGAGGGTCCGCACGAGAGAGCTGACCTCGTTGCAGGAGGCTTTTGCGGAGGCACAGGATTTGTATCAGGAACAGCGGATCGCCAACAGTATTATGGAACAAACCATTCTCGCCGGAGACGGCAGCTTCGTAATCTATCCGAAGGCTCAGAGTCTGTACTTCCAAAAAACCGATGCGAGCGAGCCGGTATTAATCAACAGTGATGCACAGCTGCAATATATGATTTCAAACGATTTTGAAGAACTGATCTGTTTGACGGACAATCTGGAACTGATCCGATATACGATCGACAGCGGCGAGCAGCAGACGATCGCTTCCGATGTCTATGAGTTTTTTGCTTCTCCGGATACCGATTTGCTGTATTATATGACCAACGACGAAGAACTCCTCTTCGCTGAAGGAGATCGGCTCAATCAGTTGATCGATCGCGGCTCGATCGAAATAAAGCATTTTTCCGAGGATTATAAAACCGTTTACTACACAAAGGATGATTCCCTCTATAAAAAAGAGGTGGATTCCGCCTCCGAAAAAATTCTTTCGGATGATTCGAGAATCTTGAAAATTTATGACTCCGGCGAGTTTTATTATCTTAAAAGAGCACCGATCGCACTTGAGTTCGACCGCTTCTTTGTCGATGATATGCTCGAGCGGGATCAGAGCTCGGAATATATCCCCTCCGGCAGTTTTCCAAGTCGGGAGGATTATGAAAGCTATGAGGAGTATCAGTCTGCTCTCGAACAAGAATCGGCTTATACGCGAATGATGGTTCGCAATGAGCTTCGCTCCCGCTCGGAAGCAAATAACCTCCATTCGGAGATCTGATGCTCTATACCGAGGACGCCAGGCTCATAAAAATCGACGAAAATGTGCTGAATTTCGATGTCATTTCGGGCTATGGCTGGTCCTCTTGGGATTATGCCTATTGACGAGGGTGGGACTTGGACTGCAATAAGCAGGCTTTGAGCCTGTTTTGATCAAAAAGCTCATGCCTTCAAGCAGAGGCAATCGACCAGGAAAGTACGCTGCACTTTGGCGAATGGCTCGGCGTTTTATCGGAGGATTGCGGAGGAATTTTTTGGAAAAATTGTTTTATTCTTTGAACGATGCACTTCGAGCTCAGTTCGGCGAGAAGGTGATCAAGCTCTCGCTCGACGGCGGCTTTACCTGTCCCAACCGTGACGGAACGCTTGATCGGCGCGGCTGCATTTTTTGCTCGGCGGACGGCTCGGGCGAATTTGCAGGCAGCCGCAGCCTCTCGATCCGTGAGCAGCAGGAGGCTCAGATCCGGCTTTTGCACGGCAAATGGCCGAACGCGAAATACATCGCTTATTTTCAGAATTTCACGAATACCTATGCTCCCCTTGATCGTTTGCGTACACTGTACGACGAAGCACTTTCGGACGAGCGCATGGTGGGCCTTGCGATCGCGACAAGACCGGATTGCTTGAGCGAGGATATTATCGAGCTGCTCGCACAGTATCATCGCAGAGTCTTCTTGTGGGTTGAGCTCGGCTTGCAAAGCACCAAAGAAGAAACCGCACGATTGATCCGCCGTGGATATGCTCTGCCGATTTTCGATTCGGCGATGCTCCGTCTGAATGCGCGAGGCATCCGCACGGTAGCGCATCTGATCGTCGATCTGCCGAACGAGAGCTTTGAGGATATACGCGAGAGCGTGGCGTATGTATGTCGCGCGGGTGTATGGGGTATCAAGCTGCAAATGCTCAACATCCTGAAGGGAACGGATCTGGCCGCACGGTATGTGCGGGAGCCGTTTGCACTTTATACGGCGGACGAATATATCGCGTGCGTTTCACACCTGCTCGCATATACGGCGCCGCAGGTCGTCATTCATCGGCTGACGGGCGACGGCGACAAAAAAAGCTTGCTCGCACCGCAATGGGTACGAAACAAGCGTTATATCCTCAACGGGATCCGAAAATATATGAGCGCGCATGAGCTGTATCAGGGAAAGCTTTGGAGCGATGCGCCTTCGACAGCGGAAAGTCGCAGCAGAGGTTCTCAGCCGATCACGGAATAAATCACAGCGATCCTACCGATGCGTGGACGCTCTCACAGCAGATAATAGAAAATATAGCCGAGTCCACCGCCTATCAGCAGCAGCTTGATGGGCGATATTTTTTTGTAGATGAAGAGCGCGAGCACGATGCCGGCGATCAGATAGCTTTTGTAATCGGGCATCGACAGCGGAAACAGCCGCACCGCCGCGACAAAAATGATCGGTGCGATACAGGGGCGAATGCCCTTCATAACGCGCAGGATCATTTTGTTTTCGCCGTGCTTTTTGTAGTATTCGGAGAGCGCCAGCGAAAAAACGATCGGGGCCAGCACGACGCCGAGCGTGGCGATCGCCGCGCCGAGCAAGCCGTGCGTTTCAAAGCCCACGAAGGTGGACGCGTTGATTGCGAGCGGCCCCGGCGAGATCTGCGACAATGCGACCAGGTCGACGAATTGCTCCGGCGTGATGATTTGATACTTGTTGACGATCTCATCCTGTATCAGCGACACGACCGCATAGCCGCCGCCGAAGCTGATCGCGCCGATCTTGAAAAAATTCAGGAACAGATCAAGGAGCATTTTCATACCTCTTTTGCGAATAAAAAATCAGCCCGAACACACCGGCGAGCAGCAGGATGACAAATGCCGACAGCTCCAACGCCAGCATCGCCGCCAGCGCGACCGCAGCGATCGCGATCGCCGCCCGGTCGTATTTCGTCTGCCTGATGATGGAATAGATCGAGCTTCCGATCAGGACGATGACGGTCGGACGGATGCCTAAAAATACGGATTGAATGATCGCGGAGCCGGAAACGATGTCAAAAATCGCCGCCAGCAGCACGATGGCGAGATATGCCGGAAGAATCGCACCGAGCGCCGAAAAGATCGCGCCCCGAAAGCCGTTGATCCGGTTTCCGACAAAAACGCTCAAATTGACGATGATCGCGCCGGGCAAGCCGGATGAAAAGGCGACCGAGTCCAAAAAGTCCTGCTCCGAGATCAGCTTCTTCTGCTCGACGATTTCCGCCTGCACGATCGGAATCATCGCCGGACCGCCGCCCAATGTAAAGAGCCCGATCTTGAAAAAAATCAGAAACAGCCGCCGATTCATTCCAGCGCTCCCCGATCGACAAGCTCCGCGCGAATGTCCTGCCAGTTATAAACCCTGTGGATATTATGGTGGATCGTATCCCGATTATACGGCGCATCCATCAGCAAAACGCCGATGCCGTGCTCGGCGATTTCCTTGCTCGCCGTCGGATGATCCTCAAAAAACAGATCACATTGCAATTCCTTGGCAAACTGTGCTTTGTTCGGACTTCCGAGCGAGTGCAGCTCGATCTTCGACAGCCCGACGCGATCCAGCCAGTTGCGCGTTCGCAGATGGATCTCCCGATCGCGGGCGGTGATGATGTGTACATTGTGCCTCTCCGCCAGCTCCAGCACCGTGTTTTTTGCGCCCTCCAGCAGCTCGGCCTCGAACATGATGCCCTGATTTTTTACAAACAGATCATGCAGCTGCTCTCTGCTGACATTGTACAGCTCTCCGAAATCATAGATCCGCACATCGGCAAAATTGATGTCCCGATCAAAATGCCGATTCAGATGCGGGATGAAATAGCCCGGATGGGTCAGCGTTCCGTCGATGTCGATCCCGATATTCAGTCTTTTTCTTCTCATAGCTTCTCCATTACAATTTGTCGATAATCGGATCGATGTGAAATTGCTTTTTGATCCGACGATACTCCGCTTCGGCCTTCGCATTGTGCGATAGCTTTTTGATCGCGCGGAGAAGGATATTCTTCGGCGTATCGAGCGGCGAAACATATTCGAGCGCCGACACCTCATAGCCCTTGGACTCCAAATACAAGGCCCTCAGCGCATCGGTAAACATATCGTTGAAGCGCACCTTGAAGATGCTGTGCTTCAGCAGCGGTTCGAGCTCTTCATGCGCCAGCTGCTCCAGCAGCTCCTTATGGCAACAGGGCACCACGATCATCGCCTGTGCGTTCAGACGCACGCCGGCGGCGATCGCATAGTCCGTCGCATTGTCGCAGGCATGCAGGCTAACAAGCAGATCGATCGGCTGATCCGGCTCATAGGCGATCAGATCCTCCCGAACGAAGGTCATATTTTAGTAGCCGAGCCGCTTGGCGCGCTCCCGAGACGCATCGATCACCTGCTGATTATGATCCACGCCGATGATCCGGCATTTTTTCTTCAACACCTCGACGATGTAGAAGTTAAGCACAAAGCTCAGATAACTCTTTCCGCAGGCACAATCCAGGATCGTGATGCTATCCTTCCGAAGGAGCTCCTTCAGCAGCGGATCGACCACCTCAACAAAATGGTCGATCTGATTGTACTTGCGGATCATATCGTTTTTGATCTTACCGTCCCCGGTCAAAATGCCGATCTCCCGAAGAAGCTCCTGCGCCTGCGACGGCTTGACAAAGCTGCTGCGCTGCCCTGCGCCTGTGAGCGTCGGCTTGTTGTCCGCAGCCTCCTGCCGGATCGTCACATTGCGCTCATCCGCCGCCACGGTGATCGTCGTGCCGCGCTCCTTGTACCGAAAGTTCAGCGCATCGTATTTCGATGCCTCCGCAACGAGGATCTCCAGCGCTTTTTCAAAAGAGACCTCATAAAATTCCTTGTTATAGTACAATCGTTCCTCAAAGACCGCCTGCACGAGCTTGCCGCCCGTTTTGAATTCCGCCTCCGCCCGCACGAAAAAATCGCCGGACTCCTCATAGCGGCTTCGGAGCCCGCTGAGAAACAAATTCAGTTTTTCGATCGTCTTCCTATTCATTTTGTTCTTCCGCTATATTCTCATAGCCCGCATAGATCCAGTCCAGCGAGGTGCCGGTATATTTGAACACATTATAATGATTCACGACATTGTTTTCCGCAACGACGACGAGCTCCTCCGCCGGATCCTCGTCGGCATTCGCAAAAATCAGCTGCGGGAAGGTCCCGCCGTCGTATTCGCTCGCCATTTCCTTGAGATAGGTTTTTTTGCCGTCCCACACCAACAGATACAGCTTGGCAAAATGCGTGGTGATCCCCTCGCCCTTGTTGCCGAGCAGCAGGATCTTTTCGTCGATCGTGCCGTCGCCGTTGAGATCCACCTGATTGATATATTGGATCGTGACCGGCTTATCGCCCAGCGCGAGCGCGGACGGATTTTCGTATTCGGCAATACTCATCTCCAGAGTCGAATAGGTTCCGCGGTGCATAAACTTGTAGCGCACCGCATCCTTGATCCAGATGGCATAGCCGCCGCGCACGGTCGGATCATCCTCCTCCAGCGGCGTGCCCAGCTCGGCCTTCAGCTTGTCGAAAAGCGACTGCGCACTTTCGTTTCCGATCTCCAGCTTGATCCGGATAAACTGGCCGTTCGTGTCGTAGAACAGCACGGTTTTTCTTTTCATCCCGAACCAGTCCAGCGAGTAGACCACATAGCGCGTTTCGGCGGATTTTCCGTCGCCCTTGCCCGTCGGCGCTCCGCGGTATTCCTCCATATTCTCGCGTACGGTCGACAGCAGCTGCATCGGATGCACCTCCGCATTGTAGGTCTGATAGCTGCTGACCGCGCTCTCGATATGCGTTCGGTTGAGCGTCGGAAGCTTTTGGTAATTGTAGATGTAGATCCCGATGCCGATCAGAAGCACCGCCGCAAAGCCTACGATCAGCCCCAGATACCTTCCGAAAAAGCCTCCTGCGCCGCCTTGGCGCAGAGTTTTTGAAATATCGCGACCGAGCAGGCCCAGACGCTCGCCGAGCCTTCCGAACCCCTGTGCCGCGCTTGACCATACCCTTCGTCCGCCCGATGCGGCCGACGAAAGCGCACTCCTTGCAGCCTCCTTGACCTTATCGACGCCCGACGGCATGATCGGAAACGGCTCGGATGTTTTCTTCACACTGTCCGCGCTCGACTTCGGACTCACCTTGGTAGCCGCGCGCTTGGCATTTTGCTGTTCCTTTGTCTTTCGCGGCTTCTCGGATGCAGTGCCTGCGGCATTTTGATTTTGTCCGCCGCTCTTTTTCTTTTTCCGCTTGCGCGACTCCGCGCCGAGCCGCTTCAAGCTCTCATCGAAGGAGATCGGCTCGTACTCCTGTGTCGAATACAGACTGTCGACGCTTTCGGATTTCTTTTTGCCGCCCTCCTCTTCATCGTATTCGATCAATTCATTTTCGTTGATATCGAAAAGCAATTCCTTAAATTTTCCCTTTGACATACGCACTCCTTGCCTGCGCGATGATTGCACAGCTTCGATCTTGTATCGGATTTTGAAAACTCTCTGTGAATAATCTGTTTCTATATTAATACAAATTTCATTATACCACATTCTTTCCTTCATTGTATGAAAAAATAGAGGGAAATCCGTAGTCGATGCCTTTGCCGAGCAAAGCGCGCATCCGAAAGATCCCGCGCTGCCCCGACGCGCATTCTTTTTGACGAGCGCCGCTGCTCGTCCGAAGCGGCGTCCGATTTTTTAACGCGCGCTGATTTTTCATGCGCTTGGCATTCCATTTTGAAAATTTTCAGAAGATACGGTTTGACTTTTTCGTCATTTAGCTTTATTATCTATATTGTAATGATTGTTTTGGATGAGGAGGAAATATGCCAAAGATAGTTAATGTTGAAGAGAAAAAGCACGAAATATACAAGGCGGCGACTTCCGTATTTTTGGAAAAGGGCTATGTCAGCACAACGCTCGGCGATATCGCCAAAGCCGGCAAGCTCGGCCGAAGTACCGTGTATCAGTATTTCAGGAACAAGGAAGAAATTTTCCACGGAGTTGCGATCACCTTCTTCTCCGAACTCGTATCATCGATGGACGAGATCTTCTCGCGCGATCTGTCCGCTACGGGCAAGCTGAAAGAAATGCTCCGCGTCTTTATTTTTGAAACGCAGGCGGACAGCAAGCGATTTTTTCAGCTGGCAAAGGTGCTGCTGTTCCTGCGATCGTCAAGCCCTGTTTTCGAACAGAAATTCAGACTGTACTATTTAAGCGTGCAGGATATTTTTTATCAAGTGATCGAGAACGGCATGGAATCCGGCGCGATCAAAAAATGGGAGCCGCAGACGATGTCCGTCGCCGTATTCGGATTGGCTCAGTCCATCCTTTTGCAAAGCTACCTGAATAACCAGACGAACAACACCGATTATTTTGAAGCGATCTGTATGATGATCGACGGAATACAAGGGGAGAAAAGTCATGAATAATACCGGCAAAAAACACAAGCACAAGCCGATCGTCCGCATTCTCGCGATCATTGCGGTCGGCATGATGCTCCTGTCGCCGCTGCTGATGCTGTTGAATATGTAGGAGGTCTTATGGCTGCGATCATTTTGAATAAAGATAATTTCGAGCGGGAGGTCTACGAGTCCGAGCTTCCGGTGCTGGTCGATTTCTGGGCGCCGTGGTGCGGGCCGTGCAACGAGATCCTTCCGATCGTCGAAGCGCTTGCCGAAAAGCTTGAAGGGAAAGCGAAGGTCTGCAAGATCAACACCGATGAGCATCCTCAGCTGGCGGTAGCCTTCAAGGTGATGACGATCCCGACGCTGATCACCTTCCACAAGGGCGCGCTGCTTCAGCAGAAGGTTTATCCGCGCACGGAGGAGGAGATTCTCGCGCTGTTCGGCGAGCTGAGGGAATCGTTTTGAATTTTCGCGATCAACACGATCAAATCGCAATCGAGATCCGGGTCGATGATCCGGATCTTTTGTTAGTTGTATATTTCTTCGGATCATCGAATTTGTCCGATAGTCCACAAGCTTTTGAGTACAAAAAATCGCAAGCCGCGGCCTGCGATTTTTCATATTCAGCTGATATTCTCGGAGCTTTCCGAGGTATTTTGTTCAAAGTTTTTCCTTGCGTTTTTCCGAATCATTTTTCGGAGCCTTGCGAAGCCCGTTTCCCGAGCGTTTGCGCCGGTCGCAGCTGACGCATTTGCGGTTTTGCTCACGGATTTTCAATCGCTCTCTCAATTACTCGTTCTCCGCTTTTCTTCCGCATTTTGACTCGAAGGGCTTTCCGAAGCTTTTCTCGGCTTGCGCTCTCTCGGCGCATCGTCAAGCCCCGTTCTCGATCCGAAGGCTCTTATCGGACCGGACAGACGCCCATCTCGCAGCCGTCGTTGTCCAGCTCATATTCCTCTTCCCGTGTTTCGTATTTGCCGATCAGCGACGGAACGAACGGACGCATCGCGGCTTTTCTTTCGAGATATTCTTCCTCGGTGATCGTTTCATACGGCATCAGCTCGTAGAACGCATCGTTGAGCGGAATAAAGGATACCGCAACGATCTCATCCCAATGCTGCCATACGAATTCCTCTACGGCCTCCCATTCGTTTTCGCGAACATGAACGGTGATGGAGCAGTTGTGATCCACATAGTTTTCCATAAACATCAGATAGTTTTCAAGCTGCTCGACCGCCGAAATATCGTTCTTGGTCTTGCCCTGCGGCGCACTGACCGGAAATTCGACCACCTTCGTCGAGGCGGTCTCCATCTCCTGCCCCACCTCCGGGAAGATCGGATAGCCGAGCTCCTCGACCACCTTGACCATCGGATCGTTGGAGGAGATTCGGACGCGTCTTACAAAATATGGCGAATGGGAATAGTGCACGCCGCTGGATACGGTCGGAAGCTGTGAAAGCGTTCCCTCCGGCTTTACGGTCGTCACGAGCAGCGGCGCATTCTGCCCGAGCTCCTTGGCATATTCCTCCGCTGCATTGTGAGCCGCTTTGCGCATTTTCTGAAGCAGCTCCTTCTCCTGCTCTCTGTCGAGTCCCACGCGATTGACCATATCCTGCCAGCCGGTCAGGGAGCAGCCGAGCAGACGATCTCGCTTTTGCGTGCGATCCCATTCCGGAAGCTCCAGCTCCAGCATCGTCATTCGATAGCCCGCGCGTGCGGACAATCTTTGCGCCTTCATCAGCTCCTGCTCGTCCAAATTGCCGTGCTCGTCAACGAATGCCATCACATTGACCGTTGTCAGATTGCACACGCCCTTGGAATCCAGCAGGATCTCGCCGCACGGATTGACGCCCTTCATATTCTCTCTGCGCTTGGCTGCCGCCTCGTGGTTGATAAAGCCCGGCTCGCCGGAGTATCTCATTCGCTCCAGCTGAATGTGCAGCTCGTCGCGCGTCGGTTTTCTCGTAAAGTAGATGGAGTTGTTGCTCATCTGGCGATGAGCGATCTCCTGATTGATCTGCCATTTATTGTTTTCAAAGGTGTACAAATTGCTCTTCGCATTGATCGCGTCGTTGTCGTTCTGGTCGATGATCACCATTTCCGCCGTTCGTCGCACGCCGCCGACCACGACATTCTCGCCGATGATGTTGGCGATGTCCATGCAATCCACGGAATTCAGACGCACCTTCTTCTGGCTGATGCTGAGCGCGCGCTTTTTGATCACGATGTCGATCTTTCGGAACATGCTCTTGAGGCTCTCATGGCCGGACGCCGTGCCGCCGAATTTTCGCAGCCGCTCGCCCTTCTCGCGCACATTGGAGTAGTCGACAAAAATATTTTTGATCCCGCGGTAATTGTGCTCCGTCAAAATCTCGAAGAAGAACGATAACGACTCGATCCAGCCCTCCTTCGAATCGCCGACCACGATCTCGACCGAATCGTCCGAGTAGAAATTCAGCGAGGTGTTTTCGCGGCGCTCATTTCGCGGCTTGGGCGTATAATCCGTATGCATCAGCTTGTAATCGGTTCGGATCTTCGGCATCGACGCGATGTCCTCCTCGAGCACGCGAACGCCGACTCCGCAGCCGAGCATCAGCAGATAAAACAGATCCTTGAACGACTTGAACGAATCCACCACCTCAAAGGCGCAGTTGAAATTCGCCAGCGGATAGGCGCGGCTCACATCCGTATTGCCGATCCAGAAGGTTCTTCCCGACAAAAACTGGCGGAGATTGAACACATTGTCGTACAGCTGCTCCGCCTCCTCCACCGAGGTCGGCGCGATCGAGGTATTGTATTCGACCGCTCGCTGTACCGTTTCGTACCAATATTCTCTTCGCCCGAGCGAATTGATAAATCTCGAATAGGTGCGATAAAACACAAAATTTCCGAGCTCGCCCATCGGCGCCGTGGAATGCTTGTACTTGCTGATAAATTCCTCGCTGAGCGTGCTGTCTTTATCTTTTCGGTAATCTCTGGATTTGTTTCGCTCGCTTCGGTAAAGGATATAGCGCTTCGCCACATCCTTTCGGATCGAATCCATCAGAAGGATCTCCACCATATCCTGGATTTCCTCGATGCGCACGACATCCTTCGCAAGCTCAAACTCGTGCTGGATTTTCAAGGAAATCTCCTTCGCAAGCTGCGAGTCCACCCCGTCGATCGTTTCTTTCATTGCGCTTTCGATCGCCTTTTGAATTTTTATCGCTTCAAAATCGACCAGCGACTTGTTCCGTTTTTCAACTTTCATCTGTCCTTATTATCTCCCTCTTCTAAATCTTAATCCCGATTATAACACAATATATTGTGTGTGACTATACGGTTTTTGAATTTATTTTCTTTATCTTGTGTTTTATTCCGTATTGACAAAGAGGAATTTTTGTGCGCCATGCGCAATGGAAGCTTTTCACGCGACGACGATTTTTTTATTCACCGCAGGAAAATATTTTCTCACACATTATCCGCCAGTTATCCACTCTATCCACAAAGTTATCCACATGTCAAGTGCAAGCTGTAATAAATTTTTTTGATATGATCCATCCGCTTTTTCGATCAAAAAATTTCAGCCAAGCCTTCGCCAAGACGGCGCGAGTCGATCGTCGAAAGAAGAAGACCGCTTCTACGCTTCGCGCCGATCAATTACGAACAAAAGCATGCAGGAATCGACCACGATCACGCCGTTTTTTTGCTTCGCTCGCAAGCGTCTGCTCCTCTGCATTCCGATCTTAGGCGTTTTTTGTCGTCGAAACTCGGATCGGGCGATTTCGATCTTCGTTTCGAAACGAAAATAATCTTTACAATAAAATCCGCTTCCTGTATAATGAAAATTACTAACAAGCAAAGGAGAATCTTCATGAGTATAAAAGTAAATGAACAGGCTCTGAATGAGCTGAGATCCATTTTGGAAAGCCGAGAGATCACCGAAAAAACCGTTCGTCTGTTTGTTGCGGGCGTCGGCTGCTCCGGCCCTCAATTCAATCTGTCGATCGACGAAAAGGATGAAAATGATTTTTCGGTCGAGGTGGACGGATTCACTTTTTTGGTCGAGAAGGAATTGCTGGATGAGTTCGGCGGCTTCTCGGTCGAATTTTTTGATCAGGACGGCCAAAGAGGGATCTATGTCGAGCCGGACATCAAGCCGCAGGGCGGATGCGCAGGCTGCTCCTGCGGATGCTGATCGATCGGAAGCGGCGCGGCGATCGAAAACTCAAACGAACCGAAGTGCAAATTGCTCAGGCAGCTTGCACTTTTTTTGCACAAAATCGAAAAGGACTCTGCCGCTCGACAAAGTCCTTTTGCAATTAATTTTATTTTGAATTTTAATTATGTCGTTTGTATGCTCCGCAGATCTTTGCCGCGATCGAGGTCAACGCTACAGACAATGACACTCCGGCTTCCGTTTCGTTCGATATCTTGTTAATCGACTTGCCGTCTGCTTCAATTTCTTCTTTTGCGCAACTGTTCACTGCCGCGGCGGCTTGATTATTGTACCGAGCGATTGTACATTTCGACGACGGCAAAGCTCGCCACATCGTCCGCGTATTTGCCCGGGCCGAAGCCGGCGTCGTAACCGAGCTCTTTGGCAAGCTCGTGGCTGATTCGCGGCCCGCCGCAAAGCAGCACGAATTTGTCGCGTAGCCCTTCCGCCTCAAGCAGCTCGACGAGCTCGGTCAGGTTTTGGATATGCACATTTTTTTGTGTTACGGTCTGGGATACGAGCAGTACATCGGCATTGAGCTCCTTCGCTTTTTTGATAAAGTCTTCGTTTGGAACCTGGCTGCCGAGGTTGTAGGCTTCGATCATTTCGTATCGCTCCAAGCCGTAGTGACCCGCGTAGCCCTTCATATTCATGATCGCGTCGATGCCGACGGTGTGCGCGTCCGTTCCGGTGCTCGCGCCGACCACGACGATCTTGCGCTTGATATTTTCTTTGATGTATTCGTCCACTTCGCCCATGTCCATGACATCCACATCGATACTTTGCACGACGATGTCGTCGTAATTGACGGTGTGCGTCAGGCTGCCGTACACGACAAAGAAGGTAAATTCTTTATCGAGCGCGTGGTGATGCACGACCGAAGGCTCTTCAAGCCCCATCTTCTTGGCGATCTCCTTTGCCGCTTCGATCGATTTTTCGCAGTCGGCTACCGGAAGTGTGAAGCTCACCTGAACCTTTCCGTCATTCATGGTATCCCCGTAGGGCTTCAGCTTTGTCAAATCCAGATTCTTGTCAAAATCCTTCGCATCCATTGAATATAGTCCTGAGCTCATTGCTACACCTCCTTATAATTTAACATCATATCAATAAACGGATTGTAGTATTTGTCGTCCTTGATGATTACGCCGCTGAGTCCTTTTCCGCCGTCGATCGGTCGCTTCACGCCGCCGAAAATCCCTTTTTCGAGCGTCGTAAAGAGTCCGTGTCCCTGGATCTCGCGCAGCAGCGCATTCGCCTCGCGCAGAACCTTGTCCGCTCGCTGCTGGATGATGCCGTTCGGCTTATATTCGATCTCTTCGCCCAGGTCCTCCATATTGTTGAAAATGTACAGCGCATTTTCGATGGACAGCGCACGGTCGGACATAAACGGCGTATGGATCGCTTCGGTCAGCATGCCGAGCAGATGTAGCTTTTGTCCGGTCATGATGGTAACCATGTTGAAAAGCGTGTCTTGAATGTGGCCTTTGAAAATGTCGCCGGTCATAAATTTGGTCGGCGGCATATATTTGAGCGGCGCTTTCGGGAAGATCTCTCTTGCCATCTGCGCTTGCGCAAGCTCGTACAGGAATCCGTTTTTCAGCTCCGGATTCATTTCGAAGGCGTGCCCCAAGCCCATTTGCTCCTCCGGCAGGCCGGCGACCAATGCGAATTGCTCGTTGATAAACTGCGATGCCAATACGGTGTGCGCTTCTTCGAATGCGTCAGCCGTCGTCAGATAGTTGTCCTCTCCGGTGTTGATGATCACGCCGGCAAAACCGTTGATGATACGCGAGAAATACTGGTCGACCATCGTTCGCTTCATATTGATGTCACGGAACAAAATGCCGTACAAGGCGTCGTTGAGCATAACATCCAAGCGCTCGAAGGAGCCCATTGCGGCGATCTCCGGCATACAAAGTCCCGAGCAGTAGTTACACAGACGGATGTATCTACCGAGCTCTTCACCCGCCTCGTCAAGTGCGGCACGCATCAATCGGAAGTTCTCCTGTGTCGCGTAGGTTCCTCCGAAGCCTTCGGTCGTCGCACCGAACGGCACATAGTCGAGCAGCGACTGTCCGGTCGTTCGGATGACCGCAATGATATCGGCGCCTTGCTTTGCCGCCGCCACGGCCTGTGTGATATCCTCAAAGATATTTCCGGTTGCAACGATGACATAAAGATACGGTCCGCTCTTGTCGCCGAATCTTGCCAAATATTCTTCTCTCTTTTTGCGATTTTCGTAAATTCTTTTGACGGATGCTCTTGCGATCTCGTCGATCTTCAATTTGATCTCAAAAAGATCCTTCATCGGTATTTTTGTCAGATCGAGCTCTCCGGCAGCCACCTTTTCGGCGACCTCCTGCGGGCTCAGTCCGTAGGTCAGCATCGCGTTTCCGATATAGATCGCAGCGCCCACTCCCAGGCCGTTACCTGCTTCAATATTTTCAACCACGACATTAGGAAGCGGAACCTCCATTTCGTTTACCCCGTCGATCCCCAGCAATCGACAGATCGTTCGCTCTACGGCTACCGTAGAGTGATTGTCGATGAATTTTTGGGTATCGGCTGCAATCGCCTTGGCGATCTCTCTTGAGCTTGCAACAAGCTCTTGATTCAAATTCAGCTTACTTTTCATTCTCTCTCCTTTACACCCCTTCAAAATCTAATTCTTCCAGCCCCAGCAAATTCACGATTTGCAAGGCATTTTTCGGCACGTCGTCTTCGTCGATCGCTTCGATCGAGTAATCCATATATTTTTGCAGCAGCGCGAGGGCGTCCCTGCTATTTTTCGCCGTCACATTCTTCAGCCTGTCAAAGTCCACACGGCTGATTCCGACCACCTGCAGGTGCGCCGCGCCGTCAAATCGAACGCCGTCAAAATGTGTGCACAAAAAGGTGTGCGAATGGCGTTTGTTAAAGAGTCTGATCACCGCATTGACGATCGCGCGCCCTTCGTCCGGATTGGTCCCTCGGGCAAGCTCGTCCAAAATAATCATCCCGTCTTTTTTCCCGCTCGCTCCGATGATGGTCTTGAGCTCGATCATCTCCGCGCCGAAGGTACTCAGCCCGCTCTCGATACTTTGCAGATCATCCGAGATGATATACAGAAAGTCGATGATCGGTACCTCCGCTTTTTCCGCATACACATACATTGCACAGTTGGCAAGCAGCACATTGAGCGCCGCCGTTTTCATCGCGATGCTCTTGCCGCCCATATTCGCCCCGGTCAACACGGTGACGCCGCTTTTGAGCGAAAGGGTCAGCCTTTGCATCCGGATCCCTTTTTCAGCAAGGATCGAAGCGTAATACGGATTGTACATATTCTCGAATCGGATCGGCTGATGTTCAAAGACCGGGATCGGCTTTTGCGCGTGGCTTGATGCAAAAAATTTCGCCTTTGCGATCAAAAGATCCAGATACCCGATCGACGCCGCGTTTTGCAGCAGAGCATCCGTCGAGCCCTCCAGCTTTTTCGTGAGCTCTTTTTTGATCTCGTATTCGAGCCGCTCTTCCTCCTGAAGAATGTCGGCACGCTCCGCCAGCAGGCGCTTCTTTTGCTCCGGATCCTGCTCCGCCTGGATCTTCTGTTCGATCCGTCGCCTGCGGTTGCGTTGCTCGGACAGCTCCGGTAGAAAGCAGTCGTAGATGTAGAAGGTCTCATAGCCGTTGTGCTCGGGATCGAGCAGCTCGAACACCGCACGCACATCCGAAAACTCGACAAAGTGCAGCGGGCTTGCGAGATCCGTATAATGGCGCGCGATCTCCGTGCAGACCTTCGAAAAAATTTTGATTTCAAAAAGCTCGATCTCGTCCAGTATCATGCCCGTTCCGATTTTTTTGATCGTCGGAAGGATGTCCTTGGTCTTGCAGAGATTGTGCAGGATGGCGTCGAGTGCCTCTGCACGCTTGGTCAGAAGCCCGAGCATCGTTTCGGTGTTTTGAAGCTCCTGCTCCAGCTCCGCGCTTCTTTGTTTTGTATAAGGCGCGATCGCTTTTTTTCGGTCATCGCCCAGCTTGCTCACCGTGTTGATATTATTCACGATATAGCTGAAGCCGATGTTTTCTCGTTGACTGTTATCCAAAAATCTCACGGTAGCTCCCTTTATCCATCACATCAAATACCGGTATTCGGATCTGCTTTTGCAGATCCTCGATCAAACACTTTGAGCTCATCAAATAATCATTTGCCGAATACGGATTGATCGTCACGGCGACGATGTTGATCGCATTCAGCGAATACACCTTGATGCCTTTGGCCTGCATCCGGCTCATATTCGCCGGGCTTACAAAAAGCTTGGTCCCGTCGCTGACGATCAGCGTCGGCCTGACCTTGGGCTTGGCATTTCTCAAAAGCATATCGACAAACGCATCTGTCACCGCTCCACCGGTGTAGATGATCCTTGTCCGCTCGTCGACCAGCTCGGCGATCGCTTTTTCGTTGCCGATCAATGTCTTTGTGTCTTGAAAAATCACTTCTCCATCTTCATCTGTCAGGACAATGCTTGAATCGCCTCTTTGCAGCTTTTCTCTCATCTCTTCGTCGAAATAGGTGTCTATCGTCAGCAGCTGATAGCTGTGCAGCGTTTCTTCGACCACTTTTCCGTAGCTGCTCGAGATCGCCGCGCCCGTGGACATGACGGTCGCTTCGGCGACCGCCGGCGATGCAAGACTCTTTCGAGAGAGCGCACCGTCGGTGAACACCTTGTCCGCGCCGAATTCGTACATTTCCTGAATGACTCGGCTCGTTTGATGATTGGTCGAGGGGCCCGCGATCTCGACATAGCCGTCCGTGACCGCTCGCGTGATGACAACATTGCCCATCGGCGTCGTGATGTCCGTCACGCGCAGAATCTCCAGCGTTGCGTCGGACAGCTTCATGCAGGCGGCAGCGGTCGTGATGATCGTTCCCTTGTATATGTAGATCTGCGGCTTGGCTGTTCCGGTCACGCGATCGGTCAGCTCGCCATCTCGCCCAATAGATGATAGACCAAGGGTAAATTTACCCCTGGTCTCATTTATAAAAAAATTTAATGTTGTGGTTTTTCCTGCATTTTTTGACATTCCTATAAATGATATGGATCTGTACTTTTCAATTAAACCGAACATTTATTAGTGATGACCTCTTTGGTTTCTTTCAAGTCCGACCGGCTCAAGCGTTTCTTTTTCTCCGTTCAACAGACCGGCTACGCCCACCTTATGGATCTCGGCTTTTCCGGTGCAAACATCGCAGGTGCATCCCGGCGTATAGTTTGCAGGCTCATGGTAAGTTGTGATAACTCCCTCGAAGTTTCTGAGGATCACCTTGTTATGGCTTTGAGAGATGACATAGTTCGGCATGACCGGCGTTTTTCCGCCGCCGCCCGGTGCGTCAACAAC
>JBGZCE010000133.1:0-4513 GCA_041845175.1 Filifactoraceae bacterium
GAATAACTTTATGATACCCGAAGAGGGCAGAAAAAAACACGACGCGGCACATATTCCGGGCGCATTTCACATCGATCTGCGCGGCGATATTGTCGGCACGCTCGGCAAACACGGCGGACGCGATCCGTTGCCGGACGATATGGCACGCTTTGCCGAAAAGCTCGAGCGCCTCGGCATCGACAACGACACGCCGATCGTCGTCTACGATGAGGATATGGTGCCGTCCAGCCGCTTCTGGTGGATGTGCAAATACATCGGGCTGGACAATGTCAAGGTCCTGAACGGCGGCATCAACGCGTGGAAGAGCGCGGGCTATGAGGTGACCGCCGAGCCGACGCCGCTGCCGCAAAAATTCGGAAGGATCAAGATGCAGCTGCGCAGTGAAATGCTCGCCGACATCAAGGACATTCGCCAAGCCATTGAAAGTTCCGATACGGCGATTATCGACAGCCGCACGCCGGAGCGCTACAAAGGGCTCGCCGAGCCGATCGACAAGGTCGCCGGGCACATCCCGACCGCGCAGAACTATTTCTTCGGCGAGGTGCTCGACGAGGAAGGCAAATATAAAAAGGAAGCTTTTTTGAAGGAGCATTACAAAGAGCTGCTCAAATACGACAAGCGGATCGTGCATTGCGGTTCCGGCGTCTCGGGATCGGTCAATCTGATCGCGATGGACGAGATCGGTCTGTCTGCAAAATTCTATATCGGGAGCTGGAGCGATTATATTACTTATGAAGATTCCGTGATCGCAACGGAAAAATAGGAGCGAAAATGTATAAAAAAATTATTGAATCTCCACTGCTGCTGGACATCGTAGGCATCGTGGCAGGCTGCCTGATCACTGCCTTTGCCGTCAGCAACATCCTTGTGCCCAACCAGCTTTCAACCAGCGGAATCACCGGGTTGGCACTGGTGGCTCAAAAATACACCGGAATCAACTACACCTACATCTACTATGCGTTCAGTATTACGATCCTGCTGGTCGCCTTCGTTTCGATGGGGAAAAATGCCGTTATCAAAATCGTAACCGTGTCCCTGCTTTACCCGGCTCTGCTGATTCTGACCAACAAATTTCAATTCGTCTTTGTTGAAGGCGATATGTTTTTGGTCTGCATCTACTTCTCTCTGTTCTACGGCGTCGGTGGCGGGCTCGTGCTTCGGCGCGGCTTCACCTTCGGCGGCACCGACACGATCGCGCGCATCTTGAACAAAAAGGTTTTCAAAAACATCAGCATCAGCCAGATCATGCTCGTGCTTGATGCGCTTGTGATCATACTGCTCGGCTTCGTGTTCGGCAAGGACATCGCGCTTTACGCGCTCGTCAACCATGTGATGTGCATCTTCATCATGGACTATATGCTGTTCGGCTTTCGGTCAAAGCTGTATAAGGTTTCCATCATCAGCCAGAACTACACCGAGATCTCCGAATTTATATTCAAAGAGCTCCAGCGTGGCGTCACCATTCACGATGTCACCGGCGCCTACACCAATGAAAAACGAAAAATGGTCACCTGTATCTGCGCGCCGAATCAGTCCGCGATCATCCGACGATTTTTGGCGCAGAACTATCCCGATGTCTTTATGGAGGTCTCGCCGATCATCACCGTGTACGCGATCGGCAAGCGATTCGTCCGGCTGGAGGACATCGACAAATAAGAGGGACTATGCAAAAAATTCTGATGCAAAGCATTTTGTTCAAAGGAATGAGTGAGGACGAGATCGACGATTTTATCCGAAGCTTCGGCGCCTATACCGAGCGCTACGACAAAAACGAGATCATCTTCGATGTGGAGGACAAGCCGCAATACATGTATCTGCTGCTTCGCGGCGCGATCGCCGTCTGCAAGGATTCCTACTCCGGCAAAAAAACCGTGCTGACCACGATCGAGGACGCCGGCAACATCTTTGCCGAGGTGTATCTCTTTCTGGAAAAAGAAAGCTACGACTTTTATACGACAGCGATCGTCAACGACACCGAGGTGCTGAAGATCCCGCGCGCCGTATTCACGGAGGGAGACCGTCGGCATCACTATCCGAAGCTGATCGGCAATATGCTGTCCATTCTGTCGCAAAAAGCCTTCAATCTCAATCAGACGCTTAAGATACTCGGCAGCGGCGGACTCCGACAAAAGCTTGCCGCACTGCTGCTTGATATGCTCGATGAAAATAACTGTGCAAGGCTTACGATGAACCGCGAGCAGATCGCCGACTATTTGCAGGTCGCAAGGCCATCGCTGTCGCGCGAGCTGATTCGAATGCAGGACGAAGGGCTGATCGAGGTTCGCGGACGCACGATCAGAGTGCCCTGTCCCGAAACGCTCGCGCTCGAGCTGTAACGGGGGAAAAACAATAAAGAAAAGAAGGAGCGGAAGAAAGCGCAAAACAAAAAAATGACAGTCGCTTACGATCGAAAGCAAAAAAGCTAAGCCCGAACAGGCATAGCTTTTTTCATATCCGCATACTACTTCAACCGGTAGCGTGGGGCGGCATCCTTCTCCGATATTTCAACCCTGCCAAGAAAGCGCAGATGCTCCAGATGAGCCATCGCTTCGCCGCAGGCAAACCATTGCTGGTTGGGCGGAAACTCGCTGAATGCCCTTGCGCGAAAATCCCAGTGCATCCGGGCGGCGACCTCCGCGACCGTATACGGCTTTTTGTCGGCGAGGATGCGCAGGATATCGTCAAGTCGCTCACGGTGATGCGCGCGGAGCTCCGCGATGCGCTTTTTCGGATCCTCGATCAATACGCGGTGCGCGGGCAACAAAAGCCGCACATCCAGTCGCTCAATCTTCGTCAGCATATCCAAATAGGTTTGGAGAATATCGCCATGCTCAAAGCCCCAAAAAGCGATGTTCGGCGTGATGTTATCCAAAATATGATCGCCGGAAAACAGCAAGCAATGTGTGCGTTCATAAAGTGCGGTCTGTCCGGGAGTATGCCCCGGGATAAACAGCACTTCAAATTCATACTCGCCGACGACGATCCGATCGCCCTCCCGAACATAGGTGAACTCGATCGGCTCCTTGGCGCAGTAGAGAACGGCCGGATGCGCATCGAAAAAATGACCGTCATTTTTCAGACCGAAAAATTCGGGAGGGAATTGCTGTGTTTCGAAATATTTGTCGCCGATCATCGCTTGGACATATTCGGCGTCAATCCTGCTCATATAGACCCTGCCGCCGTAGGTCTTCTGGAATTTTGCCGCAAGACCGGTATGATCGGCATGGAGATGCGTGAGGTAAAGATCGACCGAGCCTTTGTGAAGCTCGAGCACCTCAAGCTCCTCGAAAAAGTCTTCTTCGCTTTGTGGAGCATCAAATCCCGCGTCGATAATCAGCGCCGAATCGCCGGAGCGGATTATGTAGGAGTTGAGTGAGCGCAGCGGATTTTTGGGCAATCGAATATCGCCCATAAAAATGTTTTTATAAATTTCTTTCATCTCGGAAGTCCTATCGGAGTATTTTTTATATCGAATACAGGCAGAATAGGAAGCCTGCCCGTTTGAAAGGTCGATCTTTTCGTATTAATCATTCGTTTCGGTTATTTCGTTCCCATTTTTTGAAGGATATCGCCGCTGATTCGGAATACCGTCCATTCATCCATCGGTACAGCGCCCATCGCCTTGTAAAACTCGATGCTCGGCGTGTTCCAATCCAGCACCCACCATTCCAGGCGACCGCAGCCGCGCTCGACCGCGATCTGCGCGAGCTTTTCGAGCAGCGCCTTGCCGTAGCCCTTGCCGCGATACTCCGGAATGACGAACAGATCCTCGAGATAGATGCCCGATCGTCCGAGGAAGGTGGAGAAATTATGGAAGAACAGCGCGAAGCCGACCTCCTTCTCGCCCTCGAGCACGAAGATCACCTCCGCCTTGTTTTTTTCAAACAGCCACTCATCAAGAATTTCTTCCGTGGCAACGACCTCGTGCAAAAGCTTTTCGTAATCGGCAAGCTCCTTGATAAAATGTAAGATCAGCGGAATATCCTCGCGTGTAGCAAATCGGAATTTGAATGGACTCATCGCTTTGTAGCCTGCAAGCAGGCACCTCCTTCTCTTTTTTTCTATTATATCGGATCCGAGCAAAAAAAACGAGCGCTTCGGAAAATAAATATGAGCGTGATCATAAAAGAGCGAATAAATGAGAGACTGAATAAATGTGAGTGCGATCATAAGAGGGAGTATGAGAGAGCGGATGAGTACAAAAGAAAGGTAAGCGGCTGCGGGCTTGACATTGCTGTGTGGAGCCGAGCGCGACGGCCTGCGGGCTTGGTGTCATCATGTGGAGTCGATTGACAACGGCTGCGAGTTTGACATCATTATGCGGCCGTCGATTGGTGAAGGGACACCCTTATTAATAACGGAAGCGGCAAAAAGGGCAGAGGATCAAAACGATCCTCTGCCCTTGATATGCTAAGGTGAACAGGCGCTTCAAAATGATGCCCGTTTTCACCTTGCTTTGCTGCATTGATATTGCCGAGCGATCAGGCCTGATCCTCGACCACATCCTTTTTCA
>JBGZCE010000134.1:0-5256 GCA_041845175.1 Filifactoraceae bacterium
GCTTTTTTGGTATCGCTGTTTTTCATCGCTTCAAGCGCCAATGTCACCGCGCCGAATACCTTATCGAGCATCACGGCAAGCTCCACGCGCGATTCCTGCGAGAAGGTCAGATCCTGAAGGATGTATTGCTCGCCAAGCTCGGCGATATTTTCGGCATGGTCGCCGATGCGCTCGATGTCGTTGATGGTATTGAACAAGCCGTCAACGATCACACGATCGTCCAGCGAGATCTCGGAATTGGATACGGCAACCAGATAATCGATCAGCTCTCGCTCCATCTGATTGATGTCCTTTTCCAAACGGAAGGACTCTGCGATATCCTCCGATTTCTTCTCCAAAAATCCGTTCACCGCTTTTGTCAACGATGTCATCGCGACATCGCCCATCTTCAGGCATTCCCGATATGCGCTGCCGAGCGCGATCGACGGCGTACTGAGCATACGCTTGTCCAACTGAGTGAGGGTAACGGATGCTTCGACCGCCTTGCCCTCCGGAATCACCTTTTGAGCAAATTTTACGATCAGGCCTGAGAACGGCAGCTGTATGATCACATTGGTTATATTGAATAAGGAGTGCGCATTGGCGATCTGTCGCGGAACCGATTCCGGATCGAGCATCTCCACCAAGTACATGATCGGCTGATTCAATATCAGCATAAAAATGATCGTTCCGATCACATTGAAGGTGAGGTGCATCACCGCAGCTCGCTGTGCATTTTTGCTGGCGCCGATACTGGACAGCAATGCCGTCGTACAGGTTCCGATGTTATCGCCGTACAAAATCGGCAATGCGGAAGTGAGCGGCAGCGTTCCCTCGACCGCTAAGGCAACCAGGATCCCGATCGAAGCGGAGGAGCTCTGGAGCAGCAGCGTCATCAAAAAGCCCGCCAAAATCCCGAGCAGCGGATTCGTACCGAAGGAGATCATCAGATCCTTGAATTCTTGAATGTCGCGAAGCGGCTTGACGGCATCCTTCATATAGACCATTCCGACGAAAAGAATCCCGAAACCGATGAGTATCTCCGCATAGTCTCTCATCTTCGGCCCTTTGTTGACCAGATACGCAACCATACCGATCGCGACGGCAAGCGGTGCGATCGCTTCCAGATCGAAGGATACCAGCTGTGCGGTGACCGTCGTTCCGACATTCGCCCCCATGATCACGCCGATCGCCTGATGAAGGCTCATGATGCCGGCGTTTACAAATCCGACGACCATGACCGTGGTCGCGGACGAGCTCTGAATGACCCCCGTTACCAAAATTCCCACCACTACCGCGATATACTTATTCTTGGTAAGCATTCCGACAATGGATTTCAATTTTTCACCCGCAGCCTTCTGAAGTCCCGCGCCCATCAGACTCATTCCGTACAGGAATAATCCCAGGCCCGAAGCTGCCGATATAATAATCGTTGCGTACATACATCCTCCAATTAAACATATTCGTTGATATGGTATCACATCCCCCGAAAATAATAAATACCTTTGTAGAAAATAAAATATTTGACGAAAATTTATGGCCTGCGATATCTTTTCATAATGACGGATGCCGCTTTCAGTCCGTCAATCGCCGCACTGACGATCCCTCCGGCATAGCCTGCACCTTCTCCGCAGGGATACAGCCCTGCCGTGTTTTCGGATTCAAGATTTTCGTTTCGCAGGATGCGGATCGGTGACGAGGTCCTTGTTTCAACTCCGGTCAGAATCGCATCGTCCATATCGAAGCCCTTCAGCTTCTCGCCCATCCGTATCAACGACTCCGACAGGGATTCGTAGACAAATTCCGGATAGATCCGATCCAATCGCGCAAAGGCATAGCCCGGCGTATAGCTCGGCTTTACGCTCCCGAGCTCCTCCGTCTGTCGACGGTTGATATAATCGTCAAGACGCTGCACCGGCGCATGGTAGTTACCTCCTCCGAGCATAAAGGCACGATGCTCGATCTCCTCCTGAAATTCCATCGCCGCGAGCGGGTGCTCCGGAAAATCCTCCGGCGATACGGAGCACAGGATCGCGCTGTTGGCATTCTCCAGATCCCTCGCATGATAGCTCATCCCGTTGACGACCACCTGCCCCTCCGCCGACGCCGATGCCACCACCCGTCCGCCGGGACACATACAGAAGGTATAACAGCCTCTTTGCGTTTTCGGTGTGTAGGTCAGATGATATTCGGATGCCTTTAGCTTGGGATGATCGTGGTTCTCTTTGAACTGCGCCTTGTCGATGACGATCTGCGGATGCTCGATCCGGAAACCGACCGCAAAGGGCTTGGGACGAATCGCGACCCCGCGCTCATAAAGCAATCGAAAGGTTTGCCTCGAGCTGTGCCCGATGGCGAGCACCAGCGCCTGCGCCGAGTATTTTTTTCCGTTTGCTACCACACCGACGACCTTGCGCCCTTGAAGAATAATATCCTCTACCTTCGTGTCAAAACAAATTTCCCCTCCGAGCTTAAGAATCCGCTCTCGGATATTTTTCACGACGCCAACCAAAATATCCGTTCCGATATGCGGCTTGCTCGCATAGAGAATCTCCTTCGGTGCCCCGAAATCGTAGAGCATTTCCAGCACCTTTTTTCCTCTCGGATCCTTTGATCGCGATGTCAGCTTCCCGTCCGAGAAGGTTCCGGCTCCACCCTCGCCGAACTGCACATTCGAGCTCGGATCGAGAATCCCCTTTTCCCAAAACAGCTCTACATCCTTGATTCTTTTTTCCACCGCCGACCCCTGCTCCAAAACGATCGGTCGATAGCCGTGCTCGGCCAGCTCCAATGCCGCAAACATTCCTGCCGGCCCGAAGCCGATGATGATCGGACGCTGCCGCAACGGCTCATCTCCATATTCGATCGGCGATTCGACTTCTTTTCCCACAACGCAATATTTTATCCCGGAATTTTTTTGGAGCTTATTTTTCGGGATCTCCGCTTGGATCGTATACACGAAAAGAATCCCTTTGCGCGCGTCAAGGGATTCTCGGACAATGACATAGGGATAGAGCTGCCCCGTCAATTTTTTTATTGTTTTATTGATGATCTCTTCCTTTTCCTGATGAAGAGCCACCTTAATATCTGAAATTTGTATCATGATTATTCCTTACTATCTTTATCTCGTAGGCTCCGAAGGATTCCGGAAAAATAATTTCATCCGCGATCAGGCGGTGCAGCTGTTCGTCGGAGATCTCGCAGGCAATAAAAAAATAAATCAGCACCAACAGCTCGGAGCGTAGCCGTTCGTCGACCGCTTCCAACAAATGCACGCGAATATCCGCAATTTTGTCATTCAGATCGATCCTGTCGGTGTTTTCAAATAAGGTAAATGCGTACGAATTTTTGTACGGACTGATTTCTTCGAGTAGAATCATGTGATCTCCTTGATATATTCCGCCTCTTTTACTCCGACCGTTTTCGGGATCTCGATCTTTCGCGTTCTGGTTACGGAAACGGTTACATCGAATTTTTTTTCCAATGTCAGAATGTATACGCTTTCTTCCGTAAAATAACGGTACAGCGTCTTTTCGTTCCCGATGATCTTGATCTCGTACGGCGGAGTGATCGGTACATTGTTTACATTGATGTGGTTGCCTGCAAGCACGATCCCCGTATTATGCAGCAGGATCTGATTGTTGACGGCGATCGCCTCGCCGCCGATCCGTCGGGCGATATTTACCAGCTTGAGCAGCACGCGGTCGGTGTCGAAGGCAAAGGCGATGTTCTGTCCTTTTTTTGATTCGATCGAAAGGATCACGCCTTCTCCGACGATCGTTTCCTGCCCCATCAGCATTCGGTTTTTGTAATATTTTTCCGAATCCGTCTGCGTCAGCAGGTTGACACCCTCATTCAGCTTTTTCTCCAGCTTTTTGTATTCCTTGGTCAGGCTCTCGATCATTTCCTGATTTTTTTTGAGCTGCTCCCTCTCCTGATTGATCTGTGAAGCGAATTCCCTCGAAATCATCGAATTGGGATTCCCCTGTATCGGGCTGTTGAGCAGAATGACCAGTGCGATGCCCAAAAATAAAGAGAGGATAAAATAGGATAACACTTGTTTATTACTCGCGTTCATCTTATTCCTCCTCTCCTTCGGTCATTCGGTTGTAATATTAAAATCGTTTGCTCGAAAAATTTCTTCCAGTCTGTTCCAAATTTCGACCTGTCCGGTTTTTTTCAAGGAGCTGATCAAAAAAATCTCCTCCTTCGGCACCTTCAAGGTTTCCGAAATTATTTTGACCGACTGATTTTGCTGTCCTCGATTCAGCTTGTCCGACTTGGTCGCGATGACCGAGACCGGGATTCGATGATGACGCGCATAGTCCACCATCGTGATATCATCCGGCTTGGGCTTGTGCCGAATATCCACCAGCACGAACACATGTGTCAATTCTTCGGAATGCAGAAAATACTCCTCCATGATCTTGCCCCATGAAGCCTTTTCCTGCTTTGACAGCTTGGCGTAGCCGTATCCCGGCAGATCCACCAAATAGAATTCGCGGTTGATCCTGAAAAAATTGATCGTTCGCGTCTTGCCGGGCGTCTGCGACACGCGCGCAAAGCTTTTTCGGTTGAGCAGCGTGTTGATCAAAGAGGATTTTCCGACATTGGAGCGTCCGACAAATGCGATCTGAGGCAAGCCGTCGGCAGGATACTGTTCCTTTCGCACCGCGCTCATATCCATCTGCATATCTCTGATCTTCATCACTTCACCTTTTTATCCAATGCAATTTTGAGCACCTGCGCCATTTCCGCCGCAAAGTGGAACTTCATCTCTGATTTCACCTCGTCCGGAATCTCTTCATAGTCCGGCTTGTTGTCGACCGGCAGTATCACCGTCCGGATGCCTGCTCGATAGGCGGCAAGAACCTTTTCTTTGATTCCGCCGACCGGCAATACCCTACCGCGAAGCGTAATCTCTCCGGTCATTGCGACCGAAGCCTTTACCGGGATCTCGCTCAAAGCGGACAATACCGCCGTTGCCAATGTGATTCCGGCAGACGGACCGTCTTTCGGAATCGCACCTTCCGGAATGTGGATGTGGATGTCCTTGGTTTTGTAGAAATCCGGCTCGATCCTGTAATTTTTGGCGATCGAACGGATATAGGTGATCGCCGCTCGTGCGGATTCCTTCATCACATCACCGAGCTGTCCAGTCAGTTCGATCTTGCCGCCGCCCTCCATAACGGAAACCTCGATGCTCAGAGTTTCGCCGCCGACTTGAGTCCATGCCATTCCGGTCGCTTCACCGACCTTGCTTTGCGTGACCTCGAC
>JBGZCE010000135.1:0-3384 GCA_041845175.1 Filifactoraceae bacterium
CATCGAGCTTGCCGTGCAGTCGATGCAAAAGATCGGGATCACACCGATCATCAAACCGATCCGCGGCGGAACGGACGGATCGAGACTCTCGTATATGGGATTGCCTTGCCCGAATATTTTTACGGGCGGATATAATTTCCATGGTCGCTTTGAAATGATCCCAATCGAGGATATGAAGCTGGCGTCCGATCTTGTGGTCGAAATAATCAAAAATGCAGTTGAACTCAAGAAATAATGGTATAAAGCAAAAAATCTGCCGGCGGCAGATTTTTTGCTTCTCCGAAGAATAGGGGGATATTCCGGAGTCTATTGAATTTGAGTTATTCGTAACGCAATGCGTCAATCGGATCGAGCTTTGCCGCCTTGTTTGCAGGATACAGTCCGAAAAAGATCCCGACGATCGCAGAGAACAATACCGTTCCGAAAATAGCCGTCGGAGTTACCGGTTGAGGGATCTTCATGACCACGGCAACGATGCTGGAGAACAATAGTCCGAGCGCGACGCCGATCAGGCCGCCGATCGCCGATATGATCATCGACTCGATCAGAAACTGTGTCAGGATATCCTTTCTTCTTGCACCAAGCGATTTTCGGATTCCGATCTCGCGTGTACGCTCCGTAACGGATACCAGCATGATGTTCATGATCCCGATGCCGCCGACCACGAGAGAGATCGCGCCGATTGCACCGATCGCGAGGGACACCGTATTCAAGATATTGTTGATCATGCCTTGCTGATCCGCCAATGTCTGTGAAGTATAAAAATTCTCCTCGATGCCCTTTGTCTTTTCCATAAAGCGTGCAATTTCCTGCGCGATTTGTGTTCCGCTTTCGGAATACTCCTCTTTGATCTTGAAATTCAAAGAGCCCTGATAATCCAAGCTCGAGCTGAACAAGCTGTATGGAAGATACATGGTAGTGGAATCCGATGTCATCAGTCCGGAAAAAATGGAAGGAACGGTTTGATAAACGCCGACGACGGTCACATAGATCGGGATCCCGTCAATGTTGATTCGCAGCGTTTCACCAATGGCATCTTCGCGACCAAAAAGCTTTTCTGCAAGCACTTTGTCGATGATAACGACCGGCTTTCGTGCGGAGACATCCGTTTCGCTCAAGAATCGGCCGTGAATGATATCCAGTTTCTGCATTTTTGTAAAGTCGGCAGAAACACCCTCCAGAATGACATTCGCTTTTTTGTTGTTATAATTCACTTCGGAAGTTCCGCGAGGACTCGGCGAAAGATATTCGATCTTATTTCCGAATTTCTGAAGGACCAGAGCCATATCCTCTTCGGTGAAAAAATCCCTTTCGGTGATTTCTCTTTCCGCGTTGTAGCTCATAAAAATGACCGCGATATCCTTATTGTAGGAATCGAACTCCTTGTTCAATATGGATTTTGACGCTTCGCCGAGCGCCGAGATCGATATGACGGAGGTGATTCCGATGATGATCCCGAGCATCGTCAGTACGGCACGCATTTTATTGGATTTGATACTGAAGATGGCAAGCTTGAGGTTTTCTAACAGCAGCATTTAGTTCCTCCGTTCGTCATTGATGATCGTGCCGTCTCGAAAGGTAACGATGCGATCGGTATATTCCGCAATTTCCCGTTCATGTGTTACGATAATCACCGTCTTGCCCTCGCGATTCAGCTCGGTAAAAATTTCCATGATCTCGATGCTCGACTTGGTATCCAGGTTTCCGGTCGGTTCATCCGCAAGGATGATGGGCGGCTCGTTCGCCAATGCACGAGCAATGGCGACTCTTTGTCGCTGACCGCCGGAAAGCTCGTTGGGAACATGACCCATTCGTTCGCCCAGTCCGACCTTTTCGAGCAATAAGGAGGCTCGCTGAATACGCTTGTCCGACGGGATCTTTGCATAGATCATCGGGAGCTCCACATTCTTCAGCGCCGAGGTTCGCGAGATCAAATTGAAGGATTGAAACACGAAGCCGATCTTTTGGTTTCTGATATCGGATAATTCGTCCTCCGTCTTATCGTTGATGTCGATCCCTTCCAAATAATAATTCCCGAGCGTCGGGCGATCGAGGCATCCTAAAATATTCATCAAAGTGGACTTGCCGGAACCGGAGGTCCCCATAATGGAAATGAATTCGCCGTTTCGGATCGAGAGGTTGATGCCTTTAAGCGCATGCAGCTCGTTGTTTCCCATTTGATATATTTTGCTGAGATTTTTTATTTCGATCAGTTCTTTTGTCATAGTTACCCCTGTGCTTTATAGCTCATTCCGTCCGCGTAATCAAGGCTCGGATTCGTAATGATGATGTCGCCGGCTTTCAATTCGGAGGAGGAGATCTCGACATTCGTCAGCCCTTCTACGCCGGTAGTCACCTTGACTCGCTTGATCGTTCCGTCGTTGCCGAGCAATACATATTTTTCGCCGTCGACATCGAGGATCGCCTCCAAAGGAGCGACCAGAACATTCTCTCTCTTTTCGATCAGAATCTCGGCTCTTGCATTGACACCGGCGATAAGATCTCCCTTCGAAGTAATCTTGATCTCTACCGGGATGCGCATTTCCTTCGTACTTGTTCCCTGTACCGATTCTCCGGTCGGTGCGATCCTTGCCACCTCACCTTCGGCAGAGCCGCCCCTAAGTACATCGGAGGTGATGATCACTTTTTGTCCGACCTTCACATTGCTGATATCATATTCACTGATGGAAACCTTAATGATAAGATCCTGTAAATTCTCGACGATAAACATCGCGCGCACTTGATCCTGCGCTGTCGGGATACGACCGATCTTCGCATTGACACGCGTGACGGTGCCGTCGATCGGAGAGGTGATGTTCGCTTTATCCAGATTATCTTTTTTCGTTTCAACGATTTCCTGCTTGATATCAATGCCGAGAGAGGCTGATCCGCTTGCGGAAGCGCGTGCAAGCTGATCCTGTGCGGCACTCAATGCAAAAGCGGCTTTTTCGAGAGCGATATTGGACTGTACCAGCTCATCGTTTGAAGCGCCGCCTTCCTGATAAAGCTGCTTCATGATTTCGTTTTGTCTTTTCGCTTCATTATAATCGATCTGTCGCTCCTGAACGGCAAGCTCCGCCGAAGTCCGCTGCTCTTGAAGCTGCAATCTGGAAACCTCCAGCTCCTTTACCGCCATATCATAATCGGATTGAAGCACCTTGCTGTCCAATACGCCGAGAATATCACCTTTCTTTACAATATCTCCCTCTTTGACATTGATCCGGATTACTTCATAATTCAGACTTGAACCGATTTCGGCGCTGTCCGAGCCGGTCACCGTTCCGGTAGCGGAAATCTTCTGCTCGATGGTTTCCTGGGCCAGGGTGTGGGTTGACAAATAGACGGAAGAATCGGATCCGGTCAACAATTTTACGGTAACGATCC
>JBGZCE010000136.1:0-19111 GCA_041845175.1 Filifactoraceae bacterium
TCGCATAATCTCTGGCGATATTTCATTTCTTCTGTTATACTATTCATAAGAGAGATACTCCTTTTATGATACTTTTGTTTTTTCGTCGAAACTATTGTATCATGGGTTCTCTCTTTTTTTGTTTATTTCTGTAACATATGTCTTATCACATTACACATATTTTCTCACCATCGCGATTTCCGGCGGCAAAGAAAATCTCATTTCAAAATATTTTCTGATTCGAGCCTCTCCTTATAACATCTTCTTTTTTCATCGAAGAAAGGCTTTAGCCCGATCGGATTACCTGTGCGGTTTCTTTATCCTTTGATGACTTCGTTCTTTGGTGAGTTTGTTCTGCCTCTCTTGCTCGATCGCGTTTGCGATATTCGCGGACATTCTTTATTCTTTGATGACCGCATTCGCTTCGCCGACCAAGGCTCGGATTTTCTCAATGACCTCCGGAGCCGTCGAAACGGACGAAAATCGTTCGAGCTCGAAGCTCTGTTTGTTTTCATCATCATAGAAAATCACGCGCGCATTCCCCGGATGATTCAAAATGATCGACTTGACCTTTTCAATGGCTTCATCCTTTCGATGGGCGACCTTGATATATAATTTTTTGTTTGCGGATTCCGCTTCAAAATCACGGATCTCGGACGCGATGATCTTTATTTTATCGTCCTCCTTGAACTGAAGTCGCCCGGTCACGATAACCACATCCTCCGTGTCCAGCCTGGCTTTGGTTTTGTTGAGCACCGTCGGGAAAACGACCGCTTCGACATTCCCGTACTCGTCCTCCAGGTTGAGAAACACCATCATCTCATTGCTGCGTGTGGTCTTGTAATTTTTTGAAGCGATCAGTCCGCCGAAGGTCACCATACGATTATCCTCCTGCTGATAATGCGCGTAGTCGTCCTCCATTTCCCGAAACATCATCGTATTATGCGAAGTGAGTCTTGCGATGCTTGCCGATATCTCGGACAACGGATGCCCGCTGATGTACATCCCGAGCACTTCCTTTTCCAAATTGAGCCGAATGTTCAAGGCAAAATCTTCATACGGCGTCAACGAAATCACTTCATCCGGCGCGCTCGCCCCTCCGATCTCGAAAAGGGAAACCTGTCCGGCAATATTGTTTCTTCTCTCCGCGCTCATGCTTTCCCAGACCTTCTCCAGATTCCCGAGCATCGTTGCCCGATTCGTTCCGAGAGCGTCAAAGGCTCCCGCACGGATCAAGCTCTCCACCAATCTTTTGTTGATGTCCTTATCGCGCATCCGTTTGATGAAATTCTGAAAGGAAATGAAGTCCCCGAAGTCCTGTCGATTTTTGATGATGCTCTCTACCGCGCCTTCACCGACATTTTTGATCGCGGAAAGTGAGAAGCGAATATTTTCCCCCTCCACATAAAATCGCTTGAAGCTCTTGTTTACATCGGGCGGAAGCACCTTGATCCCCATATCGCTGCATTCCTTGATGTATATCACGATCTTGTCGGTGTTTCCCATAACGCTTGTCATCAGCGCCGCCATAAATTCTTTGGCATAGTAGGTTTTGAGATACTGCGTCTGATAAGCGAGCACCGCATAGCCCGCGGCATGCGATTTGTTAAAGGCATACTTCGCAAAATCGATCATCTCGTCGTAGATCCTGTTGGCGATCTCCGGCGCGATCCCTCGCGCTTGACAGCCGTCGATCTCGACATTGCCGTCTTTGTCCTTTTTGCCGTAAACGAAGTACTCTCTTTCCTCCTCCATCACATCCATTTTCTTTTTGCTCATCGCCTTGCGAACCAGATCGGCACGCGCCAGAGAATAGCCCGCCAGATCGCGCACCACCTGCATGACCTGCTCCTGATACACCAGGATTCCGTTGGTGACATCCAGAATCGGCTTCAAGGATTCGTGCAGAAAGGTTACGGATCCCCGTTGGTTTTTATTTCGGATATAGATCGGGATGGATTCCATCGGGCCCGGACGATACAGCGAGATTCCCGCCACGATATCTTCAAAGCACTCCGGCTTCAGCTCCTTCATAAAGCTCCGCATCCCGGAGCTCTCCAGCTGAAATACGCCCAGTGTATTGCCGAGCGACATCTCTGCATAGACCTTCGGATCATCGAACTTCAAAGCGGATAAGTCGATTTTTTCTCCACGCGAAATTTCGATATTCTCCAATGTGTCCCGAATGACCGTCAGCGTTCGCAATCCCAAAAAATCCATTTTGAGCAAACCGATCTCTTCCAGCGTCCCCATCGGGAACTGTGTCGTGACGGAATCCTGATGCATATACAGCGGCACATAGCTGCTGACCTCGTTTTTGGAGATAACGACTCCTGCCGCATGCGTGGACGCATGACGAGGAAGCCCTTCGATATCTCTGGAGATGTCGATCAGCGACTTGACCTCTTGATTCGAATCGTATTCCGCTTTCAGCTTCGGATTGATCTCCAAGGCTTTGTCGATCGTCATTCCGAGTGCGAACGGAATTTCCTTGGCGATCTTGTCCACCTCCTGATAGCTGATGTCCAAAACGCGCCCGACATCGCGGATCGCCGCGCGCGCGCCAAGCGTTCCGAAGGTGATGATCTGCGCAACATGATCCTCGCCGTATTTTCTTTTGACATAGTCGATGACTTCTTCGCGCCGTTCATAACAAAAATCGACATCCACATCAGGCATCGAGATCCGATCGGGATTCAAAAATCGTTCAAACAGCAGATCGTATTCCAGCGGATCCACATCCGTGATCCCCAGCGTGTAGGAAACCAGAGATCCTGCCGCCGAGCCTCTTCCCGGCCCGACCATGATCCCGTTGCTTTTGGCATAAAAAATAAAATCCCATACGATCAGAAAGTAATCGACATAACCCATGCTTCGGATCACATTGAGTTCGAATTCCAATCGCTCACGCGCTTTCTCGCTCGGCACCTCGTATCGCTTATTCAAGCCCTCGTAGCACAGTCTTTTGAGCATGTCAAAAGGACTCTCGTCGGAGTCGTTGATCTCGAATTTCGGCAGGTGGATCGTTTCAAAGTCGAATTCCACATGACATCGCTGCGCGATCGCGGTCGTGTTTTCGATCGCTCCGTCATAGCCCTTGAACAGCGCCTTCATCTCCTGAGGCGATTTCAAATAGAATTCGTTCGTCTTGAACTCCATACGATGCTCGTCCTTGAGCGTCTTCCCCGTTTGGATGCACATGAGGATCTCATGCGTTTTGTTATCCTCTTTGTCGGTGTAGTGCACATCGTTGGTGGCAACCAGCGGAATCTGCGTCTCACGCGACAGCTTTTGCAAAAACAGATTGACCTTCGCCTGCTCCTCGATGCCGTGATCCTGCACCTCCAGAAAGAAGTTGTCCTTGCCGAAAACCTCCTGCAATTTGAGCGCTGTCCGTTTCGCTTCATCATAATCGCCCTCAAGCAGGCGCTGCTGAACCTCGCCTGCCAGACAGGCGGACAGCGCGATAATCCCCTCGCTGTGCTTTTTCAGGATCTCATAATCCACGCGCGGCTTGTAATAATAGCCTTCCGTAAATCCGATCGACACGAGATTGATCAGATTCTGATAGCCGACTTGATTTTCCGCAAGCAAAACCAGATGATAGGATCGTTTGTCGATATTCTCGCGGTCAAAACGACTTCTTTGCGCCACATAGACCTCGCAGCCGATGATCGGCTTGATTCCGTGTTTTTTCGCCTGCTTGTAAAAATCGACCACGCCGAACATCACGCCGTGATCCGTGATCGCCACGGAATCCATGCCGAGCTCTTTGCAGCGCGACATCAGCTTGTCGATCCGCGTAAAGCCGTCCAGCAATGAATATTGGGTGTGTAGATGCAAATGCGTAAACTTCGTGTTCATATTTTAGAGCTTGGTCGGCTCCGGATAATCCGTTCCGAAGGTATCCACCGTAACCTTTTCAATAATTTCTTCTTTAATCGGCCGATCCGCTCTTCCCGTTTCTACCTTCTCGATCGCCATCGCATGCTCCAGCCCTTCGATCACCATGCCGAACGCCGCATAATTTTCATTCAGATGCGGACTGTCCGAGGTCATGATAAAAAATTGGGAGCCGGCAGAATCCGGCACCGCCGTTCTTGCCATCGAGATCACGCCCGGTGTATGTCTCAGATCGTTCTGAAATCCGTTGGAGGTAAATTCTCCCTTGATGCAATAGCCCGGTCCGCCCGATCCCGCTCCGGTCGGGTCGCCGCCTTGAATCATAAAGCCTTGGATCACTCGGTGGAAGATCAGCCCGTCATAGAAGCCTCGTTGGACAAGACTGATAAAATTATTGACCGTTTCAGGGGCGATTTGTGGATACAATTCGATTTTGATCGTTCCTCGATCTTTGATCTGCATTTCTACGATTGGATTTTTCATTTTCTTTTTCCTTTCCGAATTTTTTTAGAGCAGTCGAATCGATTTTGCAAGAGCTTGCCGTTCGCTGACTCATATAATATTGGATCCGTTTTTTCTTCCGTTTTTTCTTCCGTTTTTTTGAAGCACCGGCGAAGCGATGCGGATCGTTTTTCATTTCACGCTGCGGCTAATCCGCTTTTCCGGCCGCTTACGGAATGCCCGCGATTCACTTGTCGGTCGCGGACAATTTCTGTTTCAGGATCGTTCGCACGGCTCCGATCAGATAGAGCGAACCGGCATAGATCGTTGCCGTATTCTCTTGATTTTCAAACCTCACCGCATAATCGACCGCCTCTCGAATATTCGGCTGCGCGATGACTTCGGCCTCGTTCTTTTTAGATCGATCGACATATTTTTTCAAAGTAAGAATATCCGCGGTGCGCGGATTGTCGATCGGGGTCAACACGATATGATCCGCAAGCGGCGCCAGAAGTTCGGCGACCTCTTTGATATCCTTATCCATCAGCATCCCGAACACGAGAACGATGCGGTAGTCCTTCAGGTAATCCTCGATGTACTTTTTCAGAGCCTGCGCGCCGTCCGGATTGTGCGCTCCGTCGATAATGACAGGCGGATCATCCGACATCAGCTCCGTGCGTCCCGCCCATTTCGTTTTCTTTGCCGCCGCTCGAATATCCTCTTCGGCGATCGGTTCGATCACTCCGATTTCTTCCAGCAGCAAAACGCTCGTCAGCGCCGTCAAAAAATTCCTTGTCTGATGCTCTCCGGTCATCGTGATCACAAGCTCCTCATACCGATTCCCGAGCGCTTCGGCATCGAAGGTCTGCTCCCTCAAGTCGCTTTTTCGGATCTTGATCGTTTCGGGCTTTGTGATCACAAGCTTTGAATTTGTCTTATCCGCCTTCTCGCGGATGATTTTTTCAACAAGCTCGTCCTGATGATAGAGCACGACGGGCACATGATCCTTTATGATACCGGCTTTCGCCTTTACGATATCCTCGAAGCGGTCGCCCAAATAATCCGTATGATCCATGCTGACGGAGGTGATGACCGATAAAATCGGCTCACAGGTGTTGGTTGCATCCAACTCTCCGCCCAGCCCGACCTCCAGCACCACAAAGTCCACCGATCGTTCTTTGAAGTATTGATAGGCGGCAGCGGTCGTGACCTCAAATTCCGTCGGCAGCTTATTCCCCGCACCGACATGCCGATCGACGGCAAGCTTGGTTTCAAAAAGTACCTTCGCCAACTCTTCATCCGAAATATTTTCCCGATCGATCCGGATCCGTTCGTTGAATTGCTCCAGGTACGGCGAGGTGTACAGTCCGACCCTGTAGCCCGCCTGCCGCAAAATTTCCGCGATAAACGCGCAGGTGGAGCCTTTTCCGTTCGTTCCGGCAACATGGATGATCCTGAGCCCCCTTTCGGGATTCCCCATATATTTCAAAATCTCTCCGACGGAGTACAATCCGAGCGCAGTGCCTTTCGGCATTTGTGTCAGATATACCATCGCTTCGTCATAGGTGAAGGCTACTGCTTTTTCCATTCAAAAAATCTCTCCTCTTCTCCGGTATTCGCATCGTGTTGCAGATATCGTTCGACAAATCCGTTTTTTGCACAAAAGCGGACCATCGGTTCATTTTTTGTATATACCGACAAAGTGAGCGTCGAGTATTTTTCTTTCAGTCTGTCGATCAGCGCACATCCGATCCCGCGTCTGCGATGATCCTTGTCCACGACGATCGAAATGATGCTCCCGTCCTCCTCCGCCGTCGCAAAGGCGATGATCCTTCCGCCGGTTTCGAAAACGATCGTGCCGTGCTCGCCCAGATAGTTTCGGAGCATATTCGGCTTGAGAGCTTCCCAATATTCGTATGCGACAAAATCCTGTGCCTGCGCAATGTTTGAAAGCCACAGCTCGGCTACCGTTTCCTTTTGATCGTTTTTCAGATTTTCAATTTTCATCATCAATCACTTCCGATACTCGTAAGCTCTGCGCTCGCGCAGGCCTCATCCACCAATTTTTCCACCTCGAGTCTTTCTTCCGCCGAAAAAATTTTTTCAAGCTTCGGCTTGGTCGCCGGCTTTTTCGGAAGAAAAACCGTACAGCAATCCGTCTCCGGTATGATCGAGGTCTCGAAGGTCCCTATTTTTTTTGCAAGCTCGATAATCTCCTCTTTGTCATACGAAATCAGCGGACGGATCACGGGCAGTCTTTCCATTGCATCGTTGGTTGCCGTCAGCCCCTCGATCGTCTGCGATGCCACCTGTCCGATGCTCTCTCCGGTGATCAGCGCCCCGGCTTCCTCCTTCATCGCGATGCGCTCCGCGATGCGCATCATAAACCGCCTGGACAGGATTGTCATCAGCTCCTCCGGACAATGCTCCGAAATCGCTTTTTGGATCGGCAGCAGATTGACCTTGTAGATCGTAAAGCCGCCCGTATATTCGGAGATGATCTGCGCAAGCTGCTCCACCTTCTGAACGGACTTCTCGCTGGTAAACGGAAAGCTGTGGAAATGCACCGCGCCGACCGACAGTCCGCGCTTTGCCGCCAGGTAGGTCGCCACCGGCGAATCGATCCCGCCTGAGAGGAGCGTCATCGCCTTTCCGTTGATCCCCACCGGCAATCCGCCGATGCCCGCCACCTTGTTTGCATAAAGGATATTCGTATCCTCGCGAAGCTCCGTGCAAATCTGAAGCTCGGGATGATGCACATCGACCTTGATTTTTTTCTCCGCATTCGAAAGGATATAGCCGGCAATATCTCGCACCATATCCGGTGATCGCATCGGAAAGGCTTTGTCGCCGCGCTTCACCTCGACCTTGAAGCTGCGATAGTCCTCCGATTCCAGCAGCCATTCGTAAAGCGCCTTCGCTCTTTCCTTCAGCTCATCATAGCTTCCCTGAAATTTGATTGCCGGGCTGAAGCTGACGACTCCGAACACCTTTTTGATCCTGCGCTCGATCAGCGGCATCAATTCCTCGTCCGAATCGATATAGATCCGGCCGTCGCCCTTGTAGACCCTGTAGCCCTGCAAGCCGTAAAGCGCTCTTTTGATATTGCTTATCAGACGCTTCTCGAAGGCTGCACGATTTTCTCCTTTTATGGCGATCTCGCCATTCCTTATAATGATCGTATTATACATTTTTACCTGTCCTGTATTTTGTAAATTTGCGAATCTCTTCAACGGATCTTTTTAAGACCGCGATCGCCTCGTCGATCTCCGACAGCTCGTTCAGCGCCGAGAATGAGAACCGAAGCGCGCTCGCTCGCTCCTCCTTGCGGAGATTGACCGCCTCCAGCACATGTGATCCCTTTTTCCCGGCGGAGCATGCCGAGCCGCTCGAAACATAGATCCCTTCCGACTCCAGCGAGTGCAGCAGAATTTCGGAGGGCACGCCTAAAAAGGAAACATTCAGTATATGATCCGCTCCGTCGGCTGCCGAGTTGATCCTGTGATCCGAAATATCGCTCAGACGCGCTGCGAAATGGGCTTTGAGATTTTTGAGCTTCTCCGCGTTTTTTGAAAAATTCATCGCGCCGAGCTCAATCGCCTTGCCGAGTGCACGAATCCCGACCACATTTTCCGTACCGGAACGAAGCCCTCTCTCCTGCCCGCCACCGAAAATCAGCGGCTTGAGCTTCTGCGGATTCCGGACATAGAGCGCGCCGATTCCTTTGATCGCATGGATCTTGTGTCCGGAAATGCTCATAAGATCGATCTTCGCCTTTTCCACATCGATCCCGAGCTTCATATAGGACTGCACCGCATCCACATGAATCAGCGTTTGCGGATTTTTTTTTCGGATGCTCCTTCCCAACTCGCAAATATCCAAAATATCGCCGATCTCGTTGTTGACATGCATAAAGCTCACCATCGCCGTCCGCTCGTTGACCGCATCGACGATTCGCCCCGTGTCGATCCGTCGATCCGTCGCCTTGACGATGCGAATCTCCTGCCCGTTTGACGATGCCTGCGCCAGCGCTTTTATCGTCGCTGAATGCTCGTAATCGGTCGATACGATATTCTTTTTTCCGGCTGCCCCGTTCAACAGCGCCGTATTGATCGACTCCGTTCCGCCCGAAGTGAACAGAACCGTCCCGCTCTCCGCGGACACCGAATCCAAAAAAAGCTGCCGCACCGACTCGAGCTTTCTGGACACCTCGATCGCACGATCGTAGATTGCCGACGGATTATAGTATTCCTCAGCCGCTCGCTTGACCTCTTCGATGACCTCCCTATACGGCATGGTCGTGGCGGCATTGTCAAAATAAATTTCCTTTTTCATATTCTCCTCTTTCATCGGTATTATAACATAAGGCCGAGCTTTATGAAAGCATATTGCAATGCTCGCCGCGCCGCTTTCGGCGACAGGAGCCGTCCGTAAGCTCCGCAAACGCGTCCGACCGCGCCGTGATTTCGCTTTTTCGATTTCTCGCGTTATTCAAAAAATTTTTTCCAAAAGTATTGAATACTTTAGCCATATCCCTTACAATCTTCTTATCACTATATAAAGGAGCTTCCTATATGTCCGCTGCTTTTGCAAAAAAACCGAAGGTTGCCATCATCTTTACCGGCGGCACGATCTCCATGAGCGTTGACGAGTCCATCGGCGCAGCCGTTCCGTCGCTCAACGGACAGGCGATCATTTCGATGGTCACCAATATCGACAAGCTGGCCGACATCGAGATCGTCGAGTTTTCCGAGATCCCGGGGCCTCATGTCACCTTCGAAATGCTGTTTGAGATCCGCGATATCATCAAATCGCTTGCGCAACGCGCAGACATCGACGGCATCATCATTACGCACGGAACCGACACGCTTGAAGAGACCGCCTACTTTTTGGATCTCACTTTGAATATCCGAAAGCCGGTCATTCTGGTCGGTGCGATGCGAAACAGCTCCGAGCTCGGCTATGACGGGCCGGCGAATCTGGCGGCGGCGGTCTGTACGGCGATCTCGCCCAAGGCTGTGAACAAGGGCGTACTGGTCGTCCTCAACAATGAAGTGAACACGGCGCTGGAGGTCACGAAAACCAACACGCTGTCGCTCAACACCTTTCAATCCCGATACGGCCCGATCGGCATCATCGACACCAACGATCTGATCATTCATCGGGAGATCCCGGGCAGAGATGTGATCGAAGCGGATTCGATCGAGAAAAATGTTTATCTCATCAAATCCTGTTTGGATATGGATCCGCAAATCATCGACTTTTATTTGTCTCAGGGGGCGAAGGGCATCATTATCGAGGCGATGGGCAGAGGAAATCTCCCGCCATCCTTTATTCCGTATATCAAAAAAGCGGTTGACAGACGCATCCCCGTGGTCATCGTATCGCGCTGTCCGTCCGGCAGAGTGATGTCAAGCTACGGCTACGAAGGCGGCGGCAAGATGCTCCATGAGCTCGGCGTTATTTTCGGCGGTGAACTTTCAGGACAAAAGGCTCGTATCAAATTAATGCTTGCTCTCGGCAAGTCCGGCGATCCGGAATATATACGAGGCCTGTTCGAAAGTGTATATATCTATTAGTAAAAATAAGGAGGAACTACAAATGAACAATTCGATTCAGTGGGATCAGCTCGGATTCAACTACATACAAACCAATTGCAGCTTTGTATCCTATTACAGAGACGGCAAATGGGACGACGGTGCATTGATCCCGGAAAACACGCTCACCATCGCACAATCCTCAGCAGCCTTGCATTATGGTCAGCAATGCTTTGAAGGGCTGAAGGCTTACCGAACCAAAAATAATGAGATCCAGCTTTTCAGACCGGATATGAACGCGAAAAGAATGGCGGAAAGCTGCCGAAGACTTTTGATGCCGGAGTATCCCGCAGACAAATTTGTGGATGCGGTGAAAAAGGTCGTCAAGGCAAACGAAGAATTCGTGCCGCCGTACGGATCGGGCGCTACGCTGTATATCAGACCTTTCCTGATCGGCGTCGGCAATAATCTCGGAGTAAAGCCTGCTCCCGAATTTTTGTTCTGCATTTTCGTTTCTCCGGTCGGCGCTTATTTCAAAGGCGGACTCAAGCCGGTCAATTTCTGTACGACCGAATACGACCGTGCCGCTCCGCATGGTACCGGCGCTGCGAAGGTCGGCGGAAATTATGCAGGAAGCCTCTATCCTCACCAGCTTGCCGTTGAAGCGGGATTTGCTGACTGTATTTATTTGGATCCGGCAACGCATACGAAGATCGAAGAGGTCGGCGCCGCCAATTTCTTCGGGATCACCAAGGATGATGTTTTCGTAACACCGCTTTCTCCGTCGATCCTGGGAAGTATCACAAAATATTCGCTTCTCGAGGTCGCCGAAAAATATCTCGGGCTGAAAACCGAACAGAGAGATTGTATGATCGATAATTTGAGTGAGTTCAAGGAGGCCGGCGCCTGCGGAACGGCAGCGGTGATCTCTCCGATCGGCGGGATCTCTCATAACGGAAAGCTCCATGTATTTTACAGTGAAACGGAGGTTGCTCCGGTCACCAGAAAGCTTTATGAGACCCTGACAGGGATCCAATTCGGCGATGTTGAAGCGCCGGAGGGCTGGATCGTCAAGCTGTAATCGCCGTTCGATCGTGCGCTGCGACTCTTCCGATCATACGGAAGGCTCACTGATATTCGGTTACTGTGCATCACTTTTCGTCAGCGCGGCGAATACGACAACAGTCCTGCCCGATATTCGGGGCGCAGGATCTCAACACGATGCCGAGCCGTTTAGCATCGATCACAAAACAAAATTTCAAACCGTTCACATAACAAAAGAGCGATCACTCGCTCTTTTGTGCTGTTAAAACGAATTTTCCTTTCGTTTTTCGTTATACCTTCAAGATCCCGCGAACACCGCGGCTCGCATAGTAGGATTCCGCTCCGTTATGATAGACAAATACGATATCGTAGCGCTTGTCTCCGAAGAGCGCACCGCCTTGCCTCCGCATCGCCTCCGGTGCCTTTATCCAGCTGGAGGATTTGAAATCGAAATCATCCAGACTTTGCAAAAAGCGATACCATTCCTCATCCATCATCTCCGCGCCGATCGCTTCCAGCATTTCTTCCGCAGAGGTTTCCGGCGGAAATTTTTTGCGCTTGATGCGCGCTTCCTTGTCATAACAGATGCTTCTTCTGCCGCTCGGGCTCTCCTTTGAGCAATCGGCAAATACGATGATCTCACCGATCGAGCAGATGACATCCGGCTCTCCGCCGCTCTCCTCCATTTTGATCAGCGACTCGAGCTTTCCGGGATCTGCCGAAAGTCTCGCCTCGACCTGCGACCATTCAAGCTCCGAATGGCGATGCCTGTTGTTTTCAAATCGTTCCTTCAATATCGCCAAAATTTCCATCGCTTCCTCCTCTTTCGTCCGGCGACCGCTCTTTTTGTATACAAAAAGAGCGGAATACTCCGCTCCGCTATCGATCTTCATTGGTTACCGCAAATACATACGGGATATTTCGATAGTATTCTCCATAGTTCAGTCCGTAGCCCACAACAAATTTGTCCTCGATCGAGAATCCGATATAATCCGCTTCCAGATCCACCTGTCTTCGATCCGGCTTGTCGAGCAGCACACAGCTTCGAATGCTTTTCGGATTTTGCGCCGCCAAGCTTTCGATGACCTTTTTCATTGTGATCCCCGAGTCGGTAATATCATCCACCACGAGGATATGCTCTCCTTCAAGCCGATCCTTTATCAGCAGATTCATCTGCACCTCGCCGGAGGTCGAGAATGCGTTCCCGTAGCTGGATGTAACGATAAAAGAGACCTTCAACGGAACCTGAATGCTCCTTACGAGATCCGCCGCAAAAATAAAGCTTCCCTTCAGCAGGGAGATCACATGAAGTCGTTCGCCTCGGTAATCCCTCGAAATTTCGGCGCCGAGCTCCGCTATCCGCTCTTTTATTTCATCCTCTGAGCAAAGCACTTCCCAGACTTTACTATCAATATCCATACCTTCTCTCTTTCTCTGAAATTGTTTTGCTACCATTCTAATGAAAATCTCAAAAAATGTCAACCGCTGCGCGGTCATCGAATGTATGATCGCGTATCATTCGTTGATACATCTGCCGCTGCGCGTGGCGGCTGTCTATTGGCTCCAAATATTTTACGCTCTCTGACCGTCTCTCACTACGCCTGCTCGTACATTTTTTCGATCGCCGCTTGCAGCTCCTCGTTCTCCAAATATTCATCGAAGTCCGTCATGCGATCTACCACGCCGCTCGGCGTAAGCTCGATCACACGATTGGCGATCGTGCTGATAAACTGGTGATCGTGTGAAGAAAACAGCATCGCGCCCGAAAATTTCATCAGACCTTCGTTGAGCGCCGTGATCGACTCCAGATCCAAGTGATTGGTCGGATCATCCATGACCAGCACATTGGAATTGTTGATCATCATGCGCGAGAGCATACAGCGCACCTTTTCTCCACCGGACAGGACGGACGCGGACTTGAGTACCTCTTCCCCCGAGAAGAGCATTCTCCCCAGAAAGCCTCGGATAAAGGTTTCCGCCTGCTCGGTTGAATATTGTCTGAGCCAATCGATCAGATTCAGATCGACACCGTCAAAGTATTTGCCGTTGTCCTTCGGAAGATACGACACGGAGGTCGTCACGCCCCATTTGTAGCTTCCGCTGTCCGGCTCATCCTCCCCGGCGACGATCTTGAGCAACGCGGTGACCGCCTGCTCGTTTTTGCTCAAAAAGACGACCTTGTCCTCTCGTCCAAGTCGGAAGCTGACATTGTCAAGCACCTTGACGCCGTTGATCGTTTTGGTCAGACCCTCCACCTCAAGCAATTCATTTCCGATCTCACGCTCCGGATTGAAGCCGACAAAGGGATACCGTCTGGAGCTTGGGCGAATTTCTTCAATCGACAATTTTTCCAGCTGTTTTTTTCTGGAGGTCGCCTGCTTCGCCTTGGACGCATTGGAGCTGAATCGCGCGATAAAATCCTGCAGCTCCTTGATCTTTTCCTGCGCCTTTTTGTTCTGATCTTTCATCAGCTTGAGCGCGAGCTGACTGGATTCATACCAAAAATCATAGTTTCCGGTAAACAATCGAATCTGCCCGAAATCGACATCCGCCATATGCGTACAAACCTGATTCAGAAAGTGACGGTCGTGCGATACGATGATCGTCGTCGAGTTGTCCAGATTCATCAGGAAGTTTTCAAGCCACATGATCGATTTGAAATCCAAGTGGTTGGTCGGCTCGTCCAACAGCAGGATGTCCGGCTTTCCGAACAATGCCTGCGCCAATAGCACCTTGACCTTGTCGCCCGCCTTCAGATCCTTCATCTGCATCTCATGATATTTTTTGGCAACGCCGAGCCCCATCAAAAGCGTCGCAGCGTTGGATTCCGCCTCCCAGCCGTCCAGATCCGCAAACTCCGCCTCCAGATTTGCCGCCACGATCCCGTCCTCGTCGCTGAAATCCTCCTTCATATAGATCGCATCTTTTTCCTGCATGATCTCATACAGGCGCTTGTGCCCCATGATCACCGTCGTGATGACATTGACCTCGTCATATTCAAAATGATTCTGCTTGAGCACCGCCATCCGTTTGCCCGGCTCGACGGATACCGTTCCTTCATTCGCGTCCTTCTCGCCGGAAAGGATTTTGAGAAAGGTGGTTTTTCCCGCGCCGTTCGCGCCGATCACGCCATAGCAATTTCCTTCCGTAAATTTCAGATCGACATCCTTGAATAATATCTTATCTCCGTAACGAAGACCCAATCCGTGTACACTGATCATATTTCCTCCCATTCAATAACACAATATCTGTATTCTACTACAAAAGCTCCGATAAAGCTATACCTATTGACGAAAATCGCGGGAACCGATCGCACGCTTTGCACATCCGCTCGGCAAAGGCTGTGCATTTCTTCGGCGGCGATCGGTGCTCCGCGGCTCGGCTGTCGCGGATTTTTCGACAAAACGCCCAAATAAGCATAGTGACACAAGGATTTTTCTATGCTATACTGTTTTCAGAGAGCACTCGAAGACCGACGCGCACTAAAAAGCATCGCCGTAGCGGGACGATCCCGAGCAGACCTTATCGCTTTCAAAAGCGTAAGGCCGCCCTACGGTACTCGGTGCATATCTTCGGTTCTTGTGCTTTGATTCGCTTTTTTCGGGAGGCTGTTATGACATCTCAAATTCGGCTCGCTTACAGACTGATTTTCGTTTCGCTTGCGTTGATCCTCGCCGCCGTCATTTTTGATTTTTCGCTTTTGTTCAGTTTTTCGGCAGCCGTGCTTTTTTGCTTGGCGATGCTGAGCCGAGCCGATTACGATATCCGGATCCTCGCTCGTTCGGCGCTGTCCGAAACGCTTCAATACAAGGATCTTTACATAACCATTTCGTTGATCGGTGCGACGGTCGCCGTTTGGCTGTCCTCCGGAACGATCCCGACGATGATCTACTACGGCTTCAATTATATCGAGGGCGTCAATTTTCTTCTGTTTACTTTTTTGTGCACGGGGCTGTGTTCATTTTTTATGGGAACGGCGGTCGGCACATTCAGCACGATCGGATTGATCCTGTACAGCATCGGCACCGCTATCGATATTCCAGCTCCGATTCTGGTCGGTGCCATCGTATCGGGCGCGTTCATCTCGGATAAGATCTCTCCGATCTCGGGATTGGTCAACATCACGCTGAACATTACCGAGACCCGCTATGTCGATGTGTTTCGAAGCTCGATGAAAACACTGATCCCCGCATTGATCCTGACGGGCACCGTGTATCTTCTCATCGGCGATCAGTATATCATCTACGGAGCATCGTCCGAGCTTTCGTCGATCCAGTCGGAGCTGCGCGCGGCATTCAATATTCAACCGATCCTCTTTTTGTTTCCGATCATCATTTTGGCGCTGTCCTTCTCGCGGATACGCTCGATCTACACGATCATGGTCGGTGTGGCGGTCGGCTGCGTGTTCAGCTTTTTCGTTCAGGGATACGGTCTTTCGGATATTCTGTACTTCCTCCTCTTCGGATTCCGATCCGAGGCAGAGCTATCCTTTGCGCTTTCCGGCGGCGGCATTTTTAATATTTTGGAGGTGGTCGCCACCGTGATCAGCGCCGTCTTTCTTGTCAATCTCTTTATCAAGAGCAAAATGATTGATTCCATTCTCGGAGAATTTGCCCGTTCGATCGACTCCACAGGTCGATTGATCCGAAAAACCATGCTCCTCTCCATTCTGATCACGATCGTCACCTGCGATCAGACTATCGGATTGGTGCTTTCGGCTTCACTGTTCAAGGAAAAATACGACGCGTTTTCGATCAAGCGCGAGGTTCTCTTCCGCACACTGTCGGACAGCGGCGTGATCGTTGCTCCACTGTTTCCCTGGAACATCAATTATTTGATCATTTCGGGCGTCTTGGGCAAAAGCATTTTCTTTTCGCCCTATGCCTGTCTGTGTTTTATCTCTCCGATCATCTCGATCCTATTCTCGATTTTATTTTATAAAAAAGGAAAGCGGACGGGTGCCGCGACCTCGAAAGCCTGATTGTAAATCAGGCTTTCGGGGTCAATGCCCTGATCCTCTTTCCTTTAATTTTCGCTCGCTTCATTCGGCATTTTTGCTCTTGTCATCTTATGCTCTCAGCCGAAGGACATTTTCTTCCTTTTCGTTTTCGCGCCATGGCGAGAAGGCTACGAGCACGCTGCGGCTTTCATGGACGCCCGCACTTCCTGCCACAGTCGGAGTACCGCGCTTTTTATCCTCACCCTGATTTTATGTTCCCGACTTGCCGCCATTTTTAATCGTTTTCCTTTTTCGCGGCGCGATAGGCCTCCATCTTTCGGATCAGACGAAGCGCCAACTGATAGTCGCCGGCAAAATGCGTGTGGAGATAGGTTCCCAGCGTATTCCCTACAAGATATCCGCCGCCCCACACCTTGAGACTGCCGTTGGTCATATTCTTTTCCATCCGATACACCGTCTGCAGATCCGAAACAAAATCGGAATAATGAAACTCGTGTCCCTTTACCTGCTCGCCGCAGAGCGAAATCGGCGTTTCCTCCTCCGCCCTGCCGATGCAATAACCGAAACGCTGCAATTTTTTAGCCATCACACTTTTGCCCGGCAGGATCCGCGTCATCGGCCAAAAATTGTTCTCCAAATCCTGCAACGCTTCTCCCAGATACATCAGTCCGCCGCATTCCCCGTAAATCGGCATCCCGTCCTCCGACTTCTGCCTGATCTGCGCAAGCATCGCTTCATTTTCGCTCAGCTCCCTCGCAAATATCTCCGGAAAGCCGCCGCCGATAAATATCCCGTCGATGTGTTCAGGCAGCCTTTCGTCGTTCATCGGACTGAAGCTCATCAGCTCCACGCCCATATCCTCCAGCAGCTCCAACGCATCCTGATAATAGAAATTAAACGCCTTGTCATTTGCCACCGCCAATCGAACATCCGTGATATTTCCGACCATATCCCGTCGATGAAGGTCATATTCCACCGGCCTGCTTTCAGCAAGCTTGAGCAGCAGCTCGAGGTCGATATGTTTTTCGATCACTGCCGCGATGTATTCGAGCTTTTCATCCAAGCCCTCCGTCTCGACACTCGGCGTCAAGCCCAAATGCCTTGAGGACAGCGCGAACTCGGTGTCCTTCGGAATCCGCCCGATCACCGGCACGCCGGCATAGCTTTCGACCGATTTTTTGATAATATCGAAATGGCTGTCCGTCGACACATTGTTCGCGATCACGCCGACAATATTCAGAGCCTTGTCCAGACTTTTGAACCCGAGCACGAGCGCAGCCGCCGAAGCCGCCATGGATCTTCCGTCAATGATGAGCACGACCGGACAATCCAAAATTTTGCTCATGCTTGCCGTACTGCAATAATCAAAGCTCGCGCCCAATCCGTCATAGAGCCCCATCACGCCTTCGATGATCCCGATGTCCGATCTCTCAGCCGCCTTTGAAAAAAGATATCGGATCTCCTCCGGCGGGAGCATAAACTCATCCAAATTTCGCGACTTCACTCCGCTTGCCGCGCGGTGATATTCCGGATCGATGTAATCCGGCCCGACCTTGAACGGCTGCACCTTGAGCCCCCTGTTGCGCAATGCCCGCATAATACCGCAGCTGATCGTTGTCTTGCCCGTGCCGCTCGTCGTAGCTGCAAACATGATCCTTTTCATAAAAAATCCCTCTCTTAATTTACTTACTTGCATTCCCGATTTCATGCTATAATAAATCGTAATTGCTTATCATTTTATTTATTATATCACTATACAAAGGAATAGCCATGGATTTTTTTCTTGTGTTTTCAAAAGTACTGGTCATCTTTATGTTGATCGTGATCGGTTATTGGACTGTAAAAACGGAACTTGTTACACCGAAGGGGCATCAGGATTTAACCAATTTGCTGCTATATATCTTCCTCCCCTGCACATTGATCCGAACCTTTCAGATTCCGTTCGAGCGCTCCGTTTTCGGCGACGCTCTGATGATTTTTTTAATGATGTGCGGAATCTACCTTGCGGCCACACTGCTTGCGATCACCATTTCAAGGCGCATAGCCTCCGATACACAAAAACAAGCGGTTCTCGTTCTGGGAATGGTTCTTCCGAATGTCAGTTTTATGGGTTACCCCATCATCGAGGCGATTCTCGGATCAGAATATATCTTTTATGCGGTCATGGGAAATATCGCGTTTGAAATAATCTCGTGGAGCATCATGGTCAATCTGCTCGTCAAGAGCACCGGGATTCGCACCGACAAAAACTTTGTACAGCGACTCGCTTCGACGCCCGCAATCATTTCAATCGCACTCGGACTTACGATCTATCTTTCGCCTTGGCGCATTCCCGAAACGATCTTCTCAACGGTCAATCTGCTGGGCAACGCAATGACGCCGGTCGCCATGCTGATCGTCGGGATGTCCTTGGCAAAGGCGGATCTGAAAAAAGTATTTTTCCAAAAGGAGCTTTATCTGGTTTCATTTATCCGTCTGGTCGTCATTCCGCTGTTGGTTATCGCAGCCTTGCGCTTTTTTGCCGTTGACGGTATTTTGCTCTCCATTCCGATCATATTGATTTCTATGCCGTCTGCAGGATATACCAGTATTTTAGCCGGAAAATTCGGCGCGGATCCAACCTTTGCCGCGGAAATTGTAACCATTTGCACCCTGCTCTCTCTGGTTAGCATTCCGCTGGTATTGACCCTGCTCTAACGAATGGATATGTGCCTGCTGAATCTGATGATAGCGAAGGCTTTGCTCATGCTCAAAAAACGCTTTGACACATAGAAAAACGGAAGTACAGGCTTCGTTTCAAGGATCCTGATGCTTCCGTTCTTCAATTTTTTCAGCTTCAAGTCCATTTTTTTAAATAACCTAATTAAAAATCGGATTTATAGATTCATTTTTCGCGTTCTTTCATCACGAAGATATTTAGTATTGACACAAAAATAAGTTTAATTTATACTTAAAATTACAAAATGATACCAAGTGAAGCAGCAAGGGAAATTTTTTCTGTCGAAAAAACCGATGGAGAAATTGGAAAGCTCCCAACTTTCCGAGAAGCTCTCAGGTAAAGATACCTTCTGCCGATGGCACTCTGGAAAGTGCTTTTCAAGCCACCGAAGAAGTAACGCTTTCAGGTAAAACAAACAGAGAATACAGGGCCTGATTTTTTATGTCCGTGTTCTCTGTTTTTTATGTAAAGCTTACGAGCTGCTTGCACCTGGAAACCAAGGGAGGATCTATGGAATCAAAAAAAGAA
>JBGZCE010000137.1:0-40863 GCA_041845175.1 Filifactoraceae bacterium
ACCAATGTGATCTCGATCACGGACGGACAGATCTTTTTGGAAACCGATCTGTTCAACTCCGGGATTCGTCCGGCGATCAATCCGGGGATCTCGGTATCGCGGGTCGGCGGCAACGCGCAGATCAAGGCGATGAAGAAGGTTGCCGGAACACTGAAATTGGCTTATTCACAATATAAAGAGCTTCAAGCCTTTGCGCAATTCGGATCGGATCTGGATGAGGATACCAAGGCGCGACTGGCAAGGGGCGAGCGAATCGTGGAGGTTCTGAAGCAACAGAACGCCTCGCCGATCTCGGTCGAGCATCAGGTCATGATGATCTATGCGGTCAACAACGGTTATTTGAAGGAGATCGAGACGGAGGATGTTCGCGCGTTCGAGTCGCAGTTCTACCGCTATGCGGATGATCAGTATCCGCAGCTCGGGGAGGGCATTCGTCGGACGAAGGAGCTTTCACCGGAGCTGGAGGAAGAGCTCAAGACGGCGCTCGTCGATTTTACCAAGATTTTTTCTGAAACGAAGTAGCCGGGGAGGTAGACATGGCAAGCGGAAGCATGAAGGACATCAAGCGGCGTATCAAAAGCGTCGAAAGTACCATGCAGATCACAAAGGCAATGGAGCTGGTGGCTTCCTCAAAGCTTCGCAGAGCGAAGGAGAAGGTGGAGCAGTCAAAGCCTTACTTCCGGATCATCAACGAAACAATGGAAAGCATCCTGCATAATACCGGCATCAGCGATTCGGCCTATACGGTCACAAGACCGGTCAACAGCTCCCTGTTCGTCGTCGTGGCGGGCGATCGGGGCTTGGCAGGCGGCTACAACGCGAATTTGCTGAAATCGGCGATGAGTCAAATGGAGGGCAAGAATCCGCGGATCATAGCGATCGGCCGCAAGGCATGCGATTTTTTCGAGAAGCAGAGCCATCCGGTGGTCGCGGGCTTTCCCAATATCGCAGAAGATCTGACCTTTGTCGATGTGTCGCGGATCGTTGCCGTTTTGCTGGACGAATTTGATTCCGGGCGATCGGATGAAGCCTTCATCTGTTACACGGAATTCGTGTCCGCGCTGTCGCAGGTCCCGAGATCGCAAAAGCTGTTGCCGCTTTCGACAGCGGCGGAGCCGGGCAAAGCAAAGGGGAATATGGATTACGAGCCGTCTCCGGGATATGTTTTCAACGCGCTGGTCCCGCGATATCTGGAGGGCATCGTCTATGCGACGATCATCAATGCCTTTGCGGCGGAGCAGGGCGCACGAAGAACGGCGATGGAGTCGGCGTCGGACAATGCGCTGGAGATGATTGATAGTCTGAATTTGCAATATAATAGAGCCCGACAGGCGGCGATCACGCAGGAAATTTCGGAGATCGTCGGCGGAGCGGAGGCGCTGCAATGATTCTGTCGGAGTGAAGGAGGAGTATGAACAATAGAGTAGGAAAGGTAGTTCAAATCATCGGTCCGGTCGTCGATGTGCAGTTTGAAGAGGGCGAGCTGCCGAATCTTTTGAACGCGATACAAATCGATCTCAACGGCAAGCCGCTGATCGTCGAGGTGGCACAGCATATCGGCGACGACACGGTTCGCTGCGTTGCGATGAGCTCGACGGACGGATTGGTGCGCGGAGTCGAAGCGATCGACACGGGCAAAGAAATTTCGGTACCGGTCGGCAATGAAACGCTGGGCAGGATATTCAATGTGCTCGGCGAAGCGGTGGATAACAAGCCACAGCCCGAAACCAAGGAGCGATGGCCGATCCACAGACCGGCGCCTTTGTATGAGGAGCAGGAGACCGGCACGGAGATCCTGGAGACCGGGATCAAGGTGGTCGATCTGATCGCGCCGTATCTCAAGGGCGGGAAGATCGGACTGTTCGGCGGAGCGGGCGTCGGCAAGACCGTCATCATCATGGAGCTGATCAACAACATCGCGAAGCAGCACGGCGGGATCTCCGTTTTTGCCGGCGTCGGCGAGCGAACGAGGGAAGGAAACGACCTGTACAACGAAATGATCGAGTCGGGCGTTATCAACAAGGCGGCGCTGGTGTACGGGCAGATGAACGAACCGCCCGGAGCGAGGATGCGCGTCGGATTGTCCGGCTTGACGATGGCAGAATATTTCAGAGACAAGGAAGGACAGGATGTACTCCTGTTTATTGATAATATATTCCGATTTACGCAAGCGGGATCGGAGGTTTCGGCATTGCTCGGACGGATGCCGTCGGCAGTAGGCTATCAGCCGACCCTGGCAACGGAAATGGGTGCGCTTCAGGAGCGGATCACCTCGACCAAGGCGGGCTCCATCACCTCCGTACAGGCAGTCTATGTACCGGCAGACGACCTGACCGACCCGGCGCCGGCAACGACCTTTGCGCACCTGGATGCGACCACGGTATTGTCGCGAAACATCGCGTCGCTCGGAATTTATCCGGCAGTCGATCCGCTGGATTCCAACTCACGGATCCTGTCGCCGGAGGTAGTCGGCAGAGAGCATTACGAAGTTGCACGCGCAGTGCAGTCGACCTTGCAGCGCTACAAAGAGCTGCAGGATATCATCGCGATCCTCGGAATGGACGAGCTCTCGGATGAGGACAAAATGACCGTATCCAGAGCAAGAAAGATCCAAAACTTCCTGTCGCAGCCGTTTACGGTAGCCGAGCAGTTTACCGGAATGGAAGGGAAATATGTGCCGCTGAAGGATACGATTCGCGGATTCAGGGAAATATTGGAAGGCAAGCACGACAGCGTGCCCGAATCCGCATTTCTATTTGTAGGAACCATCGAGGAGGCGCTCAAAAAGGCGAGCAAGGAGGAATAATATGAGCGAATTTCGTTTGCGCATCGTTACTCCGTACGGATTATTTTTTGACGACATGGTCGAAGGGGTGATTGTCCGAACGACCGAGGGTGAAATGATGGTGCTCGCCAATCATATCAACTTTGCTTCGATCCTTGCAGTCAGCAAGGCAAGCATCAAACAACATGGGCAATACCGAGAGCTTACCTTGGCGGGCGGCTTGCTCGAGGTGGGCAAGGAAGCGACCACGATTATAAGCCATGCCGCGGAATTTGTCGACGAGATCGACATCGAGCGAGCGAAAAGAGCCAAAGAGACGGTGGAGCAAAAAATGAAAAATGCAAAATCGGTGGAAATGGATCTGCTCGAATACAAACTGAAAAAATCGTTGAATCGGATCCGGGCAAAAGAGCATTCGTAAAAAAAGTGAGCCGAAGTTTTTTGGAAACTCGGCTCTTTTTTACAAAACAATTTCTTGAAGCACAGATAAAATACTTACGAAATTAAAAGTTATTCCGGACGATCGAGAAGATTTGAAAATATTCCAAAGCGCCGTGAGCAAGCGAAAAAATAAGCGTTCAAAATATTTGCAAAAAAATTGAAAAAATGGATACATATTTGAAAATTTGTGGTAACATAGAAAAAAATACTCTGAAGGGATTCCTTTGGGGGAAAGGAGGAAAGGTATGAAGTCGGACATAAAGAGAGAAGAAATGCTGGATGCGTTTATACAAGCCTTTACAGAGTACGGAATCGACAAGACATCGACAAAAAAATTGACCGCGAAGGCAGGGGTGAATGAAGCGCTACTCTACTATTATTTCTCGGACAAGCATGACGCGGTGATCGCCTGCGTCAAGCGATGCTATGAGCGATACAAAAGTGGAACGGTCGACATTTTCCGCAAAAATATCGGGGATATTGACAAGATGATGGACAAGTTGCAGGCGTACACAAAAAAGACGATGCTCGAACAGCGATTCGCACTGGAAGTATTGACCCATCCGGTGTATTCGAAGAGCATTATCCCGAGTGTTGTTGCGCTCAACAAAGAGCTTGAAGACGATGTTCGAAAGCACGCAAGAGAAAGAGGCGTGGATGAAGATCTGCTCGTGACATGGATCCAAATCGTAACCGATGCATTGGTCTACTATGTCATCACGAAAAACGAAGACAATTTCGTCAGCAAGAAAACCTTCATTGCGAACGAGATCAAAAAGCTGTTTGCATAAACGATACTTAGAACTGACCGATGAACAAAAGGGATTGCGCGGAATGAAATTTTTTCATTCCGGTGTAGTCCCTTTTTCGCATACAAAACGGGTCGCTCTTGTCGAGCGCGCATGATAAAAGGATCCTCTATGCTCCCCTTTTTCGCGTACAATGCTGCTTACTCACGGGTCGATCGTCGCATGAGCTCGCTTCGGCTTTTGAGGGGCGGTCCATTATGCGTTTCAAATTCTTGCGGACCGTTTTGCAACAGTCGCCGGGAAAACGGCGATTTTTTATGAAGCGCGAGAGGTTTTTTGTGTGCGCAAGACAGCTTAGCGTTTGATTGTATTGACACATCGAGATTTTGGTGCTAAGGTAGTATTAGTTCTACTTTTCGGAACTAACACTACCAAAAGGAGGCTATAAAATGATCGTAATGAATTTGGAATTGAACAATTTGTATGCATTTAAGGATTTCAAAATCAATTTTTCATATCCCAAAAAGATCGTAAACTCATCGATCGAAGGAGAATATCTGCCGTCCAAGCCGAATTTTCGATATAAAAAAGTAAATATCCTTATGGGCGGAAATGCTTCGGGAAAAACCTCTCTTGGGCGAGCGATGGTGGACATCTTCAATTTTTTGGTGAGGGAAAAGACAGACCGCCTTGAAGAAGCGATCTGCAACAAGAACGACAATGCCTCCTTCAGCATCGATTTTGTGGAGGAAGGTACGCTATATCGAGCGGAGTGCATGATCAGAGCCGGCGAAAAGGAGACCACAAAAAAATTTGAGCTGGAAGTTTACGAAGCGAGCATCGCAAAAAAGGATTCTTATGAATCCTGTGTAAAAAAATTAAATAAAAAAATTGCTGATGAGGAGAGTACTTTTTTTGAAAAACTGGAAGCGCTCCCGAAGTTCGGCTGGCATTTTGCCTTGACCGACGACTTTCCCGGCGGTTTTTTTGTAAAAGACAAACATTCGGATCCGGAGATTTTGAGAATCGTTTTGCAAGCGCTCGATACGGATATTCTTTCGGTAGAAGAGATCGAAGAGGTTGAAAACAGCTTTGTGATACGAAAAGAAAATCATTCCGTCATCATTCAGGACGGTAAAACAATTACGGACAGCAAGCTCTCAAGCGGAACAAGGTCGGGAATAACGATTGCCCGGATGATCGGATCGATCAGACAAAGCTTTGCCGGTTGCTACTATTGCGATGAAAAATTTTCGTTTATCCATTCGGAACTGGAAAAGGCGATCCTGAGCATTATGATATCCTCGTTGAAAAACGAAAATCAGCTGTTCTTCACCACACACAATATGGAGATATTGAACATGGATCTTCCGGTACACAGCTTTACCTTTCTGAAAAAAAATCCCGTGATCGAAGCGGTCTATCCGGAGGATTATATCAAAAAAAACGATTTATCATTGTATAATGCGGTCAAAAACGATGTATTCAATTGTACTCCGAATCTGGAAAAGCTCTTTGAGCTGGAGGATATCCTGTATGAAGAGGACTAAAGGAAAAAAGTTTGTATATTTTGTGGAGGGCGAAAATGAAAAGGTTTTGATCAACTGTATCAAAAACCGATTTGTCGTGCCCGGTGTGGTGTCCGTATTCAATCCGCTGCAAAAAAATCTTAAAACACAGATTCGAATGCATCCGCCGAATACCTGCGTCATTTTGGTTTTTGATACCGACTCCGTTGAAGCGAGCAAAATCGAAATGCTGCGATCAAATATCCAAGCCTTGAAGAAGTCGAGGAATATCCAAGAGGTGATTCTGATTCCTCAGGTAAAAAATTTTGAAGATGAGCTGGTGGCGGCAACATCCGTTTCAAAAGCGATGGAATTTACAAATTCGAAAAGCGGGTCGGATTTCAAAAGAGATTTCAACCGCATGGAGAAACAGCTGCTTGCAAAGCTGGAGGAATATCATTTTGACATTCGTCTGCTTTGGGCAAAGAATGCGGACAATGACTATCGAGAATTCAACAATACGGCAGAAAAGATTAAATTGATTTCAAGTAAGGTCCCGAGAAAATAAGGGAGAATGATACGACTCGATCCTATTTCTCGGAGTTTTTGGAAATAGAGAGATGGCATTTTATGCTTGCTTGTGATAAAATGTTTCTATTGATAGGCTAACATTTTTGAATCGGAGGGAAACGGTATGATTACGGAAATCAAAAACAATATGAATGTGATCGAGTCGATGATCTATTTTTGGACGGCGGTGAGCGATCGTGAGAAGGTGGGTGAGCGTTATCTGGTGGAGCTGAGTGAATATCCGGAGATGCAACTGCTTTACGACGGTGAGTTCAGCGGGGAGTCCGTGCGCAAGACGCTCAGTGCGATCTCTAACCGCGAGATGCTGAACAATTCCACGCAGAAGGAGCGCCAGTTCTGGAACAACAATATGTGGATGCTGGAGGATCTTTCGTTTATGAGCAATATGGTGGCGCCGCTGAAGGTGCTGAATTTTGATGCGCTCGTAGAGGAGATCAACAAGGAGAAGGATATCCGGACACCGAGCATCGAGGTGGTGTTTATTCCTGCGAACAAGGAGGAATTTTTTGTGAAGGGCAACAAGCTGGTGATCAACTTTTTCAGGGTGACGCCGGATTTGGTGCTGGGCGGCGAAGCGACGATCAACGGCAAGACGATCACGCAGTATGTCAAGGAAAAGATCATGAGCGAGTTCGAGTAGAGCGCTTGTGTTTGACCTCGGAAAATCCGTTTGCGCACAAAGCCGCGGTCGGACAAAAAACCACCGGTGCGGGGAGAAGGGCTTGTGCCGTCTCCGTCCGAGACGGCGGAAAGGAGATCGGAATGAAAATTCAGGAGCAGGAAGGCAGATTTTTTATTAATGATGAGAACGGGAATTTGCTGGCGGAGCTGACCTACACCGGCGAGGAGGTTTGGCATATCAATCGGACCTTTGTGGATGAATCGCTTCGCGGACAGGGGATCGCGGGCAAGCTGATGGAGGCTGCGGTTGCCAAGGCGCGAGCCGATCGGCGAAAAATCGTACCGGTGTGTTCGTATGCGGTGAAGGCTTTTGAGCAAAATGAATCGTATAAGGAGCTGTTGGCGGAATAGAGCGCCCGCAGCGGGGACGAGAAGAAAGTAAAATCGTAGCCGAAATAAAAGTAAAGCAAAAGAACAAAGAGAAAACAAAAAACAAAGAAGCACAAAGAAGAAAGCGGAAGAATACAAAGGGCAGCAAAATAAAATCGTGGCAAGTGCATAAAAAATCTCGGGCGGATGCTCGAGATTTTTTGTGTCTTACCGCTCGCCTGCATATTTGAGCAGATAGATGTAGATGTCGACGATCATCTGATAGAGCTCCTCCGGGATCGGAGCGCCCAGCTCAAGCTGTGTCAAAACGGTTGCCAGTGAGGCGTCCTCGTGTACGGGGACGCCGTTTTGCTGTGCGGTTTCAAGAATTTTTTCCGCCATATAGCCCATGCCGGAGGCGACAATGATCGGCGCGCTGTTTTGCTGTTCGTCGTATCGGAGCGCGACGGCTTTTTTGCGGAGCTCGGATTTATATGGAGACATTGATGCTGTTCCTCCCTTCCGTGATTTTCGGGAATACCTCGGTCAATTTGAGCTCGCCGGAGCCGGCTTCGACATAGAGGTTGTTTTGTCGGAGGTCGTTTTGCTCGATGATCCTTGCAAGATCGCTGCGTATCTGACGAAAGTCCTTTTCCATTTCGCTCGGACAAAGGAGCTGGAGATCGACCTTTTTGTTTTGAACATTCATCACGAGGTCGAAGTTGCCGAGCTCGGCGATGTTGAATCGGATATAGACGCGCTGAACGCGCTCGCTGTCATTTCGTGCATCGTGACGGCTTTCGGGATCGATCCACATTTCCGAGAGCATTTTCTGTCCGTCGATCTCGGCGGGAAGCAGCGTGTAGACCAGCGGCATATAGACGCTTTCGTTGGTTAGAACGCTGCGCGCGATCTGTTCAAAGACGGCGCGGCTTTCGTGACGTTCGCTCGTCAGTCCTTTTTCGATCAGGCTGTTGATTTTGTCGGCGATCGGATTTTTGATCGTTGCCTTGTCCTGAAGCAGCTTGTGCAAAATTCGGTCGGGTACGACATGATCGACATGGCCGAGCATTTTGGCGAAGGCTTCGTATTGAGTCAGGTTTCGCAGCGCGGCGGAGGAATTTTCAAAGCTGCCGCTTTCATAACGCGAAATGTTGAGTGCCAAGTGGCTCATCAGATCGCGCGCGAGTCCGAGATCGTTGGTTCTGCCGGTATATTTGGACAGTGTCGGAAGGATCTCGTTTTTGAGGATCTCCAAATTGAGCCTTGTGTCGCCGGCATTGGCATTGGCATCGAGCTTTTCCGTCAGCTTGAGTAGGGCTTCGGCATCAGATTTGGGCATTGACTCGGCAAGCTGATGGAGATTTTGCAGGATGTTGCCGAGTATGCGCTGATTGGACGCCAGATCGTTGAACAGCTTGGCAAATTTGAGCACATCCATCTGAAAGTCCACGGACGAATCCTTCATCATCGTGCGCAGCAGATCGAACAGTGCGAAGCTGTATCCGGTCGAGCTTTTGAGCTGCGTTTTGAGCAGTCCGCCGAGATCCTGCGATTCTTTGACGATCAGCTCGCCCAGCTCGTTCAGCTCACGCATCACATCGGGCGAGGCGACGACGGTGCCCTGGAGGGATCGGTTCATCAGCTCGCCGAGGCTTTTTGCCAGCGGCGGACTTTGATGGATGCTCTCCAAAAATTTGTTGTAGTTGGAAAGATAGTGTGTCCGCTCGCGCCCGAGTGCATCCTGCGCGCCTTTTTCGTCGCTGCGCGGCACTCTCGTCGGATCGGTCGGATTTTTGATATTCGGATTTTGAACGACCATCTGGCTCCCGCGTACCGATTGATTGTATCCCGTCGTAGCGGCGGGCGGGGTGGTCACCTTGAGAATGTTTGCCATTTTTTCACCTTTTTATGCTATTGATATTATGATTTCTTCACATCATCCGATAGTAATTATGTAACGATCACTAAAAATTATAACCATTTATAAAGAAAATTACAAGGTGGTGCCGATTATGGAAAATATGATGGATTCCATGCTGGATATGTATCTGTTTGAAACGAATACGCTTGTGGCTCAGCTGGAGGATATTCTGATTGCCGCTGAAAAGGACAAGGACTTTACAGCCGAGCATATTGATGAAATTTTTCGGATCATGCACACGATCAAGGGATCGTCTGCGATGATGGAATTGAACGCGCTGATGCAAATTTCTCACCGAATCGAGGATCTTTTCTTCTATATTCGCGAAAATAAAATGATGCGTGTCGAAGAGAGCGATCGGCGCGAGCTGTTCGATATCGTCTTTCGGTCGGTGGACTATATCATCGGCGAGATCCGCAAGCTGGAGGCGCGAGCGCCTCTCAATGAAAATATCGACAGCTATATCGACTCGATTAATAGCTATCTGCAAAAAATAAGCGGCAAGAGCGAGACGGCGGCGGAGGCGATTCGAACGGATGAGAGCGAGGCGGATTCATCCGGCTGCGTCAAAGGGGTACGCGTGTTTTTCGACGACGGTGCGGGGATGGAAAATCTTCGGGCATTTATGCTGGTCGGTGCAATCAGGGAGCTCGGCGCGGAGATCGAGTTCGAGCCGAGCGATGTGGAGCACAACGGGGATACGGCGCAGTTTATTCTGGAAAACGGCTTTTTGATCAAGGTAAAAAGGGAAGAGGAGCTGCCGCTGATCACGACGGCGATCCAAAATTCGATCAACATTCGTTCGTATGAGTCGGTGGAGCTGACGGAGGAGCTGTCGACCGAAGCGGAGCAGGAGCAGGAGCAGGAGCAGACCGAGGTGCGAGCGGAGAAGCCGGAAGCGTCAATCAGCGAGAAAGCGTCGAATCCGTCATTGAGCGCGTTCGGTGCGGCAAAGCAGAGCCTGATCAGCGTCAATTTGAGCAAGCTGGATCAGCTGATGGCGGTCGTCGGCGAGATCGTCATCACGGAGTCGATGGTCACCTCTTCTCCGGATCTGACAGGGCTCAAGCTCGACAGCTTCACCAAGGCGGCGCGCCAGCTTCGCAAGCTCAACTCGGAGCTTCAGGACATCGCGATGTCGCTGCGGATGGTGCCGGTGGCGGGCGTATTCCAGAAGATGAACCGCATCGTGCGCGATATGAGCAAAAATCTCGGCAAGGATGTACAGCTGATCATCGAGGGCGAGGACACGGAGGTGGACAAGTCGATCGTTGACAGCATCGGCGATCCGATCATGCATATCGTCCGAAATTCAATGGATCACGGCATCGAAACGGCGGCGGAGCGAGCGGAAAGCGGCAAGGAGCCGCAGGGAACGATCGTACTGTCGGCAAGCCACACGGGCAGCGAGGTCATCATCAGCATTGCCGATGACGGACGCGGCATCAATGTGGAGCGGATCCTGGACAAGGCACAGGAGCGTGGGCTTTTGATAAAGCCGCGCAGCGAATATACGAAAAAGGAAGCGATCGCACTCATCATGAGTCCGGGCTTCTCGACGAACGACAGCGTGACCGAATATTCGGGCCGCGGCGTCGGGATGGACGTCGTACGCAAGAACATCGAAGCGCTCGGCGGCTCGGTAATCATGACGGGCGAAGCGGGCGAAGGCTCGACCACGACATTGAAGATCCCGTTGACACTGGCGATCGTTGCGGGAATGGAGACCGCCGTCGGCGAATCGAACTTCACGATCCCGATCAACAATATCCGCCAGTCCTTCAAAGCGACTGCCGGCGAAGTAATCCGCGGCGTGGACGGTCGCGAGATGATCAAGAAGATGGACGAGTTTTATCCGATCGTGCGGTTGCATGAACTGTATGCGATCCCGTCGCGAGCGACCCGGATCGAGGATGGTATTTTGATTTGGGTCGAAGCGGGTGACAAGGGATGCTGTCTTTTTGTCGATGAGCTCATCGGCGAGCAGCAGGTCGTCGTCAAGCCGCTGCCTGCCTATCTGGGAAGCTACGATGTCAAAAATTCGGGCATCGCCGGCTGCACGATCATGGGGAACGGAAGCATCAGCTTGATTTTGGATATACCGAATCTGTACGCGGTATCCAACAGCGGATATTAGGAGGCTGAAATGGAAATTTTACTGGAAAATGCCGAGCTCGGATTCGAGAGCGAGGCGGTGGAGAAATTTTTGAACTTCCGATCGGACGGACTGCTGTTCGGTCTGAGCACGAAATATATCACGGAGATCATCACGAATATCAAGCCGACGCGAGTGCCGATGCTCCCGCATTTCATCAAGGGGATCATCAACCTCCGCGGGCATATCATACCGATCATCGACATCCGACTGCGCTTCGGCAAGCCGGAGATCGAATACGACGAAAAGGCGTGCATCATCGTCATTGAATATGAGGGCATCTCGATCGGGATCGTGGTCGATTCCGTTGTCAATGTCAGCGACATCCGGATCGACAGGATCTCGCCGATGCCGGAGAACAACACACAGGAGATGGTGAGCGGCGTAATCTCGATGCCGAGCGGCGAAGCGCTGATGGTGCTGGATTGCGCGCTGCTTATTAACAATTAGAAAATTTTGCCGATATACAAGAGAAAGGGGGGTATACAATGCTTGAGATTACGAAACAGGATTTTTTGAAATTGACGAGTTTTGTAAAAAGCGGATACGGCATCGATCTGTCAAAAAAGGAGCAGCTGATCGTCAGCCGTCTGCAATCCGTTGTCAACAACCCCCGATTCGGGAGCTTTGAAAAATATGTGGAGTACATCACCACATCGGCACCGGAGCAGGATGTGGATCTGATGCTCAACAAGCTGACGACGAATTACACCTTCTTCTATCGAGAGGAGAATCACTTTGATTTTTTGAAAAACACGATCCTGCCCCGATTGGAGAGAAGCAAGACAAGCAAGAGCCTCGCCATCTGGAGCGCCGGCTGTTCGTCGGGCGAAGAGCCGTACACGATCTCGATGATTCTGAAGGATTATTTCGGAAACGATCCGTCGTGGGATACGCGCGTGCTGGCGACCGATATTTCACAAAATGCGCTGGCAAAGGCGAAAGACTCGCTGTACGAAGAGGAACAGCTGACCAATATGCCGAAGAATTGGCGGGAAAAATATTTTGAAAAGGATACACTCAGCGGGAAAATCCGGATCCGATCGGCGATCAAGGACAATGTTATCTTCAAAACCTTCAACCTGATGGATCCGATCAAGTTCAAACAAAAATTCGATGTGATATTTTGCAGGAATGTCATGATATACTTTGATCAGGACACGCGATACGGTCTGGTCGAGCGATTCTATGATTATTCCAATCCGGGCGCGTATCTGCTGATCGGGCATTCGGAGAGCCTGGCGAAGGAAAGAACGCGATATCGGTATATCACAACGGCAACCTATCAGAAATTATAAGGAAGATTATGCAGGATAAGGAAATCAGAACGAGCGACCGAAGCACGATCGGCGAGGAGATGAGCGCGATAAAACAAAAAATGTCCGCTCTGACAGGCAAATCGGATCGGATCGTGATCGCGATCGGCGCTTCGACCGGTGGGACGGATGCGATCGCCGAGGTTTTGAAGAAGCTGCCGGAGAACACGCCCGGAATCGTCATCGTTCAACACATGCCGCAGGGCTTTACCAAAATGTATGCGGAACGCCTCGACAAGCTTTGTCGGATCGAGGTCAAGGAGGCGGAGCACGGCGATCGGATCCGAAGCGGTCAGGCGCTGCTCGCGCCGGGCGGCTTGCAGATGCGCGTGATCAAAGACAGGGACGGCGGCTATTGCGTCAGCTGCCTGGAGGGCGAGAAGATCAGCGGGCACAAGCCGTCCGTCGACGCATTATTTTTTTCGGTGGCGGAAAATGTAGGGAAAAACGCGATCGGGATCATTTTGACGGGCATGGGCAGAGACGGCGCGGACGGACTGCTCAAAATGCGAAAAAGCGGAGCCTTTACGATCGGACAGGACGAGCACTCCTCCGTGGTGTACGGTATGCCGATGGCAGCCAACAGCATCGGTGCGGTGACGATCCAGGCGAGCGAAAAGGAGATCCCGCAAATTTTGGTAAAGCATCTCGCAGGAAGAGAATAAACGAAAAGAAGCAAGGAGGCTGAAATGGATGTGAAAAAATTCAAAGAGGTCATATGGGAGCTGATGACTTTTTTTGACGAATTGACGGCGCTGGAGGATGAAAAGCTCCGAGCGATCGCGGAAAACAATTTGAAAAAGCTTGAGGAATGTATGAGCAGGGAGCAGGTCGCGATCATGCAGCTCAAGGTGCTGGAGAAGCACCGCGCGCAGATCCAGGCGCAAGGGGGCTACGAGGGGCTTTCTTTTCGGGAGCTCTTGACAAAGCTGCCGGAGGAGGATCGGACGGAGCTTGGCATGCTGTACAATCAGCTGGCGGACAAATTGATCCATTTCAACACAATCGCGGACAGCGTGCGTACCTCGATCGAAGCAAATCTGTACAGCATCGACGCAATCCTGGAACGATTGAAGCAAAAGAACGGACAGCCGTCCGTCAATGACAAAGGCTTTTCGAGCAAACGAGTGTAAGGAGAAGATATGAGATCAACATTTGCAGGCTTTACCACAGCAAGACTCGCCCTGAGAGCGAGCCAAAAGGCGCTGGATGTAACGGGACAAAATATCGCGAATATCAATACCGAGGGCTATACAAGGCAACGACTGGATCTGGTCAGTCTGACCGTCGGCTCGGGACCGGAGCGCTACAAGTCGGAGCACAATGTATTTGTCGGAAGCGGTGTATTGACGGCCGGCATCTCACAGATCCGCGATCCTTTCTTGGATATTCGTTTCCGAAACGAGATTGCCCATGTCGGCGGCGCGGAGCAGAAAAAAGAAATCTTGAAGGATCTGGAGAGCATTTTCGACGAGGTTTCCAAAACGGGAATCCAAAACCAGCTCAGCGAGGTCGGCACGATGCTGCAGAAGCTGTCGCTGGAGGTCGGGAATCAGGAGTTTGACCACATGGTCAAGGCCTCCGCCGATGTACTGACCAAGATGATGAATCAATATGCGCACCAGCTGGAGGTTGTCAAAAACGATCAGGAGTACAACCTTCGCAATGTCGAGCTGCCGAAGCTCAACGATATATTGAGCAATATAAAGAATCTGAACGAAACGATCAAAGCCAATCATATTCACGGCAATCCGGCGTTGGAGCTTCAGGATCAGCGCAACGCCCTGATCGATGAATTGGCGAGCTATGTGAATATTGATGTGAAGACCGGTCGCGAGAGCATCGGCACCGATCGCTTTGTCGATACGCTTCAGATCAGGATCCGCGGCACGGAGCTGTCGCTGATCGACGACAACAAGGCGGCACAGCTCAAGCTGATGCCGGACGAGAGCATCGCACCGAACCCGCCGATCGCCTACGGAGATTATAAGCTCGAGCTGACCGACTCCGCCGGAACCGTTCATGCGGACATCTACGACAAGCTGAGATCCGGCGCGATCAAATCCTCGCTGGATATGATGAACAAGCAGGGCGAGTTTACGAATGACAGCATTCGGGGCTTCGGATATTATGAAAAATCACTCAATCTGCTCGCCAATCGGATCGCGACGAACTTCAACGAGCTCAACAAGCTTACCAAGCCCGACGGAACGATTGAGCAAAGACCGCTGTTCGGACGAAACGACGGCGGAACGGATCTGAGCGGGATCACGGCGAAAAACATCAAGATCCACGAGGACTGGCAAAGCGGAAAGATCGGGATCACGCCGTCCAAGAGCGGCGCTACGACCGGAGCGAACGACAATATTTTGAGGATGATCTCGTCGATCAGCAAAAAGGAAACCTATACCGCCGGGACGAGCACGATCTTCAACGGAACCTATCAGGAGTTTTTCACCAACATCGGCTCGGTGCTCGGACTGGACATCAGCTCGACGGAGTCGATCATGCAGAACCATATCACCGTCGCCAAGGAGATCTCGAATATGAAGGATGCGATCTCTTCGGTATCGCTGGACGAAGAAGGAATGAACCTTTTGCATTACCAAAAATCGTATAATGCGGCGGCAAGGCTGATGACGACCTTGGACGAAGCGGTGGCTACAATCATCAACAATATGGGTGTTGTGGGGAGATAGAATATGAGAATTACGACCAATTCGATTTTGAGAAATTACCGTTCCAATCTGACACAATCGATGGACAATCTGGACGACGCGCGCGAAAAGGTAATGACACGAAGAAAATTCAACAAAACCGAGCAGGATCCTGCCGGTGCGACCAAGGCATTTCAGCTGCGCCGCGAATACATCAAAAATGAAGATCATATCGAAAACATCAAGCAGGCACAGGCACGCTTCGACTCGCTTGAATCCGGCGTTTTGCAGGTATCGAAGATGGCGGAGCAGATTCATTCCGATACGCTGATGGCAATCAACGGCTCGACGAGTCTGGAGCAAAGACAGGCGGTAGCACAAGGCTTTCGTCAGCTTCAGGAGTCGATGCTATTGAGCCTCAACGCCAAATTCGGCGACAAATTCGTATTCGGCGGCGCGAATTCGGCGGAGGTACCGCTCAAGCTCGACGCGGACGGCGTGACGCTACGGTATCAGGGGATCGATGTTTCGTCCGACCTGCCTGCCGATGTGGACAAGCTCAAGGCGCTGGCTGCGGAGAAGCAGTATCTCGACACGGGCTTCGGTCTGCAGCTCGATGCCAACGGCGATGTGGTGGACGGCACGGCGCTCAATATCTCGTCGCCGGCGATCGCGATCATCGGCTTCGGAAAGAATGCGAACGGCACACCGAAGAATCTCATCTCGATCATCGGACGGCTGGCTACGGAGTTTGAAAAGCCGACCCTCGACAATGAAGCGGTCCAAAGGCTGACCGATGAATTTACCAAATCGAGAAACAAGGTGATCGATACGGTTACCTCGATCGGAACGATGTCCAACTTTTTACAGACGACGGAGAGCCGATTGATCGACGGACGGTTGAATCTGAACGAAAAGATCGTTTCGATCGAAAATGTCGATATGGAAGGCGCCATTTCCAATTATGAATGGGCAAAATATGCGTACAATGCCGCGCTCAAGGTGGGTACGAGCATTTTGCAGCCGTCCTTTATCGACTTTATGAAATAACAACAGGGGAGGATGACAGTGGAACCGCTTATACGAATCACTTCGGTACCGATCAAGGTCGAAATGAAAAGCACCGGGGCAAAAATTGAGAGAACATCATCGACGGTGGAGCTGAATATAAGCAGGACGGAGGGCGGCGGACTTCGGATCGAGTCCAGACCCGTCAAATTGAATATCGATACCTTTGAGGCGCGCAATTCGATCACTCCGACGACAAGACGGAGCATCGAGCAGGCAGCCGAGCGAGGCAGGATTGCCGCGTATGAGGCGACGGCGAAGCTGGGCAGGGAGGGCCAAATGTTTATGGATGCAAAGCTTTCCGGCGGTGCAGCGCTGGATCGCATTTTCGAGATGAGTATGGATATCCCGTCGGGGGACTTCACGCTGTCGAGAATCCCGACCGTACCGCCGAAGATCACTTGGACGGATCCGGATTTGAGGATCGAATATGATATGGAAAAGCTCAACTTCGATTGGCGGATTCGACAGGGAGATTTTGAATTTATACCGGGAACGATCGAATTTTCGATCACGCAAAGGCCCGATGTGGTGATAGAATATATCGGAAGCCCGATTTATGTACCGCGCTCCGCGGATCCGAATTTTGAAGCGGAGGCATAAGGAAAAGGAGATTTTCATGAAAACGAAGTATTTTGGAGAGGTAACCTTCTCGAAGGATGAGATCCTCACATTCGAAAATGGAATTTTCGGATTTGAGGACAGCAAAAAATTTGCACTCATGTATTTTGAGGACGGCACGGATGCGATGGTATGCCTGCAAAGCATAGAGGATGAGGACTTGGCTTTTGTCCTGATGAATCCTTTTTTCCTGCTGCCGAGCTATCAACCCGAGCTCAAGGACTCGGACATCGAGCTGCTTGAGCTCGACGAAAACACGGAGGGCGTGCTGTACTATGCGGTATGCGTGGCAAAGGACAGTCTGCCGGAGAGCACGATCAATCTTCGCTGCCCGATCGTCATCAATCCGTCAAACCGTAAAGCCGTGCAGGTAATCCTGGAGAACGACGAATATTCGTTCAGACATTCGCTTGCCGAATTTGCAAAGGAGGCGTAAGATGCTGGTCCTGCAAAGAAAAAAAGAAGAATCCATCGTCATCGACGGAAAGATCAGGATCACCGTCGTCGACATCGGGAACGATAGAGTCAAGATCGCGATCGACGCGCCGAAAGAAATTTCGATCCTGCGCTCGGAGCTGATCGAAGCGGCGGACACAAACCGCGAGGCGGCAAGTGCCAACGATGCGAAAAATGTGCAGCTGTTGAATGATCTGTTTAAGAAATAAGGACTCCACGGCTCAGCCGTGGTTTCTTTTTGTCTGAGGAGTTACAAAACAATTATATCGAGATTTGATGAAAACGAAGATCATACAAAGAATTTAACGGAATTTGACACTTTAACAGCGTTCGTATTTATGCTATACTTGTTGTGAAACGATTGAAATGATAAGAGGAGAACATAATGGACAAAGAGATCCGACCGCCATCGTCAAAGGAGCTCGGCGAGCTGTTGACCCGATCTTTTGAGAAGCTCCGTATCGCGTATGAGGATGAAAATGCTCTGAAGGATCATTTCGCGCTTTATATGAACAGCTTGTTGAGCTACAATTCACATACCAATCTGACGGCGATCACGGAGCCGGAGGAAATTTATCAAAAGCATTTTGTCGATTCGGCATCGACGATTGTGGCGCTGGAGCATATTTTGAAAAAATATCGGGCGCCGTATGCTTCGGCGAGCTTTATCGATGTCGGTACGGGCGCCGGCTTTCCGGCGGTACCCGTCAAGATTTTGCGGCCGACCATCCGGCTGACGCTGCTCGATTCGCTCGAAAAAAGGATCCGGTTCTTGCGCGAGCTTTCAAGCGCACTCGAATTTTCGAATATCGAGATTCTGCACGCTCGGGCGGAGGATGCCGCGCAAAATAAAGCGCTGCGCGCATCGTTCGACTTCGTGCTTTCCCGCGCGGTGGCGGGACTGCCGGTGCTTTTGGAATACTGCATCCCTTTTTTGAAAAAAGGCGGCTTCATGATCTGTCTGAAGGGACCATCGATCGAAGAGGAAATGCTTTCGGCAAAAAAAGCGATGCAGCTGCTCGGCACGGAGCTATGTGATATTTTGGATGTACAAATTCCTTTTACCGATTGGAGTCACAAGATCGCCGTTTTCAGAAAGGTGAAAGACACGGACGCGCGTTATCCGCGAAAGGCGGGCAAGCCGTCCAAGGAACCGTTGAAGTAAAGAGGAAGGGTATGAACAAGCTATACGAAATCAGTCTGGAGAGAATCTCTGCCGATGCAAGCCAGCCCAGAAAGTTTTTTGACCGCGTGGAGATTGAGGAGCTGGCAGACTCGATCAAAATCTACGGCATGATCCAGCCGATCATTGTCCGTCCGAACAATCAGCTCCTAAAGGATGAGGATTCGAATCAGACCTATACGATCATTGCGGGCGAGCGCAGATACCGTGCCGCGCGCGTGGCGGGGCTGAGCACGATCGATGTGCTGATTCGAAGCAAGGACGAGGCAATGGAGCTTTCGCTGATCGAGAATATTCAGCGAAAGGATCTGAACAAGATCGAAGAAGCGTATGCCATTCAGCACATCATCGAGGAAAAGGGCTACACGCAGGGAGAGGTGGCAAGGGTGCTGTCCAAGAGCAGACCGTACATCTCCAACGCTTTGCGCATATTGAACCTCAGTCCGAAAATGCAGCAGGCGCTGATCGACGAAAAGATTTCGGACGCTCATGCGCGCGTGCTGGTCGGCATCAAGGAGGAGCAGGAGAAAAACCGCCTGCTCGAAAAAATCATCAACGAAAAGCTTTCCGTCCGCGAGGCGGAGCGTTACAGCAAAAATCTGCGCGAGCGCAAGGATCTGTTTTTGCAGGAGGCGGTCGAGCGGCTGGAGGAGGCGCTCGGGAGCAGAGCCTACACCAAGGGCACGGCACAAAAGGGAACGCTGTGCATTACTTATTCCTCGGAGGAGGAGCTGGACAATCTGATCAATGTATTGATGGAACATTTTACAGAGAGGTAGGGGGGAAGTATGATCTATTTGGATAATGCGGCAACGACTTTTCCGAAGCCAAAGTCCGTTTTGGACGCGATGTACGCCTTTATGGAAACGACGATGGCGAATCCCGGGCGCTCGGGACATCGTATGGCGATGGAGACCAACAAAAGGATTCTTGAAACGAGGATCAAGCTGGCATCGGTGATCGGGGCAGCCAATCCGCTTCAGATCGCTTTCACGAAAAATGCCTCGGAGGCGCTCAATATGGCGATCGTCGGGCTGCTTACGCAAGGCGACCATGTGATCACGAGCATGATGGAGCACAATTCCGTCGTGCGTCCGCTCAACCGATTGTCCTCGGAAAACAGGATCGAATTGAGCGTGATCGAGGGCGACTTTGAAGGCTTTGTCCGCTGGGAGGACATCGAGCCCTCGATCCGGGAAAATACTGCGCTGATCGCGATCACGCACGCGAGCAATCTGCTCGGCAGCATCAACGACATCGGCGAGATCGGGAGAAGGATCCGTCAGCTCAATCAGACGCGCGAAAAGCAGATCGCGTTTTTGGTCGACTGCGCACAGACGGCAGGCTGTGTGCCGATCCATGTGGAGGAGATGAATATTTCGCTGCTGGCGGGCGCGGGACACAAAAGCCTGTACGGTCCGACCGGCACGGGATTTTTGTATGTCGATGAAAATATCTTTTTGGAGCCGATCTATTGCGGCGGAACGGGCAGCCTTTCCGAATCGCTGAACCAGCCGGAGTTTATGCCGGATATGCTGGAGACGGGCACGCTCAATGCCGTCGGCATCGTCGGGCTCGGCGCGGGACTGGACTATCTCGCCGACAAGGGCATCGAAAATATTATGAAGAGTCAGCAGGCGCTGATGGAATATGCGATCGCGAAGCTGGAGTCGATCCCGACGCTCAAATTCTACGGAAGCAAGGATGTGCGAAGGCGAAGCGGCGTGCTCTGCTTCAACCTCGGCGATCAGGATTCGCAGGAGCTGGTCGGCGCGCTCAGTGAGGAATACGGCATCGCGACACGCGGCGGGCTGCACTGCGCACCGCTTGCACATCGCCGTATGGGCACCGAAAAACAGGGCATGATCCGTGCGTCGATCGCATCGTTCAGCACGAACGAGGACATCGACGCGCTGGCAGAAGCGCTCACGCGACTTGCGGCAAGAGCAGATCAATTGAAATGATGGACTGAAGAATGAACGAAAGAGACAAAACGGCGGACGAGATCGCCAAAAACGATATGCGCCGAAACGGCTTTGAAAACGGAACCGAAGGCGCGGAATCACAAAGGTCGAGCGGCGAAGTAAGCTTTGACCGGAGCAAGATCGATCAGGCGCTGGATCATTTTTTGCAGGAGCAGGAGCGCGAGGCGGAACGAAAAAAACAGCAGGAGCTGAGACTCGAAAAACAAAAGAGAAACCGACGCAGAGCAAAGACGATCTCCGCCATCGGGCTCATCGTTTTCGTTCTTCTGATCATCCTTCTCAACCCCGAAACGATCAAGCAGTATCAACGATACGCCGATCAGCAGGCGCCGAGAGAGGAATACACGATCGAGTACAATTATTCCGTCGATATGGAGCTGGCACCGATGGGCGAGGGGATCGTACTGTACGATTCGGGCAACATCCGCTATCTGAAAAAGGACGGCGCGGAGATCTTCAGCATAGCGTTTCGGTTGGCGGATTGGGATATGGCGACCTCGGACGATCGGATCTATCTGATGGACAGGATCAACAAGCTGCTGTACTTTATCGACGACAAGGGCACCTTTGTCGCAAAGGTCGAGCTGCCGCATATCCCGAGCAAGCTGTATGCCGGCAAGGCGGGCAATCTCGTCGTCCACTATCGATCCGACGCCTCCGTGGAGGGCGTGCTGTTTTTCGATCGCGACGGAAAGCTCCTGGAGGATCTGAACTATCCGAAAACCACGCTGACCGTCATTGATGTCAACGCCCAAAATCAGATCACGGTGCACGGGATGTATCGTGTGAACAATCATCTGACCAACAGCGTGTATCGCTATTCGGCAAACGGAAAGCTGATCTTCTCGAAGGAATTTGAGGATGTGCTGATCGTTCGCCAATACGAAAACGCGCAGTCGCTCGCCTTCATCGACCCGAACACGATCCTTTTTTACGACAAAACGACGAATGAGCTGATCGACTCGGTCAACTCCAATGTTTCGGCAAAGCTGCTCGCCTACGACGAGCTCAACGATGAGATTTATGTCCTGGACAAGCGCAACAAGCTGCACATATACGATATGACGGGCAGGCTCGTTGACGAAAAGCATTTTCAAAGCGAATACGAACAAATGGTGGTGTATAAAGGGAAATTGGTATTGCTTGGGGAAGATTTTATCCGAATCGACGACAGGGAAATAAAATATCCGAAAAAGCCGGAAGGCTATTTCAAGGTTGGGGACTACTTGGGATTTGTAATGAAAGGTGAAATCCGACTCATGAACAAAATGGAGTAGGTATGGAAGTTAGGGATATTATCGGTTTTTTCAAAGAAATGAACAGCTTCGACTATATATTCATCGCCTATTTGCTCGGGCAAGCCTATTGGGGCTATCGGCAGGGCTTTCGGCTGATGCTCTATCAGATGGTCCGCTGGATCGTGCTGGCGCTGGGGGTTCTGGCGGCGAATCAGATTCTGCTGCCCTTTCTGATGCAAAGCGGACAGTATGTGGCAAAGGCGAAGCAATTCAATTATTGGTGCTACGCCGTGATGATGGATTTTGCGCCCGAGGGCAATGAGCTTTCCGAGATGCTCTACCAAAAAATGGCGGAGAGCATCCCATACGACCAGATTCTTTTTTATCTCGTCGTCATCATTCTGATCTCCCTGGCGACCAAGGTCTTTATCGTCGGTACGCTGTGGGGAGAAGAAACCGAAGGCAAATTCGCCGGGCTGCTGCTGGGCATCGCAAGAGCGATCGGCGTGTGTTTCATTTTTATGAAGCTGGCATCCGTGATCATGGCGATTGCCAATCCGGAGGCATTCGAGCTTTGGCAGGAGGAGAGCAGCATTCTCTCGCTTCTGGGGATCAAATTTTAGGAGGAATTATGAAACAAGTATTGGATGTGCGAAGTCTGGATTGTCCCAAACCCGTTATTGAAACGCAAAAAGCGCTGAAGCAGGAAGCGCTGACGGAGCTGGAGGTGCTCGTAGGCAACAAGACGGCTCGCGAAAATGTGAAGCGGCTGCTTGAGACGGGCGGCTACGCCTACACGCTGACCGACCGAGCGGACGGGAGCTTTGCGTTTGTTGTTTCAAACCGCAAGGTCGAAGCGGAAGCATCCGCGCAGACATCGGTGTCGGAACAAGCGCCAGAAGCATCTGCTCTGCGCGCGCGGGGAATGAACTATGTGATTGTCAGCGACCGATTCGGCACGGGCGACGACGAGCTCGGCAGACTGCTGATGAAAAGCCTGCTCTACACGCTCACACAGACCGAGCCGTATCCCGAGAGCGTGCTGCTGCTGAACGGCGGGGTCAAGCTCAGCACCGAAAACGAAGAAACAATCATTCACCTCAAAGAGCTCGCCGCAAAAGGCACGAAGATCTACAGCTGCGGCACCTGCCTGAATTTTTACGCTCTGGCGGAAAAATTGCAGGTTGGCGAGATCGGCAATATGTACGATGTGGTCGAGCGGCTGAACAACGCCGCGGAAAATATCACGATCGGATAATTCGGCGAGAGGACAAGATCACGGATAATACTGCCGTGCCGAAGGCGATCGCAGGTCAGAAGCACGCAGGGCAAAACAGCACGATCGCATCCTTGTGATTCGCAAATCGGATTCCCGTAACCGAAAGGTGGCGGGAATTTTTGTGCATTTGAAGAATGAATTAAGAATTTCGGAAAAAGCTGTGACAAAATTTTTGAAGTAGGATATAATGGTTTCATATCACTTACGAAAAATCGGCGTCCGGATCTTGACAGCGGACGAATAAAAAGTCAAAAAGTATTTGGGGGTTACAAATGAAAAAATATTTCGTATGGGCTTGCATCAGCATGCTGATTGTCGGCGCGCCGATGCAGGCGGTCGCCTTGTCGGACATCCGTCATCACTGGGCGAAGGAAAGCATTCAGAAAGTGATCGGACTGGGCTTGATGAAGGGCTACAGCAACAATACCTTCGGCGTTAAAAAGGAAGTGACGCGCGAAGAACTGGCAGCCGTCATCACGCGGCTGGTCGACAGCAATGCGCTCAAGAGCGCGGAAGTCCCGAGCGACGCTGCGGGTCGCTGGAGCGAAACGGCGATCACACAAGCCGTCGCACTCGATCTGGTTTCGCCGCTGCCCGACAAACGCTTCGCACCGACGCAAGCAGTCACCCGCGGAGAGGTCGCCAAAGCGATCGCCAATCTTCCGGCGCTGAAGGAGCTCAAAGCAAGCGACACAAAGACCTATTCGGACATCGCAGACTCCGCTTATGCGACCCAGATCCGAAAAGTGGTGAACTTAGGGCTGATGAGCGGCTATCCCGACGGCAGCTTTGCACCGCAAAAAAGCATTACCCGCGCCGAATTTGCGGCGATATTGGTTCGGGTACATAATATGATCGGCGGACAGACCGTCACGCCGGAGACCGCGCCGCTCACATCGGGCCATACGGCAAAAACGCAGACACACAAAGCCTCCGAGGCTGCCGTCGTTGCGGTCGAGACCCTCAGCGACATCGTCGAGGTCAAGGGCGAATATCATCGGGAATGGGCGAAGCAGGTGCTGGACTATGTCAATGCGGAGCGCGCCAAGGCGGGGCTGACCGCGTTGACCTGGAGCGAAGCCCTGGAGAGCGGGACCGATATTCGTGCCGCCGAGATCGTCAAGCTGTGGAGCCATGATCGCCCGAACGGACAAAAATTTTCGACCGTCGGAACGAATGCGCGCTGTGAAAATATCGCGATGTTTGAAATAACCGGCGACAACAGCTATCCGTCATCGCCTGAAAAAGTCGTGAACGCGTGGATGAATTCGGCGGGGCATAGGAAAAATATTTTGACCGCCGAGTGGACGGGGATGTCCGTGTCGCTGTTCATCATCAAAAAATCGAATTATGTCGGAATGTATTGGGTTCAGCATTTTGAATAACACATCAAAAGCCTTGTCGCGGTCCGTGACAAGGCTTTCGTGTAGGCGCAGCGCGGCGTGGCGGGAATCAATCGGGCGCGAGCAGGCGAGAGAGCAGAAGCGGCGGCTCGTATAGGTAAAGCATCAGCTGCGATCACGAGCGGTGAAATCAAGTGAGAAGCGCCGAAGTACAGCAAAAATCAACCGGGCGCGAGCAGGCGAGAGAGCAGAAGCAGCATATCGGCATAGGTAAAGTGTCAGCTGCAATCACGAGCGGGGAAATCGAGTGAGAAGCCCGAAGCGAAGGGAGGAGCGTATTTTGAGAGAGATCTTGCCGAATATCGACAAAGCAAGCAAAGAGCCGATGTATTTGCAGCTCTACAAATACATCAGGGACGAGATCGAAAAAGGATTTTTGGGACAGGGCGAACGCCTGCCGTCCATCCGAGTGCTGGCGGGCAAGCTCGGCATCAGCGTGACGACGATCCGCACCGCATACGACCAGTTGAGCATGGAGGGCTATCTGATCAACCGCGAAAAATCCGGCTACTATGTCGGAAAGCTCGACTACATCACCGAGGCGTACTCGATGGCATATTCCTTTCGCGAGCAGGCGGAGCGTGCACAAAATCGAGATCCGATGATCTATGACGAGGAATGCTTCGACTTTGTTCGCTGGAAAAAATGCTGCGCCCATGTGCTGACCCATGAAACAAAAGCCCTGCTTGCCGAAGCCGATGTGCAGGGCGAGCTTCGGCTTCGCGAGCAGATCGCCAAATATGTTTTTCAATCCCGCGGCGTGCATTCGCGCGCGGAGGAGATCGTGCTCGGAGCAGGCACGCAGGCGCTGATCAATATCTTGGCGGCGATTCTGCGCAGAGACGGCAAACAGACGATCGGCTTCGAGAATCCGACCTACACGATGAATCAGCAGATTTTTGACGCACAGGGCTTTTTGACCTTCAACTTTGCTCTCGACAAGGAAGGGCTTCTGCCGGACGAACGCGCCAAAAAAATGCAGCTGCTCTATGTCAGTCCGTCGCACCAATTTCCGACCGGCATCGTCATGTCCGCCCAGCGCCGCTCACAGCTTTTGGCATGGGCAACGGAGCAAAAGAGCTATGTGATCGAGGACGACTACGACTCGGAGCTTCGATACTTCGGACGCCCGATCCCCGCGCTCAAGGCGATGGACAAAGCGAGCCGCGTCATCTATATGGGCTCCTTCTCCTCGACGCTGCTGCCGTCGATCCGCATCAGCTATCTGGTGCTGCCCGACGCACTGCTTGATATTTACAAAAAGCTCAAGCACACCTACGCGCAGGGTGTGTCCAAGGTGGATCAGCTGACGCTGTGCAAATTTATGGAGGAAGGGCATTATCAGCGGCATATTCGGCGCATTCGGCGACTGTACAGCGAAAAATCCGCAAGGCTATCCGAGCTGTTTGCACTCCATCCGCGGACAAGGGTCATCAGCGACACCTCCGGACTGTTTATGATCGTCGAGTTTGACAGCTCAAAAAGCGAAACACAGCTTGCGGAAAAATTCGTGCACGCCGGCATCAAGGCGACACCGCTCGGCAGCTACTACAAAACGGGAGCCGCATCGCAAATGCCTCGGCTTTTGATCTACTTTTATAATATTGAAGGAAAATGGCTGATCGACACGATCAAAAAGCTTTGCGACGAAATGGATTGATCCGCGAAACGGCGAGCCAACGGGTCCAAATGGATGTGAAGCATGTGCCTGCGGTTTGTATCGTCGGAGACGCTCAAGGAGAAAAGTTTTGCCAATACACTGCGCTTGATGAATTTTCCCGTTTTCGCCATGTGCCGAAGAAAACGCTATTCAATTTTTTATGGCCGGGTGTAACATATGTTTGGCAAACCTACAAAGCCCTATTTTTTGAAAGCAAAATCGAGTTGTGTTTTCGCTATTTTATGTGGTATAATTAAAACAATTTTGGAGGTGCTTTATGAGTGTTTCTTATAAAAAATTATGGATCCATTTAATAGAAAAAAATATGAAAAGAACCGATTTGATAAAGCTCACAGGCATTACCTCGAACACCTTAGCCAATATGGGCAAAGACGAATATATATCCATGAAAAACTTAGAAAAAATATGTAGAGCAATGAATCTGACTCCGAGTGATATATTGGAATTTGTGGAGGATTAGCACATGAAAGATGAGAAGACTTTGATACTGATAGATGAAACAAATATCACAGAACTGATTTATACCATTCGTGGAAAACAGGTGATGATTGATAGGGACTTAGCTTCTTTATACCAAGTTGAAACGAAGTATTTAAATAGGCAGAGAAGCAGAAATGCTGACAGATTTCCGGAGGATTTTTGTTTTCAATTGACAAAAGAAGAATATGAAGTTTTGAGGTGCCAAAATGTCACCTCAAAAAATGAAGAAGGTTCGGGTGGTAGAAGATATATGCCGTATATGTTCACTGAACAAGGAATTGCGATGCTTTCCGCGGTTCTTAAAAATGATAATACACCCGATCTAAAAACTCATTAAATAGCCCCTCCGCAGTTGCATAATCTAAAGATTTTCTTGGCAGATCATTCATTTCATCGGTAAAGGATAAAATCTTCTCTGTTGTAAAACGATCGATGGATATTCCTTTGGGAACATTTCCACGAAAGCTTCGGTTATGAAACTCATTCTGCGGTCTTTCCCAAGAAGAATACGGGTGTGCAAAGTAAACGGAGGTACCCCGATTTTCAATCTCCGCAAAGAAGAAAAAGAAGAAAAAGAAGAATGATTGCTTCGAGGATATTGCTTTCGCATACAAAAAAGGGGCAGCCGCAGAATGAGCAGAGCTCATTTTGCAGCAGCCCCTTTTCGGGTGGAGATTCCGTCGGTCGGGAATCCTTATCTTTTCTTGGAGCTGAATTTTATCTTATTCGGCAGGACAGCCGGCGGAATCACCGCTTGTATCGGCTCGATCGAACCGATCCCTGTTTTCGGAACGGTCTTGATGTTCTGAACGACCGGTGCCGAGCTGAGCGGAACGGACGGATCGGCGATCGTTGTATCCGTTGCCGGCGTTGTCCCTGCTGCCGGATCGGTCGCCTTAGTCGGGTCGGTCGGCTTTGTCGGATCAGTCGGCTTTGTCGGATCAGTCGGCTTTGTCGGATCGGTTGCCGCCGGATCAGTTTCTTTGGTCGGATCAGTTTCTTTGGTCGGATCAGTTTCTTTGGTCGGATCAGTTTCTTTGGTCGGATCAGTTTCTTTGGTCGGATCAGTTTCTTTGGTCGGATCGGTTGCCGCCGGATCAGTTTCTTTGGTCGGATCGGTCGGATTCGTTCCCGGAGGTGTGTACGGATCCGGTCTTACCGGAGAATTCGGCTGAGAACCGCCCCCGCCGCCACTATTGCCGCCGGAGGTCTGAACGGGAACCCATATTGCATAAAGAGTAACATCAGCACCAAAGCTTAGTCGGAGTTGGTCACCTGGGTATAGTATCTGTTCTGGGTCGGTCGGAGTACCTAGGCGCAACCAATGAGCAAATTCCATGCCCGGCGGAGCGGTAAAGGGATTAGCGAATTCATCTAATCGAAGAACCGTATGCACATAGTCGTTGCCATTTTGCCGGTATGCATTACTTGCAATGGGATTACCTGTTCCTCCTTCGCCCGGATAATAACGGACGGTGATAGAATTCGCATGCGCGCTCATCAATCCGATCCACAGTGTGCTGATCGCCACCAATAATGCGATCTTCAAAAAAAATCTTGTTCGTTTCATAATAACCCCCTTCTTTCGGTTATGTTTTGTAATGACAGCATAGACCATCAGACTCCCCTCCGAGCTATGATCGACGCCTTGCGGCAGCGCCGCAAATTTTCGGCTGTCGTCGCTCCCCACCTCGAGCGCCGTCAATCCGATCCTGTCGCCGAGCATAAGGATCGCTCAGCATTGACTCTACCCTAAGAATATCATAGGTACAAAAATTTTTATATGGCCCGAAAGGACCATTTTTTTGAGTGCGAAGCACGGAGGAGATTCACGGCGGTCGTTTCGGATAGAGAACGGATCGGGAGGGGACAGCCGCTTCGACAGAGTGCGGATCATCGAGCGGGGAAGAGGTATCCGCGGCGAGAGCGGGAGGACTGCAGGATAACGGCGGTCGTGCCGGCGGGAGCACAAGGATGTGGTGTCCATTGCTTCGACCCATCTGCGGCTTCGCACGAAATCCGATCGAAATTGGCAAAGCGTAATGACAAAAAAACGCTTTCATAGTAGAATAGAGGATGAAAAGGAGGTAGATTATCGTATGAAAATTTTAGCGATAAATCCGGGCTCGACTTCGACAAAGCTCGCCCTTTACGAGGACAAGGAGCTGATTTTCAAGGAAAGTCTGGAGCACAGCAACGAGGAGCTGGCAAAGTATCCGTCGATCGCGTCGCAATACGCGATGCGCAAGGAGGCGATCGTGTCGGTGCTGAAGGAGAAAGGATACAGGGTAGAGGAGCTCAGTGCGGTCGTCGGCAGAGGCGGGATCCTTCCGCCGGTCAAGTCGGGCGCGTATCGGGTGAACGAGGTGATGGCGGATGTGCTTTTGAACCGTCCGGTGCTGGAGCATGCGTCCAATCTGGGCGGACTGATCGCCAAGGATCTGGCGGATTCGATCGGTGTGGATGCGTACATCTATGATTCGGTCGCGGTGGACGAGCTGGACGAGGTGGCGCGTATCACAGGCATCAAGGAGATCAAGCGCACGAGCTTGTCGCACGCGCTCAATATGCGTGCGTCCGCGATCAAATCGGCGGAAATGCTCGGCAAGCCGTACAACCAAACAAACCAGATTGTTGCGCATTTGGGCGGAGGAATGTCGATTTCGGCGCACAGACAGGGCAGAATGGTCGATATCGTGTCGGACGACGAGGGACCTTTTTCGCCGGAGCGCTCCGGACGATTGCCGGTCAAGGACTTTGTGAAGTACGCATTGCAGTTTGATTTGCAGACACTGATGAAGAAGATGCGCGGCGGAGCGGGACTGGTTTCGCTTTTGGGCACCAATTCGGCGGTCGAGGTGGAAAAAATGATCGCATCGGGCGACGAAACGGCCAAGCTGGTCTATGAAGCGATGGCGTACCAGATCTCCAAGTCGATCGGCGAGCTGGCGGTCGTTTTGGACGGCAAGGTCGACGCGATCGTGATCACGGGCGGGATCGCCTATTCAAAATTCATTACGGACTATATCACGAGCAAGGTGAAGTTTATCGCACCGGTGCATATTTTGCCGGGAGAGAACGAATTGGAATCGCTGGCGCACGGCGCGTATCGGGTGCTCACGGGGCAGGAGACGGCGCACGAGTTTGCGGAATAGTGCAGGGGCCAAGCGCGGGACGATCCGTCCGAAAAAGCGCGAGCGGCGGAGCCTGCAGGATTTGCGGTCGGGCGCTCGGCGCCGGGCTTGCGATTGAAGGGCGTTTTGATAAAGGCGCTTTGATGAGCCTTCGGGATAGATTTTTGTAAAAATGCTTTGAGCAACAGGGAAAAGGAAGGTTATTATGATTCGAATGACGGCGGCGCACGCGCAGTGGCCGATCGAAAACGATGCGATCTTTGAAATTGCGGGTCGTGCAAAAAAAGCGCAGGCGGAGCTTGGAAGAGATAAGGTGATCGACGCGACCATCGGTGCGATCATGGACGATGACGGCAATCTGGTCTGTCTGGATACGGTCTACACGGAGCTGAAGAATCTTCCGAATGCGAGGATGGCGGCGTATGCGATGATCGAGGGACAGCCGGAGTTTTTGACGGCGGCGGAAAAGGCCTGCTTCGCGGAGTATCGTCCGAAGGGCTTTATTCGTTCGGTCGCAACACCGGGCGGAACGGGCGGCGTCAAACACGCGGTATGGAATTACACCGACGAGGGCGACGATATTTTGGTAGCCGACTGGTTCTGGTCACCGTACAAGACCATTGCGGAGGAGGGCGGCAGAGGGCTTCGCACCTTCCGTCTGTTCAACGAGCAGGGCGGCTTCGATGTGAAAGATTTTGAAGAAAAATACGGCGAGCTGATCCGGGAACAAAAACGAGCACTGGTGATCCTCAACACGCCGGCGCAGAATCCGACCGGCTACAGCCTGTCCGACGACGAGTGGGATCAGGTACTGGCTGTGCTGAAAAAGCTCGCAGAGGATAAGGAAAATAAAATTATTCTGCTTGTGGATACCGCATATATCGACTATGCGGGCGTCGGCACGGAGCGACGCGCGTTTTTCGGCAAATTCGGCGATCTGCCGGAGAATATTTTTGTGATGATCGCCTTCTCGATGTCCAAGGGCTATACGATGTACGGCTTCCGATCGGGTGCGCTGATCGGGATCTCGTCGGTGGAGGATATTGCGATCGACTTTTTCTACTCCTGTATGCATGCGAGCAGAGCGAACTGGTCAAACGGCACGCGCTCGGCGATGGAGACGCTGATCGAGATCGACAGAGATCCTGCGAAAAAAGCCGCCTACGAAAAGGAACGCGATCATTGGAAGACGGTTTTGCAAACGAGAGCCGAGGCTTTTGTAAAAGCGGCGGCGGAGGTCGGACTGGAGATCCTGCCGTATCGCGACGGATTCTTCACGACGATTCCGTATCATCATCCGAAAAAGCTGGTGGAAAAGCTGACGGAAAAAAATCTCTACGCCGTGGCGCTCCGAAAGGGCGTGCGCTTTGCGATCTGTGCGGTCGATATGCCGAATTGCGCCAAAGCGCCGGCGATCATCAAGGAAGCGATGGACGAGCTTCATCAGGAAAGGCTTGCCAAGGGTGCGTCCGGCTGCTGTAATGGCGGACATGGCGGCGGTTGCTGCGGCAAACATAAATAAAAAGCCGTAAACGGCTCGCGGATCGGGCGGAACCGCCGGCTCAAGGAGCACGACAGGTGAGCGAACGCGGACGATAACGCTCGGCGGCGCGATTCGTATGAGAACGGACGGCGCTCACACAAAAACGGCGAGTGAACGACAAGCGCACGAATGCGGACGACCGTCGGAGGGATAAGCCGGTCCTGCAAGGTGCGCAAACGAAAAAGCCGATGCGCAAAGAGCGCGCAACGGATGTGAGCGAACGCGGACGATAACGCTCGGCGGTGCGATCCGTATGAGAACGGACGGCGCTCGCACAAAAACGGCGAGTGAACGACAAGCGCACGAGTGCGCGGAGGGATAAGCCGGTCCTGCGAGGTGCGCAAACGAAAAAGCCGATGCGCAAAGAGCGCGCAACGGATGCGAGCGAACGCGCGAAAGCAAAAAGGTTCGGGTTGTTGGCGCTTTCGGATTTTTTCGGAAGCGGTTTTATGATTTATAGAAAGAGGTATTGTATGAAAAAATTTGTCAGCAGGCTGATGGCAGGGGTATTGATCGCCACGACGATCTTCGGGACAGCGGCATTTGCGGCGGAGGAAAAAACGCTGACGATCATCCACACCAACGATACGCATGCGGCGGTAACGGACAACGGGCGCGCGCAGATCGGATTTGCAAAGCTCGGCGGCTATGTGGATGAGCTGCGCAAAAAGGAGAATGTGCTGGTGCTGGACGCGGGCGATATGTTCCAGGGCTTGCCGTTCGCCAATCTTGAAAAAGGACACAGTATAGTTTCCGTCGTCAATCTGGTCGGCTATGACGCGATGGCGGTCGGCAACCACGAATTCGATTTCGGTGCGGACAATCTGCTTGCCATCGAGAAAAAGCTGAGCTTCCCGATGCTCGCGGCGAATGTCGAGAAAAACGGACAGTCGGTGTTCAAGCCGTACATCGTCAAAGAGGTGAACGGGATCAAGGTCGGGATCTTCGGGATCTCCACACCGGAAACCGCATTCAAAACGCATCCGGACAATGTCAAGGGCTACGAATTTACCGATATCGTGAAGGCGGCGCAAAAAACAACGGAAACGCTCCGAAATACGGAAAAAGTCGATGTCGTGATCGCGCTGGTGCATCTGGGTCTGTATGAGGGCGACTACACTTCGGATCTGATCGCCAAAGGCGTTGAGGGAATCGACCTCATCATCGACGGACACAGCCACACGACCTTGGAGAACGGCTTGAAGGAAGGCCATTCGCTGATCGTCAGCACCGGCGCTTCGCTCAATGCGGTCGGCAAGGTGGACATCAAGCTGACGGACAAAAAGGTGACGGATATTCAGGCAAAATTGCTCAAATATGCGGACTTTGCCAATGTCGTGCCGAAGCAGTCGATCGCGGATGCGATCAAGGCGGTCGAGGACGCACAAAAGCCGCTGCTTGACAAGGTGGTCGGAAAAACCGCCGTCGAGCTGGTCGGCGAGCGCTCGATCGTGCGAACCGGCGAATCCAATCTCGGACAGCTTGCGACGGCGGCGATGCTCGATCTGACAAAGGCGGATATCGCCATCACCAACGGCGGCGGGATCCGCGCGAGCATCAAGGCGGGAGATATCACGATGCGCGATATGGTGACCGTGTTCCCGTTCGGCAATACGATCATGGTCAAGGAGATCAAAGGCTCCGACATCGTGGCGGCGCTCGAGCACGGAACGAGCGATTATCCGAATGAGAAGGGCGCGTTCCCGCATGTGGCGGGCTTGACCTTCACGCTCAATGTCAATGCGCCGGCAGGCAAGCGCGTGTCCGATGTCAAGGTCAACGGCGAGCCGATCGATATGGACAGATCCTATACGGTGGCGACCAACGACTTTATGGCGGCGGGCGGCGACGGATATACGATGCTGAAGGCGTATCCGATTAAAGCGGAATACAACACGCTGATGGATACACTGCTGGCGTATGTGCAGAAGCTCGGCACGGTCGAGGGCAAATCGGAAAAACGGATCACCTTCGATGAAAAAACCGGCGCGGACGAAACGGTCGGCATTCGCGAATTTGCGATCGCGCGGGGCTACAAGGTGGATTATGACGCAAAAACCAAATCGGTCGTGTTGACCAAGGGCGATGTCGTCATCACCGTTTCGATCACAGGCAATGCATATCGGGTCGGCGATGCGGAGGCGGTCAAGCTCGCCAATGCGCCGGTGCTTATGAACGGACATTATCTGTATAAAGCGATCGATCTGAATACACTGTTCAAAGCCGCGTAGCAGGCATTGCACGGAGCGTGCGATAAAAGCGCGCGAGCAGGAGAAAACGATTCGTGCGCAAGCGGATCGACAAACAAATCAAAAGGGCATATCGGACAATTCCGGTACGCCCTTTTTTGTATGGCTAATGCTCAAAGCAGCTGCCGCCGATAAACTCGCGCAGAATCGAGGTGTTGGGGATGGCAAGCTCATCCTCCGCGCCGCGGAAAAAGGCAAGCAGCTCGGACAGGCGCAGCGCCTCCTCATAGTACGGACTGTCCGAACGCACCTCGTCGAGCACCGAAAGCGCGTGCCTTTTGAGAAACGCCAGCTCATAGATCAGCGACGAGTTGAACAGGATATCCGCATTTTCCTGGAACGGAAAAATATTGATGTTTTCGCCCTTGACGACATTCGTCCACAGCTCGAGCGTGCGCTCGGCATCGTAGCCGCGCGTCTTGATATCGCGCACCATGCGGCGCAGCAGCCGCAGATCGGTGGTGGCGATGCGATTGTGCTCATCGATGTTGAGCTGCGTCAGCGCCGAGATATAGACCTTGAATTTGCGATCGCTCGGGATCGAGGCGGTCAGCTCCTCGTTCAAGCCGTGGATTCCTTCAACGAGAAGATAGGTATCCGGCGACAGCTTGATCGGCGGGCGGCGATATTCGCGCACTCCGCGGATAAAATCAAAGCTCGGGAGAATAACCTCCTCGCCACGCAGCAGCTTTTGCAGATCGGCATTGAATGCGGCGACATCCACCGCCGCAATGGAATCGAAATCCGGCTTGCCGTCCGCGCCGAGCGGCGTTTGATCCCGATCGACAAAATAATCGTCCAGTCCGACGGTGATGAATTTTTTGCCGAGCACACGGAGCTGTATGCCCAATCGCTTGGCAAAGGTCGTCTTGCCGGACGAGGACGGGCCGGCGATCAGGATCAGCCTTGCCGTGCTTTTTTTGTGGATCGAATCGGCGATCTGCGCGATCTTCTTTTCATGGAGCGCCTCGGAGATCCGCACGATGTCGCTGAGCTCGCCGCGTCGAGTCACCTCGTTCAGATCGCCCGCATGGTTGATCTCAAGCAGGCGCGCCCAATCCTCCGACTCGCGAAAAATGGCAAAGAGCTTTTCCTGATGGCGATACCCGAGCACGCCGTTTGAAAAAGGAAATGCCAAAATGATTCCGTCCTCCGCCGCGATCAGACTGAATTGGTCGATGTCGCCGCTGTTTTCGAGCACGCCGCCCAAAAAGCAGTACATCGTATCGGTCAGCCGGCAGAGCGTGACGCGCTCAACCTCCGCGCTGCGGAGCACCTGCACCTTGTCGGTCATGCCCTGTGCTTCAAAGATCGTGATCGCCTCCGCGGTCGAAAGCGTTTTTGTTATGATCGGAATGCGCCGGGAGATCAGCTCGCGGATCTTCTCGCGCAGGCGCTCCAGCAGCACATTGTCCGGCACGATGCCGCGGAGCTGGGTGTAGATGCCCTTGTTGATGCTGTATTCGATCAGAACGCTCGGCTTGTCGAGCAGGCTCGATGCCGCCTCGATATAGAGCATACAGAGAGTGTTGATGTATTTGCGCTTGGCTGCGCTGCGGTCATTCATAATTTGTTCCGTCCTTTCGAGTTCGTTGTCATTGATTCCATTATACCAAATTCGGCGCGCTTCGGCAGTTCAAATTTCGGATGAAGAGCGAAATGCCTTTTGCCGCACAAAAAATCGACCCCGAAGGAGCGTCCCTTCAAGGTCGATCGTTTACATTTGTTGCAATTAGTTAGCCGACTGCGATCGAATAATTTTCTTCAACCGCCTTCATCAGATTCGGCATGACCTCCGGCAAGGCTTCCAATGCGATATAGCGGATCTGTCCGCTTTCGTCTTCAAAGAACCATACATTCAGAAGGAATAGCTCCTGCATCGACGGATCAACATAGCTTCCGCTCATAATGGTTGCCGGATACTCCCGGAAGGTCCCCTCCGAGAGAGTAATCGTCGTATCCTCATAGGACCCCGGATCGGAGTAGTAATCGTTATGGAAAGTGATCAGATCCTCCATGGAATAGTCCTCTCCGGCGATCCGATTGACGCCCAGATCCAAAATGCTGTCATCGTCATTGTTGTAATAGCGAAGCATCTCGTCTTCCACGCTTGCATCCGGCAGCAATTCCCAATCGCCGTCGAGGGAAAGGGTGCCGAGCAGCTCGTTGCCCATAACGAATGCATCGCTCGATGTGGTCGAGCCGCCGTCCGTAGAGCCGGAGCTGTTGCTTGTGGAGCTTGAACCGCAGCCGGTCAGCGCAACGATCGCGACCAGCAGAACAAAAAGCAATCGGGTTTTCTTCATAAATCCTCCTCTGTTTTTCTGAAATGGAATCAATTACCGGTCAGCAGACTGACCCTTGAATAAGTATCCTCGACCTCTTTTGCAAGCGCGTCCATTTCGTCCGGCTTGGCATCGATCGCCATATAACGCACAAATCCCTCATCCTCAAAGAACCACACGCGATAAGCAAGCGTTTCGTTCAGCTCCGGATCGACGAAGGTGCCGCTGACCAGTGTCGCCGGCAGCGTTTGAAAGCTCGCGTTCTCATCGACGGTGAGATCCTCGGATGTGAGCGTGGTCGTGTAGTATTGACTGCAAGCGGAGATCAGATCCTCCTTGGTCGTGTTGGTGCTCTCGTTGGAACCGAAGTAGACGAAGGTGCCGTCCTCCGCGAGGAAGCCGAGCATACCGGTGTCATCGAGCTTCTCGAGATTTTCTTCCCAGCGCGTGCCCACGAGATAGACATAGCCGTAGTCGTCGTTGCCGAGCTCGACCGAATTCTCCGGGAGCATCACGCCGGCATTTGAGTCGTCGCTTGAAGTCGTCGTGCCGCCGCAAGCCGTCAGCGCAAAAATCGAGAGCATCAGCAATAAAAGCAATTTCATTTTTTTCATACAGTTCTCCTTTCAAGCTCGGTCAAGAGCTTCATAAAGTCAGAGTTATTTTTTGGTGATGGAGTAGGTGTCCTCGACCGCCTTGCTGAACGCGTCGATCGACTCTTCGACCGCCTCCGCCGTCACAAAACGGACCTGACCGTTTTCGTCCGTGAAATGCCATACCTTGACATAGAATTCCAGATTGACGCCGTCGTCGAGATAGCGACCGGTCAGAAGGATCGCATCGTAATTTTGGAACGAAGCGTTCTCGTCGATCACGATATCCTCCGCCTGGAAGCTATCCACATAGAAGGATCGGTTCGACTCGACGAGCTGGTCGATCGTGAGCGTGCCGGAGCTTTGCTTGTCGATGCCCAGATCCACGATGGACTGGTCGGAGCTCAAAAAGCTGATCATTCCAAGCCCCTCCGATTCGGCGATCGTTTGCTCCCATTCGCCCGTCAGATAGACATAGCCGTAGGTATCGCTGCCGAGCTCGACCGCGCCCTCCGGGATCGTTGTGTCGGCATTTGAGCCGTCGCTCGAAGTCGTCGCGCCGCCGCAGGCAGTCAGCGTAAAGATCGAGAGTAGTAAAAATAAAAGTAAAGTCGTTTTTTTCATAGGGTCCCTTCTCAATGCTCCGTGATAAGAGCATCACAATGTTTAATTTACTACTTGCATTTTAACACAAGCGACCCGAAAGTTCAACCGTAAAGACTTTTTGTGCGCGGAAAAATGCCCGAGCGTGTGAAAAGACGAAGCAAAAACGGCAAGCGGCAAAGCCTGCTCGAAGCAGCGCGACGGAAATGCACTCGCACAAAAACGGTAAACGCACGGCACAAAATTTTCCGAAAGAAAAAGCACAACGAAAGGACGAGGCGAAAGCCGCGAAGCGACGGATCAGGCACCGAGCATACGGACGGAGCGCGTGATAAAACGGCAAGCGGCAAAGCCTGCTCGAAGCGGCGCGACAGAAATGCGCTCGCACAAAAACGCTAAGCGCATGACACAAAATTTTCCGAAAGAAAAAGCGACGGATCGAGGGATACCCTGATCGTCGCCTTTGTTTTTCGTGCTGTGGTGCGGACTATCTTTTTGTAAGCGCAAAGGTTTCCTCAACCGCTGAGGCAAGTGCATCGATGTCACTCGGTCTCGCTTCTACCGCAACATAACGAAGCTGGCCGTTCGCATCCTCGAAGAACCATACCTTCAGTTTGAATAGCTCTTCAAAATACGGATCGTCGTATTGTCCGGTCATAATCACCGCGGAATGATCCTGGAATGAGCCGTTTTCATCGATTGCGATATCCGTTACCGCGAACTGGAGCTCATAGAATTCGGTGTAGAACTCGATCATCTCATCCAAGGTCAACTCGTCGCCCGCAACAAGGTTCAGCGACAGATCCACGACATTTCCGTCATCGTCCATGTAGCTGAGCATTTCGGCATCGTCCGCCTCGCTGATGACGGTTTCCCAGGTGCCCTTCAGATATACATAGCCGTAGGTATCGTTCCCCAGCTCCGTATCGCCTGCCCAGGCAGAGCTCGAGGTCGTGCCGCCGGTCGATCCGCCACAAGCCGTCAATACCAAAAGCGCAGCCAACAACATTGCAAATAAACCGGTTTTCTTCATAAAATCCCCCTCACAATCAATAAAATATAAATTTAATTTGCCAACTGCATTGTAACATACTCTTGATTAAAGTACAATATAAATAACGAAAACGGCGGTCGCCGCATCGGGCGTCCGCGCGGCGATCGCTCCGACAGCGGTTTTGCGCAGGCTGTAAGCGGATGGTTCGATCGTGATCTTCGATTGAAGAAAATGAGCCGAGCTTGCTTTGAGGATCGCCCGCGCAAAAAGCGGAAGCCTTCCGTCCTGCGACGGCGGCGGCTGCAAAACCGGCGAACCGCCGACAAAAAACGGCGCGGATCGATTTGTGATCGGATTTTTTCACGAGAACTTCACAAGGCGGCGGTATACTGAACGGGCGGAGCAAGGTGCACTTATAAATGAGGAAAAGCGCGGTGTTCTATCCCACGATCACAAGCGGCGGACCCGAGCGTAGCGCTCAGCGATACGATGAGGGAAGGATCATACCGACGGACCGAAATGGTCCCGGCGGATTTTAAGACAAGAAGGAATGTGTACGAGCGATCGTGCCGGATGCCGATCGGGCGGAGCGCGATGTGTTTATAAATGAGAAAAAAGCGTGCGTTCATGATACGATCGTATGCGGGAGAAGGAAGCTTACGGAGAACGGAGGATGTATGTATCATATTTTGGTAGTGGATGATGAAGAAAAGATCCGGCTGCTGATCCGAAAATACGCGGAGCATGAGGGCCATCATGTGACCGAGGCGGAAAATGCGATGAAGGCGCTGGAGCTTTGTGAAGAAAAAGAATTCGATATCGTCATCATGGATGTGATGATGCCGGAGCTCGACGGCTTCTCGGCGGTGCGGGAGCTGCGCAAGCTCTCGAAGGTGCCGGTGCTGATGCTGTCGGCAAGAGGCGAGGAATATGACCGGATCCACGGCTTCGAGATCGGCGTCGACGATTATGTGGTCAAGCCGTTCTCCGCCAAGGAGCTGATGCTGCGGATCGACGCGATCGTCAAGCGCTCTAATGTCGCGCTTTCGCAGGAAAAATTCGTACAGGACGGACTGGTCGTCAATTTCGATGCGATGACGGTCGATGTGGACGGCGTGCGCGAAAGCTTTTCGCCCAAGGAATATGAGCTGCTCGTCTATCTGATCCGAAACAAGAATATCGCGATGAGCAGAGATAATTTGATCTCAAAGATATGGGGCTACGATTTTTACGGCGACGAGCGCACGCTGGACACCCATATCAAATTGATCCGAAAAAGGCTGGGGCCGTACAGCGATCGGATCGTAACGGTGAGAGGGGTGGGCTATCGCTTTGAAGAAAAATAAAGGGATCGTATTCAAGCTGTTTCGCTATTTGAGCGGCTTTGTCCTTTTTATCGTCCTGCTGCTGCTATTGCTGCAAACGGTTTTTTTGGAGGATTTCTACAAAAACATCAAGCGCGCCGAGATCCGTTCGGCGGCGCAGCATGCGCTCTCGATCGTTGACGAGGAGGACGAGCTTGCAACCTATCTTTCCGAAAAAATGATTACGGAGGATCTGTGCATCCATATCGTTGACGAGGAGGGAATGCTCCTCTACTCATCGGAGCGCTTCAGAGATTGTGACATCCTACGCATGACGGACGCTCAGCGCAAGACGCTGTATGAAGAAACGATCGCCGTCGCGAGTCGGGAGACGCTCACCGTGACCCGAGGGATCGGGCCGCCGACCGAGCCGGAGCCGCGAAAGGTATTCGGCAAGGGCGAGCATGAGCGGCTGATGTACACGATCGCGGACGAGGAAGCGGGCGTGATGGTGGTGATCGATTCGATGATCACGCCGATGAGCGCGACCACCTCGGTGCTTCGCGTGCAGATCCTGTATGTGACCGGGATCCTGATCCTGTCGGCGGCGGTGCTGGCGTATGTGCTTTCGCGCAAGATCGCAAAGCCGATCATGGATATCAACCGATCCGCCAAAAAGCTGATCTCGGGCGGCTATGATCTGAAGCTTCAGGACAATGCCTATCGGGAGATCGACGAGCTCAACGACACGATGACCAGAACCTCGATCGAGCTCGGAAAGACCGAAAGACTCCAAAAGGAGCTGATCGCGAATATTTCTCACGATCTGCGCACGCCTTTGACGATGATCATCGGCTATGCGGAGGTCATTCGGGATCTGCCGGGCGAGGACACGAAGGAAAATGTGCAGGTCATCATCGACGAGGCGCAGCGGCTCAGCAATCTGGTCAACGATGTGCTGATGATCTCCAAGGCATCGGCGGAATTGAACAAGCTTCAGCTCGAACGCTTCGACCTGACGCAGCTGATCGACGAGATTATCGACCGATGCGCCAAAATGACGGAGGCGGAGGGCTATCAATTCGAATTCTCCTACGAGGACACGGCAGAGATCGAAGCGGACCGATCCAAGATCGGGCAGGTGCTGTACAATCTGCTTGGCAATGCAATCACGCACACCGGACAGGACAAGAGCATTCTCGTGAAGCAGGAGCTTGTCGGCGAAAAGGGCAAGGAGCAGGTGCGCGTCCGTATTTTCGACACGGGCATCGGCATTGCGCCGGAGCATCTGGAGGATATCTGGCAGCGCTACTACAAGGTTGACAAGGAGCATATCCGCTCCAGCGTCGGCTCGGGGCTCGGACTGTCGATCGTCAAGGACATCGTGAGCGCGCATGGCGGGAGCTACGGCGTCGAATCCGAGGTCGGCAGGGGCAGCTGCTTTTGGATCACGCTGCCGATCAGCGAACGATAGGAGACCGTGGCCTTCGGGGGCTTGATTGAAACGGCGATCGCGCGGGTAAGACATAGACGGAAGATCATGCCGCGCAAATGCCGCTTGCGGCAGAAACAAGTACTGAAAAATGTGGAGGGATCATAATGATAGAAGAACTGCCGAGACTGAACGAGCTCGCAAAAATCGCCAAGG